>CAYFRX010000143.1:3757-8095 GCA_964345515.1 uncultured Rhodothermales bacterium
CCGCCGGACGAGGAGCCGCCGGACGACAACAACGGCGTCACCATCGACGGGAATCAGGTCATTATCGACCTCACTGTGGACGCGACGCAGGCCCTCACAAACGAAGGGGGCTTCCTGCTCATCAGCGAGGCCGACGTGATGGCAGTCAACGTGGACGGGACCACCATCCGGGCGTTCACGAGCATCTGCACGCATCAGCAGTGCACGATCAATGCGTTCACGAACGACACGTTCATGTGCCCGTGCCACGGCTCGGCGTTCAATACCAACGGCGCGGTGGTGCAAGGCCCGGCCTCACAAGCGCTCACCGAGTTCAGCGTGTCGCAATCCGACGACACGGTGACCATCACCAAGTGAGGGCGCGTCCACGGTCCCAGCGGCGGTACCGTGATGTTGGCATCGTTCGGTTCTCTCGACTGACTACCTGCTTTCCTGCTTTTATGCGCATCCTTCGCTCCATCGGGCTTCTTCTCGCCGTGTGCCTGCTCGCGTCCGCCTGTCAGAGTAGGAAGATTGACAACACGATGATCGTCGATCCGGGCGGGCCAGTGCGCTTCGCACAGGACATCCAGCCCATTTTTTCGAGCTCGTGTGGCGGGGCCGGGTGCCACATTAACGAGGCGACCAACGGCGTCGAGTTGACCAATTACGAGCAGGTCACGAGCAGCATCGGCGTGCAATACGGCGGCGACATTGTGGTGCCCGGCGATCCGGACGCCAGTCCGCTGGTCGATAAGATCGAGCCCGACCCGCAGTTCGGCAGGCGCATGCCGCTGGACCGGTCGCCACTCACGGCGCAGGAGATTGCACTGATCCGGACCTGGATCGAGGACGGCGCACGGAATAACTAGCGAACGCACAGCCGCCTCGTGATGCTTATGCGTGAATCAACCGAGTGGATTGAAATGGACGAGCTTGAGAATGGGCGTGTGGGGGATTGGGATGAGCGGAATGAGTGTCGACAGTCGTTCTCGTCTCAACCCTCCCACACGCCTGTGGCCTCACACGCTCCCGCAGTGCCCCGGAGATTCGCGTTAATTCTCGTAGCGATCGGGCTGCTGTCGATGTGCGCGGTCGTTCCCGCTGCCCATGGGCAGGCGTACATGACGAAGACCGGTCACGCGGAGTTTACGTCGAGCGTGCCCCTGCATACGTTCACCGGCACGTCCGAGCACCTCGTGGGCCGGATCAGCCTGCCGGATTCGACCGTCGATTTCTACCTGGATCTGACCACGCTGGAGACAGGCATCGGCAAGCGCGACAAGGATATGCGGACGACGCTGGAGGCCGACGAGTACCCGTTCGCCGAGTTCTTCGGCACGCTCGTCACGCCGTTCGACCCGGAGCGCCGCGCCCCCCAGCCGGCTACCGTGCGGGGCGAGTTTTTGCTCCACGGCGTCACGCGCGAGGTCGAGATCGACGGCACGCTGCAGGTCACGCCGGAGGGGCTCAAAGTCGAGGCGGCGTGGGAGATCAACCTCAACGACTACGACATCACCCCGCCCAGCCTGCTCATCGTCCGCGTCGATGAAATCCAGAAGGTCCGCATCGAGGCGGTTCTCAAACCTGTCGAAAGCTCGTAATCCCGTTCCTCGTCATGCAGCCACGCGTCCCGCTTATGCCCTCCATGTTTCTTCGAACGTTGTGCCTGGTCATGGTCGTGGGCCTCAGTGCCGAGGCGAGCCACGCACAGATGCCGCGCGAGCGCGTCGATCCGGGCGGGCCCGTCGAGGAGGTGTTTTGGGCGCCGAACGTCGTGCTCGGCAGCTCGGTCTACAACCTGCCCCAGAGCAACCTGAACGTCACCATCATGCATGCTTTTGGCATCGTGACGAACGGCGTGCAGGATCTGTTTGGGTTGGATGGGGCGGCCAACATCCGCTTCGGCGTGGACTACGGGCTGCACGACCGCCTCTCGATCGGCGTCGGGCGGTCGCGATTCGACAAGTTGTACGATGTCCGCTTCAAGGCCAAGCTGCTGCGGCAGATGAAAGATAACTCATTCCCGGTCGACGTAGCGCTCAAGGGCGACGCGGGCATTATGACCGTCGAGAACGGCTTCGATTTCGCCGACCGGCTGAATTATTTTGCGTCACTGCTGATCGCCCGCAAGTTGGGCGAGCGTATCAGCCTGCAGGTGACCCCGATGGTGTCGCACTTCAACACGGTGTTTATCGAGCGCAGCGGCGGGCGCATTCTGGAGGAGGAGAACGACCATGTGACACTAGGGCTCGCGGGCCGGTTCGTGCTGAGCCGCCGGCTTGCGCTCCAGGTGGAGTACCTGCCCGTGCTCGGCGCGCGCTCGGACGGCACCACCGACGCCCTCTCCATCGGGCTCGACATCGAGACGGGCGGACACGTCTTCCAGCTGTTCTTCACCACCTCGCAATGGCTCACCGAGCAACACGTCCTCGCCCGCAACACCGACGCCTTCTTCGACGGTGATTTCCGCTTCGGCTTCAACGTGAACCGCGTCTTCCGCCTCGGCGGTAGCGAGTGAGCGCGACCTCACCGGCGCGGCGCACGCTGGGGGCGGCGCGTCACGCTGCGCGGGGGCGGAGCGTTTTCTCCATGACGAAGTCGGTCAGCATCACGCCGCAGCGCCCGACCTGCTGCTGCCGCGCGTTGCCGAAGCCCACGCGCTCGAAGGCGGCGGGTGCCCAGGCGTCGAGCTCGCCGGGCGTGTAGTCGCGACGGTTGACCGTGTGGAAGGTGTCGTAGAAGAGTTGCCGGAGCGGGTCGACATCCTCCGGCGCGAAGGGACGGATGTGCAGGGAAGCTATGGTCGTTGGAGAGCTAGCGGGAGAAACCGGTCGCGTTCCGTTCAGACCGCCGTCGGGGCAGGGTGTTCGACGCCGGGGGCGAGGAAGGCAGCCGCTCGTTGTGTGTGCCTCACATCATCATCTCGTTGAACCGTGATCTCGACATGATTGCCGTCAGGGTCAAGCACCACGCTCTCATAGTACCCGTCCCCTGTTCGGCGAGGCTCCCCCACTACGTCGTACCCATCGTCGCGCAGCCGCTCCGTCAACGCATCTACCTTCTGCTTGGAACCGACGGAGAACGCCAAATGGGCATAGCCTTGCAACTCAGCATCCTCGGCTGTGAGTGCTGCTTCGACTGTTGGCGTGTGCATGAGTTCAAGGCGCGCGCCGGAGGCAAAGCTCAGGAAGTAGGAGGTGAACTGCTTCTGCTCGTTCACGTAACGCACGCCCGCTTGCGCACCGAAGTATCGCTCATAAAAGGAGCGAGAGCGTTCGAGGTCACGCATCCAGTAGCCGAACCGTTCCCCTCGCTCCATCCACCTCGACCTGCTGCCCGTCGTCGAGCAGAGTCGTCGCCCGGTCGAGGCCGACGACGCACGGCTTGCCGTACTCGCGCGCGACGACGGCTCCGTGCTGCAGGGTTCCACCCACCTCCAGCACGATGGCGGCCGCGTTCACGAACAGAGGCGTCCAGCCCGGATCGGTCGTGACGGCCACCAGCACGTGAAGCTGATCGTCGGCATAGGCCCACTTGACGTCCACCGGATGCTCGAACAGGGCCTCGATGCGGGCGAGCATGTTCGTCAATTCCTGAAGATGGGTAGTGCCGAGCGTCTGCTCCTCGGCGCGGAGTTCCTCCTGCTCGACGGTGCCGCCCTCGGGATCCAGCCACACGGAGACCCCCTTCGGCCCGATCATCGCTTCCACGACGGTCCGGTCGACCGTGTTCACAACGAAGTGATCGGGCGAGACGCGGCCGTCGACCACCGACGGGCCGAGCCCCCAGCTGGCGTCGATGACGGTCTCATCGTAATCGTTCGTCACCGGGTTAAGCGAAAAAGCCACGCCGGCCACAACGCTCTCGATCTGCTGCTGGACGACGACGGCGAGGCGCGGCGTGAGATCGTCGAAGCCGCCATCCGGCACTGCGCCCTCAGGTCGTCGCAGAGCGGTGGCCAGTCGTCGGGCGGAGTCTCCGTCAGCGCCGTCCAGGCCTCCGTCCTCGTGATCGCATCGAACCAGGGCGAAAAGACCTCCGTGGTGAGAATGGCGCCCGGTGGGACCGCCACGCCCGCCGCAGTCATCCGAATCAGTGACTGCCCTTTGCCGCCGGCGGTGGCACGTGAGGTCCGCTCGGGACCGGGAAAAGGAACAATCACGGGGCGATACCCCCTCCGGCTGGTCTGAAGGATAGCGGGTGGGCAACATGAAACACGACGATCAAACGCTGGCGCAACGGGTAACGAGAACGTACGGATCAAACAGCGGAGGCACGACCGCCGAAATTTAGTCGACGCCCTTCATCGACAGCACCGGGGGGTATGGCGCGCCTATCGACTCAGCGGGGCCGCCT
>CAYFRX010000144.1:0-8091 GCA_964345515.1 uncultured Rhodothermales bacterium
GCGTTGTGGGTTGCGCGTTGGAGGGTACAGCCCGACGCTCAGACGTCGACACGTCCACCCGTTTATTCGCTACCGGGCGGCGAGTTGCTGATTGCTGAAGGCGGCCGCGCTCTGCTCCAGGAACTGCCCGAAGGCCTCGGCCGACATCGTCCCGCTCACCCGGTCGACGGGGGTTTCGTCCTGCGGGTCGAGCACAACGTAGGTAGGCAGCGCCGTGGTGCCCGTTAGACGCAGCTGATAGCGCTGGTATTCCGGGCCCTTCGGCTGGGCATCGGTGTAGAGGCGGAGCAGCACGAAGTCGTCCTCGAAGCGACGGGCGATCTCCGGCTGCGTAAAGACGTTGGCCTCCATGTCGCGGCAGTTCGTGCAGGTGTACCCCGTGAAGTCCACGAAGACGGGCTTGTCCTGCGCGCGGGCGGCCTCGAAGGCCGCCGTGCGCTCGTCCACGTGCCAGTCGAGCGCTTCGGAGGTCGAGGCCGCGTTCGGTCCAGTCGCGGTGGCCGTCAAGTTGGGATCGCTGGCCTGGCGCGGCGGCAGGTACGCGTCGAGGGCGCCCAGCTGTGCACCGAAGAGGCCGGGCAGCATGTACAGGGCGAGTCCGAAGAACGCCATCGACGTGAGGAGACGCAGGCTGCCGATCTGCTCGGTGGCCGGCTCGTGCGCCAGCCGCAGCTTGCCGAGCAGGTACAAGCCACAGAGCGCAAAGGTGGTGACCGTGAGCGCAATCGATAGCGGACGCGACAGGAGATTCCAGCCCCAGATCAGATCGGCGTTCGAGAGAAACTTGAGCGCGGCCGCCAACTCGATGAAGCCCAGCACGACCTTCACCACATTCATCCAGCTGCCCGACTGGGGCAAGGCCTCCAGGCCGTTCGGAAACATGGCGAAGCCGACGAACGGCATCGCAAATGTGGCGCTGAAGGCGAGCATACCCACCCCCGGGTAGATCCCCTCGCCGCCCGCCGTGGCCGCCAGCAAACCGCCCACGAAGGGCGCCGTGCACGAGAACGACACAAGCGAAAGGGTGAGGCCCATGAAGAGCACACCCACGTAGCCGGCCTGCTCGCTCCCCTGCCGGTTCACGTAGTTGAGCAATCCGCTCGGCAGGCGCAGTTCGAAGAGGCCGAGCAGCGATAAGGCAAAGAACACAAAGACGGCACCGATAAAGAGGTTGACCCACGGATTCGCCGCGATGGTCTGGGCACCGGCCGCACCGAGCACGGCCGCCATGAGCGCGCCCAACCCCGTAAAGATGACGACAATCGACAGGCCGTACACGCTCGCCATCCGGAACGCCTCGCCGCGATCGTCGGCGTGCTTCGTGAAGTACGAGACGGTGAGCGGAATCATAGGGAAGACACACGGGGTGAGCAGCGCCGCCGCGCCGGCCCCCACAGCCAGCAGCAGGAAGCCCCAGAGGCCGCCCCGGCGCGCGTTATTGAGGTCGCCCGTCGTGCTGGCCACGGTCGAGCCGCCCGACGCTGCACCGCTGGTGCCCGAGTGGCTCTCTTCTGCCGCTCCCACCAGCGGGTCCGCCGTGGCCGTTGCGCCCTGTTCCACCCGCACGGTCTGGGTGAACGGCTGCTGCGTGGGCGGCAGACACATGCGGTCGTTGCAGATCATGTACGTGATCGTGCCGGACACGTCGTACGTGCCGGGCTGCACCGCGTCGGCAACCGTCACGTCGGCCTCCAGCAGCGCCTCGCCGTCGAAGTAGGTGACCTCTTTGTCGAAGTTCGGGTCGTAGCCGCGCTTCGGCGCCGCTTGCCGCACGTCGCCGTGCTGCAGGCCGGCCGTCAGCGAGTCTAACGTGACCTCCACGCTCTGCGTCGGCGGGGGCGAATCGAGTGCGTACATCTTCCACCCTGAGCCAATCGCGGCCCGAAAGCGCAGGTGCACCGTTCCCCCCGGCGCCACCGTCTGCGGGGCGCTCTCCGTGGTCCACTCAACGTGCTCCTCCGTGCCCAGCAGCCCCTGGGCGGAGGCCGGCGCGATGATCAGGCTTACGAGCAGTGCCGCGCCTAAAGCTAACAGTGTGCGTGTGATGCGCATGGTGGTAGCGTACTTTGTCGATCCCGTGGAAGCCGCTCACTAAGGGGTTCGATGCCGCGGAACGTTACGCCCCGGCTCCGATGCACAAGATGCCCGCTCCCCGTACAGGGTGAACGAGCATCTCGAAGGCGTTGTTGCACGTCCGAACGGTCCATCGACGAGATCAGCCCTCTTCGGGGCCTGACTCTGGAATCACGCGAATGCTAACGCGCTGCTCCACGTCGGGGTGCAGCTGCACCTTGGCCGTGTAGAGCCCCACGTATCGGATGTCTTCGTCGAGCTCGATGCCTTTGCGGTCCACGTCGAAGCCGCGATTGTCGAGTTCCACAGCGATCTGCTGCGTCGTCACCGTGCCAAAGATGCGGTTCTCTTCACCCACCTTGGCGGTGAACACGAGTTCCATGTCCGCGAGCTCCTCGGCCACCTTCTCGGCGTCTTTACGCACCTGCACCTTCCGGCGGCGCGCTTGGCGCTCTTCTTCGCGCACCTGCTCGATGGCCCCCTCAGTGGCCATCCGGGCCATCCCCTGCGGGATCAGGTAGTTGCGGCCGTAGCCGTCGGCCACCTCGTGGATCTCGCCTTCCTGCCCCAGGTGCTCCACGTTTTTCAATAGGATAACTTGCATAACTCGTTCTCTTCAGCGTAAAAAGCGGATTCGTATCGATGCTGCCGTCGCGTCCGGATGCCGCTATCGGACATTGTCTTCCACGAACGGCAGCAAGGCGAGGTGCCGGGCTTGCTTGATGGCCCGCGTGATCTGACGCTGCACGCCCGCCGGCACGTCCGTCACGCGACGTGGCAGAATCTTGCCTTGGTTGTTGATGAACTGCTGTAGGAACTCGGTGTCCTTGTAGTCGACGTACTCGATGTGCTCGTAGTCGACGTCGTTCTGGTTCGCCATGGTCTAATAAAGTCGTCGGTTGGAAATAAAGATGATGCGGACGGCCCGGGGCACATCCTACTCGTCGTCGGTGGCCGGCTCGGGCTGCTCGCGCTTCTGCTGCTCGTAATGCCGTATCATCTTGGCATCCATGCGGAGCGTGAGGTACCGGAGGATATTGTCCTCGATCTCCAGGGCGCGCTCAAGCTTGGCGATCAGCTCGCCGGGTGCCCGAAAGTACATGTTGACGTAGTGCCCACTCCGCTTCTTCTCGATCTCGTACGCGAGGCGCTGGGAGCCCCACTCGTCGACTTCAATGATCTCGCCGTCGTTGTTCTCGATGAACTCGTTGACGCGGCGAACGAGGTTCTTGATGTCGTCGCTCTTGAGCACCCCACTCAGGACATAGGTGAGCTCGTATTGGTGTTTCGGCATAGCCATATGATGGACCCCTACGGTATGATGAGGAAATCATGCCCCGGTAGACCGGAGCAGGGAGATTATTGCAGTCCATTACAACTGCTTGGGCGGACGGAAGTCGCGCCTCACATTTGAAATGCCTGCAAATTGAGTCATCCAGACGCGGCCGGCCAGAGAAGCGGCTTAATCTCGCTGAGCAGTTCCAGCCCCACGGTGATGTACGGCTTGCTCGCGCTCTCCACGTCGGCCTCGTCGCGCAGGCGTGGCGTCACCTCACCATCCTCGACGTCCAGAAAGTGATTGGCCGTGGAGCCGTGCAGCACGACGGACGCGCGCGAGTACGCCCCGATGCTGGCGCCGCTGTTGAGCCGGATGAGCCGCTGGCTGACGGAGGTCGTCTCTAACCCGAGCAGTTCGTAGAACGAGAACACGTGGCGCTCGTCAGGCCCGTCGCGCCGGCGATCCATCTTGCGGATCCACGGGTCGAGGGCCTCGGTGTCCATCAGTCCCCAGATTTCTTGCCGCTGCGACCGGAGCGCCGACAGGTCGGCTTCGAGGTCACTCCGCTCGGTGAGGCTGCCGAGCGACTCGATGGTGCGCGGGTCCATCATCCAGTCGATGTGGTGGTCGTCGTTCCACAGGCACCAGGCAGCGAAGGCGGCGAGGCGCCGGTCCACCTCGTCCCCCCGCTCCGTCTGCGGCGGGCCATCGCCCGCCTCGGCGTCGGCGTGCTCAGCGGCCGGCTCGATGATGGCCTGCAGGTGCAAAAACACCTCGAACGTGAACCGCCAGGTCGACTCCAGCAAGAGCCGCGAGCGGAAGACGACGGCCGCCTGGACGCCGCGGATGGCGGCAAAGAGCTGGCTCCACAGGATCAGCCAGGCGAGGCGCTGGGGCGTCACATCGGTCACGTCAATTCCCTCCAGCAACGCGATGGCCCGCTTCTGCTCAGCGATGAGCGCCGGGTCGAGCTCACCCAAGGCCCCCATCACCTGCTCGGGGTCCTCGATGTCTAGATGAGGGATGTCGAAGGTGGCCATGATAGAGAACGCGACGCGCCCGGCGCGTGCTGGACTTACAGATTGGCGAGGCGTTCGGCGTGCTCGTCCGCCTTGAGCGCTTCGATGATCGGATTGAGGCCGCCGTCGATGACGGTTTGCAACGCGTGATTCTTGTCGCTGCCCGACAGGCGGTGGTCCGTCACACGGTCCTGCGGAAAGTTGTACGTGCGAATCTTCGCAGAACGATCCCCGCTGCCCACCATGGAGCGGCGCGCCTCATCGCGCTCCTGGCGCTGCTCCTCCAGCTTTTTCTCGTAGAGCCGCGAGCGGAGGACGCGCATCGCCTTCTCGCGGTTTTTGTGCTGGCTCTTCTCATCCTGGCACGTCACCACGAGCTTCGTGGGCATGTGCGTGATGCGGATGGCTGAGTCCGTCGTGTTCACCGACTGGCCGCCTGGACCGCTGGCGCGAAAGGTGTCGACCTTGAGCTCGCTCGGATTGATGTCGATGTCGACCTCCTCGGCCTCAGGCAGGATGGCCACCGATGCCGCCGATGTGTGGATGCGGCCGCTCGATTCGGTCTCTGGCACGCGCTGCACGCGATGCACGCCGCTCTCGTACTTGAGCGTGCCAAACACTCCCCTGCCCTGGATGCCGAGCGTGATCTCCTTGAAGCCGCCCTGCGAGCCCGGCGAGCTGTCCATCACCTCGTACGTCCAGCCCCGGCTCTCGGCGTAGCGCGTGTACATGCGGAAGAGGTCGCCCGCAAAAAGCGCAGCCTCGTCGCCCCCCGTGCCAGCCCGGATCTCGACGATGGCGTTCTTGGCGTCTTCGGGATCCTTCGGGATGAGCTTCATCTTGAGCTCTTCCTCGACGACCGGCAGCTTCGCACGCAACTCGTCGAGCTCATCTTGCGCCATCTCCGCGAGCTCGCCGTCTTCCTCGCGCGCCATCTCCTCCAGATCGTCGCGCTCGCTGAGCATGCGCTCGTACCGCTCGATGACGTCGACCACCTCACGGAGCTCGCCGTGCTCGCGGCTGAGCTCCTGCATGCGCTCCGCGTCGGTCGCCACCTCCGGATCGGCCATTTCCTGCTCGATCTCCTGAAAGCGGCGCTTAATCTCTTTGAGTTTTTCCGGGGCCAGCATAGACGGGGATGCGGTTCGTGATAACCATTGGCAGGCCCGCAAACGGCTAGCCCGAGCCGAGGTTCACTCGGCCTGCCGGCGCCTTCCAACGACCGATACGGCGTCTTGCCGGTCCGCGCCGCGTAGCACTGCGTCTGTCATCAACAGCACAAGCCACCGACCGAGCCACGCCGTCCTGGATTCCCTTCTTGAGTCCGGTTACACCGTCCAGCCGTCTCGGTAGCTTCTTCCGACGAACCGGTTCGCTTGCTCGAAGTTGGTGATGCGTATGTTCTCCCCATCCCACAGCATCTTCTTGCGGCCGTAATACTCCATGTCGCCGTCACTGTCCTCGCGTCGGAGCATGGCACTGCGGATCGCGAGATTCCCCATCAGCACGGTCTCCGTCATCGGACCGGCATAGTCGAAGGATGCCGTCAGGGCCCGGTGCTCGGGGCTATCGAAGCCGGCCTTGCACGCATCCACCCATTTGCGCTGGTGGCCGTACTCGGGCTCCTCGGGATGCTCTTCCTCGGGCCCGAACTCCGTCGTCCCGTCGTTCAAGTAAAGCTTCGGCATCAGCGGGGAGCTGTCGTTGATATTGGTGGAGATGACGCCGTTCTCTCCGATAATGAGCACCCCATTCGCGCTCCCCGGACCGCCGATGTCGTGGTCGGCGGGAATGGCCTCGGGGTGAGCGGGCCGGATGCCGCCATCGCTCCAGGTCATCTCGATCGGCGCCTGGCTCTTCGAGGTGGCCTCAAAGTGCAGGGTGATGAACGAGGACGGCGGAAAGCCCTCCGGATGATAGGCTGCGTCCCACATGCCCGTATACAGCGTGCCGACGCTGCACTCGGCGTCCGTAGGATACATCAGATCGAGCGTCCGGAACGGGATGTCGATCAGGTGGCAGCCCACGTCGCCGAGCGCGCCCGTGCCGAAGTCGACCCACCCGCGCCATTTGGAGGGATGCAGGCCGGGCGCATACTTTCTTTCTGCGGCGGGGCCCAGCCACAAGTCCCAGTGCAGGTCGTCGGGCTGCTGGCTGGGATCCGGCTCCGGCATGGCCACGCCCTGCGGCCAGACCGGGCGATTCGTCCACACTTTCACTTTCGAGATTTCGCCCAGCACGCCTGTGTCGACCCAGCCCTGGACCATGTCGAGGAGCGGGTTCGACGCCCCTTGGTTCCCCATCTGGCTCACGATCTGCTGCTCCCGCGCCATCTCGGTAAGCATCCGCGCCTCCCGGATGTTGTGGGTCATGGGCTTCTGGACGTACACGTGCACGCCACGCTCCATGGCGTAGACGGCCGCCGGGGCGTGCGTGTGGTCGGGCGTGGAGATCGTGACGGCGTCGATGTCCGGCTCCTCGTCCAGCATCACCCGGTAATCGTGGTACAGCGCCGCGTCGGGGAACCGCTCGACGGACCGCGCGGCCGATCCGGAAAAGTCGACGTCGCACAGCGCGATGACTGTGCCGCCAGCGGACGCGTTGCGAATGTCGCTCGCCCCCTTGCCGCCCGCACCGATGGCGGCTAGGTTGAGCTGATCACTCGGGGCCGTGTAACCGGGGCCCCCGAGCACGTGCCGCGGGACGATAAAAACGGAGGCTGCACCTGCGGCGGCTTTCTTAATGAACGAGCGGCGGGAGGGCGTCGACGACCCGGAGAGGGGCGACGGCTTATCGTTTGGTTCCATCATGGATAGAGGCGGCTAACGTGTAGAGGCGGACATTGAGACTTCGATAGCGTGACACGGCACCGTAAAGCGCACGTGGACCGCTAAGATAGCAACGCTTGGTGCGAAAATGCTATAGCCCTTCCGCGCCGAGTACCCTGCAAGGGCGTGTGCCCACGTGTGGCGGTTGCACGCTGCCGCGTTGGGCGAGAAACGATACGGGGGAGCAAGAAGTAATGCCCCTTCCGATTGACCTTGGCGTAATAAGAGTGTGGGGTTATGCGGTCACGACGGTTGCCTTCCCAGCTTTTGCGTGGCGAATCTCTTCGTTCACTTTCGGCATCAGCTCGACCACGTCGCGAAAGGCATTGCTCCGGGCTTTCAGCACCACGACGGCTACCTCAAACGCGGGCAGATTTTGCTGATACGGCAAGCTCTGATCCATCGTCACGAACACGTCAAACGGGCCCTCCGCTCGGCGCAACAGCTCCGCGTCGCTGATTCCTGCCCACCCTTGCTCCGACACGGTCACAACCTCGACGTCCGCGTGGAAATATGGTTTGAGCAGACGGTCTACATTTTCGTCCAGCAACACCCGAAACGGCGGAGACCGGCGGGGCTCAGGCATGAGTCTCCGCGTCTTTCAAGGTCATTTCGAGGTAGGCTTCGGCCTGCTCTCGGTCGACCGTCGGAAATCCGTCGAGGAACCGGTCGAGCGTCTCTCCCGCTTTCAGGTAGTCGATCAGGGTCTGAACCGGGATGCGAGTCCCGGCAAACACAAGTTTCCCGCTGAGGACCTCGGGATCACGGGACACGACGCGTTCTGCGTTCAGGGGACGGTCAGCACTCATCGGTCAAGAATGATCATTGAAAAGGCTGGATCTTGCAACAGAACGCCTCGCGGCCGAGCTTCGATCCATGTCGAGCGCTATGG
>CAYFRX010000145.1:0-8012 GCA_964345515.1 uncultured Rhodothermales bacterium
TGCAGGACGCCGTCGATACGGCAGCGGCCCACCTCCGCCACCCGGCAGACGTCGAGACGTTCGACGCGCTACGATGAGCGCGCGGGGAGTGCGGCGCGGAAGGCGTCGGGCAGCGGCTCCGGGCGCTCCGTGTCGGCATCGACCCAGACGAGCGCGGCTTCGCCCTGCGCGTAGAGCGTGCCCCCGCCCTCGACCCGCGCCTCGTAATACGTCTTCAGGCTCGTGCGCCCAGGCGGATCGGCATAGATGTCAACCTCCAACGTCGCCGGATAGGGGACGGGCCGCCGGAAGTCGCACGAGGCGTGGGCCAGCATGGGACCGGCCTGCGTGAAGTTCCAGTCGTGCGAGATCGACTCCAGCCACTGCACCCGCGCCTGCTCGAAAAAGGTGAAGTAGCGGCTGTTGTTGACGTATCCCATCGCGTCGAGGTCGCTCCAGCGCACCTGAACATGAGCCGTGAAGACGTGAATCGACTGATCGGACTGCATGGCAAGGCGGAGAGCGGCGAGAGGAGCAGCGAACAGAGTTGCGCTCGGTCTAATAGAGTGCCATGTCGAACGTGCGCCGATGTGCCTGCGTGGCCGGATGTTCGTTGCCGAGGAGGGTGAACAGGGCTACGCATGCCTTCCGGGCGCCATCGTCGTCGTAGTCACGATCCTGCTGGACGACGTCGATGAAGCGGTCGAGCGCTGCGTCATAATCGGCGTCGCTGAGGGCCTCGATGCCAGCACGATACGTGTCGCGGACCGGCGCCTCCGGAAGGTCGTCGAGGCGCTCCCCGAGCGCGATGAGGCGCGCGATGGTTTGCACGGCTTCGCGAACTTGCCGCAGCTCCGGATCGGCGATGTCGGCGTCCTCAGCGAGCGCCTTGGCCCGCGTCGGGTCGCGGAAGGCCAGCGCCTGAGCGAGCAAAACCTTCGCCTCCGGATCATCCGGGTTATCATCCAGCACCGGCCAGAGGAGCTGCTCGGCCTCCTCGGTGTCGCCCTGCTGCAGCGCTTCCTTGGCGGCCTCGATCTGTGACTTGGATTCGCTGGGCAGGTGCTCGTCGAGCCAGTTGCGCACCGCGTGCTCGGGCAAGGCGCCGGTAAACTCCCCGATGACATTGCCGTCGTGGAAGAGCTTGACCGCCGGGATGCCCCGGATGCCGTAGCGGCGCGCCGCGTCGGGGTTTTCATCGGTGTTTACCTTCACCAGGGACCACGACTCCGCCTCGTGGTCCAGCTTCTCCAAGACGGGACCCAGCTGTTTGCAGGGCCCACACCATGGAGCCCAGAAATCGACGAGCACGGGACGTTCGCGGCTCGCCTCAATGACATCTTGTTGAAAGTCCTGAACGTCGTGTGCCATTGCAGACGCGATACTGAAAATGAACGATTCGTAGGGACCACGCGCACGACGCAGTCTTTCTGCACTGTATGCCCTGCCACGGGTCTCGGTTCAGGCCCAAGCCGTAGCCTCGGCCCAGCCACGGCGCGTATTCACCCGAAAGTCAGAATCGAATGCACCACGCGCCGTTGGCCAGGGGTGGATCACAGCGGTACGTCGGCGGGTAGAAGATACTGTTACAACTTGCTCATGACAGCGCACTCTTATGCCTTCGCTGAAAGACTGGTTCCTGCAGTGGCGGCGCGCGCGCCGCGCTCGCCGCATCAGCCTCGAAGACGCCCGAACGCGCGTCGAACGGGGGGCGGCCTACCTGGATGAGATCGACCCCGGGTGGCATCGCCGCGTCGACCCAGACACGCTGGAGCTGTCGAGCGGGTCGAGCTGCATTCTGGGGCAGCTCCACGGCGATTTTCGGATGGGGCTTTCACGCTCTCAGCTCATCGATCTGAGCAGCGCGCCGCGCGCCAGCCTCTCGCCGGTGAGTTACGGATTTCAGTGCGTAAGCGGCGTGGACGATGCGGCGCAAGATCGGGACTACGCCTATCTGAATCAGGCATGGCAGGAAGCGGTACAGCAGCGCCAGGCGGACGATACGGTTCCCGAAGAGGAGGGGGCGAAAGAGACGCGCGATCGGGCGGCTGTACCCCTGGAGCGAGAGGCTTCCTCGCCGGCTGTGACATCGCACGCCTAGCTGTGCACGTAGTGCCCCCGCTGGGCGCCGCTGCTACGCCGTCGGCACGCGCTCGTGGATAGCGCCGTCGCGCTCGCGCAGCTTCTGCGCCGAGCGGTCTTGGAGCACGGCCTGCACCTCGGCGATGATCGCCAGCGCGATTTCCTGTGGCGTCTCCGTGCCGATATCCAGCCCCACTGGGCCGTGTAGCTTGTCGAAGTGAGCGGCCGTGAGCGCTGGGTCCTCCGATTGGAGCTTGTCGGTGATGCGCTCGGTGCGGTGGCTCGGCCCCAGCGCGCCGACGTACGGTACCGACGCCGTCAGCAAGTGGTGGATGAGCGTCTTGTCGCGCGTGTAGTTGTGGTTCATCACCACAGCCGGCGTACGAGCGTCGAGATCGACGTAGTCGCGCACCTCCCCCGGATTCATCAAGAACACGTGCGTGTCGGCCTCGGGGAATGTAGTTGCCAACTCATCTTCCGGCTTGCGCCCAACGACGGTCACCTGCCAGCCCAGGTTTTTGGCGATTTGAACGACAGGCCGCACGTCGTGCCCCCCGCCGAAGACGGTTAACCGAACCGGCGGCTTCACGATCTCGCAGAGCACATCCACCGGTCCCGTCCCCGTTTCAATGGTGCGGATCTGCGAGCGGCCGTTGGCAAGCACCTCCGGGGCGGCATCGCGGAGGGCCGATTCGACCGCAGGGTGGGGGATGCCCCCGTCGATTTCACCGTCCTCAGGGATAAACAGCCGTTGGCCAAGGAGGCCGGAGCCCGCGGGCGCGCTCGAGACGGTGGTGATGAGGCCGTGCGTGCGGTGAGAAAGGCAGCGGTCCACCCAGCCAAGCGGACCTATCTCACCGGCGGGAATCGGCTCAATCAGCACGTGCACGGTGCCGTCGCACCCGATGCCGAAGCCCAGAATGAGGGCGTCGTCACTGAGATCGAACGCGTGCACTGCGGGCGATCCGCCATCCAGCAGTGGGAGCGCCTGCTGCGCCACCTCCTGTTCGAGACACCCCCCGCTGATGGTGCCGTAGGTCGTGCCCTCCGGCGTAATCAGCATGCGGGCGCCAGGGCGGCGGTAGGATGAGCCGTTGATCTTGACCACCGTCGCCAGCGCGAAGGGATGCTCGGCCTCCGCGAGGCGGCGGGCCTCCGTGAGCATGTCGGACAGTTCTTTCATGGCCCCGATCGGTGTGTAGAGGGAAAACAGGTTGCCATATAGTTTCAACGCAAAACGGCCGGCGATATTCCGACGATTCGCCTCCACTCGCCGGCCAGTACAAGACGCCCATCATCCACGAGAACGTCAAGGGCGTCTTCACGAACACGACGCTGGTGGATGCCTACCGCGGCGCGGGCCGGCGTGTACGAGAGCGGCTCGGTGCGCGTCCATCCGACGGGTAAGGTCGAGGTGTTCACCGGTTCGCACTCGCACGGCCAGGGCCACGAGACGACCTTCGCCCAGGTGGTAGCCGACCGGCTCGGCGTGCCGCTGGAGGACGCCAAGATCCGCCACGGCGACACGGAGGAGATCCCCTACGGCATGGGCACGTACGGCTCGCGGAGCATCTCCGTGGGCGGCAGCGCCATCGTGAAGGCCGTCGACAAGATCACATCAATAGCGCAGGAAGCCGCGTCCTATGGGCGCGGAGGAATGCGCGCTAAGAGGAAACGTTCGATTTGTATTTGCATCTACATCATGCTGTATTTGCACCTACCATCATGCAGGGCAACAGCTTCCCCGGCCTGGCGGGACAAGACACCCTGCGCAAGCGGTCCGGGAGAACCGCTAACATCCCGGCTCCCTCGTTTAGGGTACGCGAAAAGGCCCACGACATTGGTCTCGCCGTCGGTCGAGGGATGAGGTCGCTTCTGCTGAGAATATGTCGGCAGACAGGCTGGCGAACCTGCGTCAACCGACCTAACAGCCTCAAGGTTTATCGGGAATGACCTTGCTTGCATGGCAAAGGTAGCGTCTTTTGATCTCGGACTTGTAGTCCGAAGGAGGGCAGCTACAAGCCACCACCTCCGGTGGTGGTAGTTGACGTATCCGTTCGGCACGCACATCTGCACGGTCGAGGTGGACCGCGAGACGGGACAGATCGACCTGCTGCGCTACGTAGCCGTCGACGACGTGGGCAACGTCATCAACCCGATGATTGCGGACGGCCAGGTGCACACCGGCGGCGACGGCGCCCTCACGATGCTTGCCGAGGGTAGCATGAATACAAAGCTGGTGGACGGCGGGCCGACGTGTACCAGGCGCTCTTTAGCATCTTCGTACATCGCCCGGCAGACGCCGAGCTGTTCGACCAGGCCTTTCGAATGTTCTGGCAGGCGCCATCGGAGCTCGACGAGCCGTTACAGCAGATGCTTCCGACCACTGGGGACGTCTCCCGGAGGAGGATCCGCTGCGGCAGCGTGTGGCGCAGGCGCTCCGGGGCGATGAGCAGCCTCCGCCGCCTGCTGCCGAGGCTGCCGAGGAGCGGGTGGACCTCGTCGTCTCGTACAGCGAGCGCGAAGTGCTCCGCCAGAAAGACTTCGCCGACTTCACGGCCGAGGAGATCGCGGCCGCCCGAGAGGGCGTTGAGACGCCGGAGGTTGAAGCGGCTGCAGGAGAAGGGGCTCGTTCCGGGCGCGTCACGGCGCTAGGCGGCCGCCTCTGCATCGGATTCTAGGCGATCCTTCAGGTTGCGCAGCAGCGTCTCCACCTCGCGCTCGTTGTAGCGGCGCGCAAACGCTTCGGCCACGTTCTGGAGGACGGGAACAGGAATTTCGTACTCCGTACCGTAGGTGAAGCGAGTGCCGCTGTTCTCGTCCTCCAGCGTCCACCAGATGCGGCCCTCCAGATCGCCGGTCATCGCAAATTCGATGCGGGCGGGCGGCGCATACGTCGTAGCTCGCACTTCGCCGCTCAATTTCACGCCAGCCATCTTGTAGATCCACGACGCCCGCGAGCCGCCGTTCGGGAGCCGCTCGATCAATTCCGACTCGACGAGGCTCGGTGTGATCTCGGCCTGATTCTCGGGCGTATCCATGTAACGAAATATGTCCTCAACGGGCCCATCGATGTGGGTGCTCTTTTCAACGCGGACCATGGTCGTCGGGAATGTTCGTGCGCGTCGTGTCGGCGGTCAGACTGTCACTATATAGCGAACGAGACGTCGGGCTGTCAAGTCGCGCGCCCTCAGGCATCCCGTCGTTGACCCGGGTGATGTCGTCATCGGCAGCGGGCGCGGTGAAACGATGGCGCGACTCGATCCACGGATCTCTTGAGACAGCCGGATTAAGGCTGATTCGCACGTCCTGCATGGTGTCGGGAATCCTGCCGCAGCGCTTCGCACCTACGCTCCCCCTCCTATCATGACCCATTCTTCAGCAACCAACGCGATGGAAGGCTCCGCCCCTCGGTTCTCGTATTCGGCGACGCTTCGTGTGATGTGCGCGCCCGAGCGGCACGACGAGATCGAGCACGTCACCGGACTGTCGGCTACGCATCGGCACCAGCACGGTGAGCCGAGCTTTTTTGGCGATCCGTGGCCCAACGACTTGTGGGCGCTGGAGTCGCCTCGGCCGCCCGGAGCCGCGTTGAGCGATCATCTGTGCTGGCTGTGGGAGCAGGTGCGGCCGCACCAGGCGTACTTTCGGTCGCTCGTGGACGACGACGGTGTCGACGTGGATCTCTTCCTCGGGTACCAGAGCAACTGCAGCGAGTGCGGCTTCGAGATCTGTCCCGATGCGCTTGCGATCACCCAGGCCCTCGGCATCCCGCTCGAAGTCTCGGTGATCTTCAGTCCGTCGGAAGCTGCCCCGAAATCGAGTCGATCCTGAATTGCCCATCGGCTACCGCGAGACGTGCGCCTGCGTGCTGGCTCCAACCCGCTGTGTGCGATGGCGACAGAGTTGCTCCAGCGCCCAGCCTGCCCGATGCGCTCGTTGGGGTCAGATGATGAGACAGACGCTCGCATGGTCCGCGCGCCTTTGCCGTCACGGTGGGCGTGCTGCTGGTGCCACGAGAAGGGGCTGGCAACCGGCCGATGCACAGTGTCCGCTCCGCGCTGCGGAAACGACCGGGTGATCGTCGTCGATGCGGCCGATGTGGGGTTCGGCGCGCCCGGGGTCGTCAAGGAGCGCCCGTCACGCGGGCTTGGATGCCACGGGGGCCGGGTCCGGATCGGTGTGTAGCAGATGGTAGCGGAGTCCGTCGGCCAGGGCTTGCCAGCTAGCCTCGATGATGTTCTCCGACACGCCCACCGTATTCCACGAGGTCCCATCGCTGCTGTGCTCGATGAGCACACGCACGGTGGCGGCCGTGCCGTCCTGGGGCGTCAGCACGCGCACCTTGTAGTCGGTGAGGCGGGCCGCGCCCAGGCTGGGGTAAATGCTGCGAAGCGCCTTCCGCATCGCGTTCGAGAGCGCATCGACCGGCCCATTGCCTTCGGCCACGGCCAGTTCGCGGTGGTCGTGGACCTTCATGACAAGCGACGCCTCCACGCAGCCGGCGTCCGTCTCGTCCTGCTCGCTGCGCACGCGGAGCCGCTCCAGCGTGAAGAAGTCCAGCGTCTCCCCCTGAATCGTGCGGAGCAGTAGCTCGAACGACGCCTCCGCGCCCTGGAATTCGTAGCCCAGGTGCTCCAGCTCTTTGATGCGGTCTACGGCTTTCCGTGCTTCCCCATCCGCGTCCAGCTCGATACCGAGCTCTTCGGCTTTGTATCGGATGTTGCTGCGCCCCGACAGGTCGGAGACGAGTACGTTCCGCCGGTTGCCGACGGTCTCGGGGTCGACATGTTCGTACGTTTCGGGCGTCTTCATCACGGCCGAGACGTGGATGCCGCCCTTGTGCGCAAACGCGCTGCGTCCCACGTACGGCGCGCTGTCGACGGGGTCGAGATTGGCGACTTCGTTCGTGAAGCGCGACAGATCGGACAGCTGCTCGAGCTGCTCGGGCGCGACGCAGTCGATGCCCATCTTGAGCTGCAGGCCGGGGATGACGGCGCAGAGATCCGCGTTGCCGCAGCGCTCGCCCAGGCCGTTGATGGTGCCCTGGACGTGGCGCGCGCCAGCCCGCACGGCGGCCAGCGTGTTGGCCACGGCGCACCCGCCGTCGTTGTGCGCGTGGATGCCAATCATTTGGTCGAACTGGCCGCGGATGCGCTGCGTGACCGTTTCGATGTCGTGCGGCAGCGAGCCGCCGTTCGTGTCGCAGAGGACGAGCGTATTGGCGCCCGCCTCGGCCGCGGCGCGCAGCGTCGTGAGCGCGTACTCCGCGTCGTCCGCGATGCCATCGAAGAAGTGCTCCGCGTCGTAGACGACGCGCTTGCCGTGGGCGCGCAGGAAGGCGACCGACGAGCGGATGAGCTCCAGATTCTCCTCCAGCGCGATGCCGAGCGCCTGCTCAACGTGGAGCGTCCAGCTTTTTCCGAAGATGGTGACGACATCCGTCTCGGCGTCGAGGAGCGCCTGCAGGTTCGGATCGTCCTCCGGCCCATATTTGGCGTGACGCGTCGAGCCGAAGGCTGTGATTTGCGCGTGAGGCCAGTCCAGATCCTTGGCCTGCTCGAAGAAGGCCTGGTCCTTCGGATTGGAGCCCGGCCAGCCGCCCTCAATCACGTCGATCCCGAAGGCGTCGAGGCGCTGGGCGATACGGACCTTGTCGCGGGCCGAGAGCGTGACGTGTTCGCCCTGCGTGCCGTCGCGGAGCGTCGTGTCGAAGAGTTCGATGGAAGCAGACATCGCGGAATCAATTTTCATCAGAAGATGGAAGCACAGCCGACGAAGGGGCTCACCGCACCACGGGCATGACCTTCGGCCCCCGGTGAGCCCGTACTTGGAATCGAGCGTCTACGCCGAAGAGCGGACGCGTTGATTGGGGGCGGGCACCTGCGTCACGGCCCCGTCCGCGGCCGAGCCGAAGAGCGCGCCGTACTTGGCGAGCACGCCCGTCGTGT
>CAYFRX010000146.1:0-7926 GCA_964345515.1 uncultured Rhodothermales bacterium
TCGTTGCAACGCGCTGACGCCTCCACCATCCGCCGCATCATGGACGCCGAGGGCGCTTCGGTCGCCCAGAACACCCGTGGGTTTAACCAGGGGCGGTACGCGTCGGTCGCGAAGCTGCCGAACTACGAGGCGCTGAAGCAGAAGGCGCGGGCCATCAAAGAGGATGCGATCGAGCAGTTGCCGGCGCTCATCGAGCAGCTGCGGACGACCGTCGAGGCGCGGGGTGGCACGGTCTACCTCGCCGAGGACGCCGCCGATGCGAACCAGCACATCGCGCGGCTCACCGAGGGCGCGCGCCGGCTCGCGAAGAGCAAGTCGATGACGAGCGAAGAGATCGGCACGAACGCAGCGCTGGAGGGGCGCGGCATCGAGGTGATCGAGACGGATCTGGGCGAGTGGGTGCTCCAGCTTGCCGACGAAGCCCCGTCGCACATCGTAGCGCCGGCTATTCACAAGTCGCGCGCGGGGATCGCCGATCTGTTCCAGCGTATGTTCCAGCCCGATGAGCCGCCGGAGACCGCCGAGGAGCTCACCCGCTTCGCCCGCAAAAAGCTCGGCGCACTCATCGAAGAGGCTGATGTGGGCATGACGGGAGCCAACTTCATCGCGGCAGACACCGGCACGCTCGTGCTCGTCACCAGCGAGGGCAACGCGCGCAAGACGGCGCTCGTCCCGCCGACGTACATCGCTGTGGCCGGCGTCGAAAAGGTGGTGCCGACCCTCCAGGACGTGCAGCCGTTCGTCGAGCTCATCGGCCGGTCGGGGACGGGGCAGGACATCACGTCGTACATCTCACTCTTCACGCCGCCGTTCGACACGCCGGTGCCGCGCTTCAACGGCTCCAACGGCACGCCGACCGATGAGCGGGCGTTCCACCTGATCCTGATCGACAACGGCCGGCTTGCCATGCGGGAGGACGAGGACCTGCGGGAGACGCTGTATTGCATCCGCTGCTCGGCCTGCGCGAACACGTGCGCGAACTTCCAGGAGGTGGGCGGTCACGCCTTCGGCGGGAAGACGTACTCTGGCGGCATCGCGACGGGATGGGAGGCCGGTATTCACGGCCTCGACACCGCGGACACGTTCAACGACCTGTGCACGGGCTGCTCGCGCTGTGTGCCGGCCTGCCCGGTCGGCATCGACATCCCGTGGATCAACGCCGTCGTGCAGGATCGCATCAACCGCACTGGCGAGGGGGGCTTCGACTGGCTCGTGGAGGGACTGTCGCCGGACGATGAGCCGGGCGGGCTGGGCCTGGCACGCCGCGTCTTCGGGCACTTTGCCACGCTGGCGCACATGGGAAGTCGCCTTGCCCCGCTCGCGAACTGGATAGCGGCGCAGCCGCTCGTGCGCGCCGCCATGGAGCGGCTCGCGGGCATCGACCGGCGGCGGGCGCTGCCCACGTTCGAACGCGAGACGCTTCGCCGGTGGGGGGCCGCCCGGCCGAAGATGCCCGTCCAGCGTGAGGGCGAGGTCGTGCTGTACGCCGATCCGTACACGAACTACGCCCGCACCGGGCGCGGGCAGGCCGCCGTGCGAGCGCTCGAAGCGCTTGGGATTGAGGTGCACCTTTCTGACGCGGTGCCGAGCGGCCGGGCGCCGCTCTCGCAAGGGATGATCCAGACCGCCAAGAAAGCGGCGCGCACGACGTTCGACGCGCTGGCTCCGCACCTCGACGCCGGCCGTTCGATCGTCGTGCTCGAACCGTCCGACCTCGCCATGTTTCAGCGCGACTACGCCAAGCTGCTCCCAGCAGCCGATCACGAGCGGCTGCGGACTGCGAGTATCGACGTTCTTGCTTTCATCCAGCAGCAAATCAGCCAGAATGAGGACACGGTGCAGGCGCTCCGAGCCGGGCAGGGGCAGACCGTGGCGTACCACAGCCACTGTCAGCAGCGCACGCTCGGGATGGCATCGCCAACCGTCGAGGTGCTGCGCCAATGCGGGTACGAGGTGGTGACCTCCGACGTCGAGTGCTGCGGGATGGCGGGCTCGTTCGGCTACAAAACCGACTACTACGAGCTGAGCATGCAGGTCGGCGCCCGGTTGCACGATCAGTTCGAGGAGGCCGTCGATGGGGGCGCTGTGCTTGCCGCGAGTGGCGTCTCGTGCATCGAGCAGCTGGAAGCCCTCTTCGAGCGCAATGTGGTGCACCCGGTGGAGCTCACTGCTCCGCCCGCCGGCTAGGCCGGACCCGCTGACCAGCTGGTCGTGACTAGAGCTCCACGCGCGCCCCGCCGTTCTGCGACGATTCCATGATGGCCTGCACGATGCGGATGTCGGCCAGACCCTCTTCGCCGGGGACGATGGGGGCGCGGTTCTCCTTGATGGCCAAGGCATCACCGTCCATCTGCCGGGCCTGCTGGTGACGGGGATCCGGCGGCAGTTGGGTGCCGTCGCTCGTCTCGCCCTGGACGCCGGAGTAGGACTGAAACGGCCGCAGGCGGTACCAGCCCTCTGTGCACTCCACGTCCAGGTAGTTCGTTGATTTGCCGAAGCTGGTTTCGCCCTCGACCACGACGCCGTTCGGGAACTCCAGCTCGAATTCTGCGAACTCGGGCACCTCACTGTACATATCCTCCCGCTTGGACCAGATCCGGCCCTTTACGGCAACCGGCTCCATGCCCATAGCGTAGCGGGCCCCGTTGATCGGGTAGACGCCCATGTCGTAGAGGGCCCCGCCGCACAGCTCGGCGTCCCGTCGCCAGTCGTCCGGGTCGGGGTGGGCGCCGCTGTAGCCGGCGCCGGTGCGCACCCCCGTCACGGCCCCGTACGTCTCGTTCTCGCGATACTCAATGATGGTCTGCGTATTCGGCTCGTGCTGCATCCGATAGCCGATCGTGAGTTGCACACCGTTCTTGTTGGCGGCGTCAATGATGGCCTGGCATTCGACGGCATTCTTCGCCATCGGCTTTTCGCACCAGACGTGCTTGCCGGCCTCGGCGGCTTCGATGGCGTCCCGCGCGTGGAGACCGGGCGGCGTCACTACGTACACCACGTCGATATCGTCGTTATTGGCGATGTCGGGGAGGGTCTCGTAGTTGTACACGTTGCCGTCGGGGATGCCGTACCGATCTTGCCATACCGGGATCTTCTCCGGTGAGCCCGTCACGATGCCGCGGAGCTCGCAGTGCTCCGTTTTCTGCAGACCGGGGGCCAGCCGGGTAGTGCTGTAGTTGCCGAGCCCGACGAGCGCGACACCGAGCTTCTCGTTGCGGCTGGGAAGGAGAATGGAGGGGAAGCCCACGGATGAAACCGCAAGGGCCGATCCGGCTCGCTTCAAGAATTCTCGTCTGGAGGGAGCGTGGGTCATGGGATGAGGCAGGCTGGTGGAGAATACAAGAACGGTTGCACACGGTGGTGTAAAGATCGACCTCTAAGCGGCGCGACCGTTCCGACGCAGGGCACACGCCGCTTTCTTCGGCCGACGGAGGGACTCGTATACGGGACATTCTGCTGGGGAGAGCAGCAGATTACCCACGGGTCATCCCATGAAGCCGAGCTGCAACTAACGCGACGCACGGGCTGCGCGGCGGAGGCGGTCCATGAGTGCTTGGCCGAGGCCGGCGTCCGGCACCGTCTGGCAGTAGATCGTCGTGCAACCCGCGGCTTCACTCGTCCGGAAGAAGTGGAAGAGATCGTGCGCGTACGTCTCGATGCTGTCGCACACCTGCATTTTCCCGAAGGCGTCAACGTCCGCTGGCGTATCCAGCCCGATGTAGGCGTGAGCCGCGTCCGGCTCGGCATCGGCCGGCGTGTCCACGAGGCGCACGCGGGCGGAGGGTGCGTAATGGCGGTGCTTGGTGCCCGGGCTGTGCGTGGGGCCGTCGTCATCCGCGGCGGGCTCCTGCACGCCGGGCACCACGGCGCGGAGGGCGTCGAGCGAAACAGCGCCGGGGCGGAGCACGACGGGCGGTGCGGTCGTGGCGTCCACCACCGTCGATTCGAGGCCAGCACGGGTGCGGCCGCCTTGCAGGATGCACGGGATGCGTCCGCCGAGATCGTCCTGCACGGCCTGCCACGTCGTCGGGCTGGGGCGACCGGAGCGGTTGGCCGACGGCGCGGCGACGGGCGTGTCGCACGCGGCGAGGAAACGCTGGGCGATGGGGTGATCCGGCATCCGCACGCCCACCGTGTCGAGTCCCGCGGTGACGACGGAGGGCACGTCGGGGTGGCGGGGAAGGATGAGCGTGAGCGGGCCGGGGAAGAAGCGGTCCATCAGCATGCGTGCCGCGTCGGGCACAGAGGCCGCGAGCCGATCCACCTGCGCGCGCTCGGCGATGTGGACGATGAGCGGGTTGTCGGACGGGCGGCCCTTCGCGGCGAAGATCTGCTGCACAGCGTCCGCGTCGAAGGCGTCTGCGCCGAGGCCGTACACGGTCTCCGTGGGGAAGGCGACGATCTGGCCGCGACGGATGTACGCAGCGGCATCGTCCGGATTGTCGGTGAGGCGAGTGTTCACAGGTGAGTGCGTTGCAGGCCGTTGCATCGGTGTTGAAATCGTTGCCCCTAAACGAAGTCCTCTCCAACTTGATTGGAGATCCAGAAAAAGGAGAGGTACTGGAGGCCCGATCAAGGTCGGACATGACGTCCTCTCGCAATACTATGGGTTCGAACGGTTCGTATCAGCGAGAAGGTCGGCGACGAACTGTCGCATGCGCTCGTAATGCGAGCCTTTCCAGTAGACCTGATCGCACCCGGTGCATTGAAACAACCGATCGAAGTCGTGGCGGATCTGGGGCGGGAGATCATCCAGCACTTCTCGTTTCGGCACCGGTTCGATGACGTGATTGCAGCGGATACAGCGCGTCAGCGGATCGAGATGTGCATCCAGCGGGTAGCGGCGGAGCACCTCGCGGATCTGCGCGTCGGGATCGGTAGCGCGCACGAAGGCGCCGTATGTGACGCGGCTGCGCTTCAGGAGGCCCACGTCGCGGGTGAGCAGAATGCGATCCTCATCGCCGGTAATGCGGGCAAGCGCGGCGTCGTCGCGGTCAGTCTGGTATCGGGTGTCGAGACCCAGCATCCGCAAGTAGCGAGCGAGCTGGCCGAGGTGTCCGTCCAGCACGAAGCGGGGGGGCTCCGGCATCAACGGGTGCAGCCAGCCGTCCACTGGAGGCGCATCTGGCATGTGCGGATAGACGCTGATCCGCTCGCCGTCGCACAGCGCGTGGCCGAAGCCGATGGCGGTCTCACCGCGCTGCAGGTAAAACACTTCCGGGTGCGGCACGCCGATCGCCTCGATGGCGTCCTTCACGGCGGGCTGGCCCCAGAAGCGATACGGCAGGTCCGACTGCCGATGACCGGTCGGCAGGAAGTCGTTGAGGTCGCCGTAAAAGCGAAACGTCGCCGCCTTTTTGAGAGTGGGCATCGGAGCGTCCGGTTTGTATCATGACTGCATGCGGTCCAACGCATCGCCACCGCCAACTATTCCACGCGCCGTCCATGTCCGATCTGTCCCTCCGAAGCGATTCCCAGCCGGCTCTGGACGGGCCGTGCCTCCTCGTCCATGGCGGCGCCTGGGACATCCCCGACGATGCGTGCGCGGCGCACCGCGACGGGTTGCGACAGGCCGTCGCCCGGGGGCGCACGCTGCTGGAGGAGGGAGCACCCGCCGTGGAGGTCGCCGCCGAAACGGTAGCCGTGCTGGAGGCGCATGGCGCGTTCGATGCCGGGCGCGGGGCCATGCTGAACCGCGACGGCGTGGTGCGGCTCGACGCCGGACTCATGAATGGCGCTACGCTCGACTACGGCGCCGTCATCGGCGTGGCGCGGATCGTGCAGCCCATCCGCGTGGCGCACCGGCTGCTCGTGCGGAGTGACGGCCAGGCCCGCATCCTGACCCGCGAGGGCGCCGAGGCATTCGCCGAACACGAGGGCTTTGGGCTGGTCGACAACGACACGCTCATCTGTGAGCGGGAGCGCGCCCGGCATGCAGCGTTGCAGGCGGAGGCCAAGCAGCATCACACGAGCCACTCCTTCTTGGAATCCGCTGGAGCCCCCCGCGACACAGTAGGCTGTGTAGCGAAGGACCGCGACAGGCGGCTTGCGGCGGCTACGTCGACGGGCGGGACGCCGTTCGCACCGCCGGGCCGCGTGGGCGACTCGCCGCTGCCCGGCGCCGGGTTTTACGCGAATGAGCATGCCGCCGCTAGCGCGACGGGGTGGGGGGAGGCGATTGCCGCGATGGCGCTCACCGTGCGCAGCGTGGATGCGGCCGCGCGGGGCGAGGCTCCTGAGGCGGCCGCCCGTCAACGCCTGGCCGACATGCACGCCGCCATTCGCAACCGAGACGGCGACGGCGCTACGGGCGGCCTCATCGTGATGGATGCATCGGGCCGGAGCGCATGGGCGTTCACTACGCCCCGGATGGCTCGGGCCGGCTGGCGCGCTGGGGAGGAACCGTGGGTGCGCGTGGAGTAGGTGGCCGCGTCACCATCCGATTCGTCGCGTCGTTTTCTGCTGGTTATCGGCCTCCGGCGCCGGCGTGGAGGCAATGGGCGTCGCGGGAGCGATGGGCAGGTCCTCGGCCTCGTCGAGCTGCGTGATGGCGACGTCGGTGTAGTAGAACGACAGGATGTCGCGGTAGCCGAAGCCGCGCTGGGCCATCTCGTGTGCGCCCCACTGGTTGAGGCCCACACCGTGGCCGTAGCCCTGTCCCTCGAAGACGTATCGGTTGCCATCGCGCCGCGCGTCGAACAGCGTGCTTTTCAGGTTGACGCCCGGCATGGTGCGGTTCACGAGCAGTCGAAACGCATTTGACGGCACCGTCTTGTTCTTACCGTCGGCAACGAGCAGCTCGATGGTCTTCACGCGTCCATCTTCGCTCCGATCTCCGAGGTGAAAGCCGTCCATGCTCTCGTCGTAGTAATTGCTGAGGGCCTGCAGCAACCGGTCGCGCGGAATCTCAGCGCGCCAGCGCGCGTACGGCGATCCGGCGTCGTACGGGTCCCGCTTACCGCGCAGATAGGGCAGCGCCACATCGGCATCCCACACGTCTTCGTGGTCCGCGGTGTGTCCGCCACTGGACGCCGAGTAGACGGCCTGGATGACACGGCCATCATGCGTGAGCACCTCACCACGCGTGGCGTGTGCGGCGGCCCGCGCCTCCGGGGTGATGGGGGCAGTGCCGCGGTACACCTGCGAGCTTACGTGATCCACGTGATCGTAGGAACTGGAAGACGACGCGCTCGCACGAAGAGCGTACGTGCGGGCCACCACGGCCATCGCCTTCATCCCTTCCGTGTCGTCGAGGGTGTACTCGCTGGCGACCACGCTCGCTACGTAATCCTCTAGCGGCACGGCGTTCACGAGCTGCAGCACGTCGGGGCGGGCTGAGTCGGCGTGGACGGCGAGCGAGCCGGTGTACGTGCGCGTGCTCCCGTCCTGGGGAGCGATCGACCAGCGTGCGGTTTCCGAGGTGGGCTGTATGTGGAGCGCTCTGGCGTAGAGGCCGCCTTGGCCCAGGCGCACGTACACCTCGCCGCTGCGCGTGCCGAGTGTCGCCTGCTCGCCAGCATCGAGCCGGGCCAGGGTGTTTGCATCGGCGCCAGTGGTGAGGCGGAGCGTGCCCTTCACCGCGCCCAGGGTGACCTGTTCGGCGTGATCGTCATCGAACAGACGTACGCGCACAACGGACGTCTCGTCTTGCGCCTGCGCCGGAGCGCCTCCTGCTCCAACCAGCATGATCAGGCACAGTGTCAAGGGGACAAGATGCGTACGGGTAACCATAGCATCCAAGCAGGTCAGTGAGCAGAATCGAGAGGCATCTACATTAACTCAAGTTGCGAGGTATCCTCGTGGCGCTCAGACGGCCGGCCGGCCGTGGACCGGCAGGTCGCCTCGGTGAGGCGATCTTCGGTCTACCGTCCGCCGTCTTTCGGACCATCAGCATGTAAGCCACAACTTAGGTTAACCCAAGTTGTG
>CAYFRX010000147.1:0-6559 GCA_964345515.1 uncultured Rhodothermales bacterium
TGCGGCGGCCGCGGTCGTCCCACAACACCGCTTCGCCGGTGCCGACGCCGATGTATTCAAAATCCTCATCGAAGTCTCGAAGCGCCCGCGCCACGTCCTCGAAGACCGTGTCGCCGGCGACGTCGACATGCAGCGATAGGCCACCGGGGAGCGGCGATGGGTCGGGGTCGTGGTCGCGGCCCTCGATGATGAGGCGAACGCCGGCTGGGGCCTCGGCGGGGCGTTCGGTGCCGTCTGCGGGATAGCGCAGGCGGACCTCGTGCTCGTCCACGTCAAGCGTCGTCTTGATGCTGGTCACGGGCGTGGCCCGGCGGCGATCCAGCGCGATGAGGATGGCTTCCATGAGCGCGCGGTACGCGGTCAGGGCAAGGTGGGGGGTAACCAGTCCCTTTTCGGCGTCGTAGCGGTAGGGGAGGGGGTAGAGGTCGTCGCGCAACGGCTCGATGCCGAGCTCCAGCACGTGCGCCGCATCGATCGGATGGAGGGCTGTCAGCGCGTCGAGGGTCATCGCCTCCGCGGCACCCGCGGCCTCGAACGAGGAAAGCGAGAGCGGCTCGCCGAACAGCTCACTCAGCATATCTTGCATAAACGAGGGCTGATTGTTGTGGAAGCGGCAGAGCTGGAGCCAGTCGTCAAAGAACGCCAAGCCCGGCGCTTCCTCTTCCTGGCCCATCACGTTGACGTAGTGCCACGGCCCGTCATCAAACTGCACGCCGAGGTACTTGTGACCCTCGAACCGGTGCCAGGGAGTCGCTTCGTAGAAGGAAGCCGCTGTGTCGAAGAAGGCGAGGATGGCGTCGTCTGCCACGTCCGACAGGAAAGGCGGCGGACCCTCGGGGGTAAGGTGTTCGGTGAGCTGGGCGAGCGCGTCCTGCACTTGGGGCGTCGGATGCACGTCTAGGCGAATGTCAAGCGCGTCCATGCGATCGGTCAGCGCGCTCGCCAGGGTCGAATCGGCCACGCGGAGGGTGGATGGGCGGATCGGCGTGGTGGGCGCATGGGGCTCGGCGGCCGCGCGGCGGACCAGCTCATCGAGCGCCTCGGCGTCGGGGGGCGTGTCTTGGTGGAGCGTCGTCGCGCGGATGTGGCCGGCCGCGTCATGGACGATGGCAGCATAGATGAGGCGGACCTCCTCGTCGCTTGGACCTACCCAACCGACGGGCCGCCAGCCGAGCTCCCACGTCGTCGGCCGCTGTTCGAGTGCACGCACGGCGTCGGGCGTGGGGGGCGGTCCCTGCTCGGCGGCTCGGGTGGCGAGGCGCTCCGACTGCTTCTGGAACGCCGTCCACGGCACGATTGACCGCTGGAACTCCGTCTGAATGCCAGTCTTGACCGGGGCGCCGTCGATCGCGAACCCCTCGATCGCTTCGAGGGGCCACGCTTCTTCATGCAAGATCTCGTCGAGCATGTCCAGCAGGCCATACCACTGGTCGTCCGCGGCGCAGTACCCGAGCCGGGCGGCGTAGGTGATCGAGGCGGGGCCGGCAATGCGTAGTTCGGCGGCACGGCCCTCGATGAGCCCCTCGCCCGAAGGGCACTCCTCGATAGGATGCGGAAGCCACACGAAGTCAAAGGAGAGCATCTCCATCGTACATCACCCGTTTGGTTGAAATGGAAAGCGGCCGCTGGCCGATCGCATACTGCCCGTTCGCCTCCTCAGAAAGCGAGCGCCCCGAATCCGATGTAGGAAACCACATCGGGTTGAACGTATCCCTCAGGCGATCACGTTCCACGAATTTCTCGGCCGAGGCGTAATCAGGCGGCGCGCGGTGGCCGCCCTGGCGGTGAGCAACCGGAGGCAGGAGCGCAGGCCGCACCGGGCCCCGTCAGTGGTTCGTCCGTTTGACGGTGCTGCCGGACCGGCCGAGGAGAAAGTCCAGGTCGGCGCCCTCATTCGCTTGCATGACGTGGTCGAGGTACATGCGGATGTAGCCGCGCTCCGAGTGCGGGGGCGTCGGCGGCGTCCAGGCCGCGCGCCGCTGCGCGAGCTCGTCCTCCGGCACGTCTAGATGCAGGCGGCGATTCGGCACGTCGAGCTCAATCGGGTCGCCGTCTTCGACCAGCGCGAGCGTGCCGCCCACGGCCGACTCGGGCGCGACGTGCAATACGTTGGTGCCAAAGGCGGTGCCGCTCATGCGCGCGTCGGAGATGCGCACCATGTCGCGCATGCCTTCTTTGAGTAGCTTCTGGGGCAGGCTCATGTTGCCCACCTCCGGCATGCCGGGATAGCCCTTCGGGCCGACGTTTTTGAGGACCAGCACGCTGTCTTCGTCCACATCGAGATCGGGGTCGTCGATGCGCTCGTGGTAGTCTTCGATCGTTTCGAACACCACGGCCGGCCCGCGGTGCTGCATCAGTTTGGGGGAGGCCGCCGAGGGTTTGATGATCGCGCCGTTCTCGCAGAGATTGCCATAGAGCACGGTGAGCCCGGCCTCCTCGCTCAGCGGCTCGTCGACGCTCGCGATCACGTCCCGGTCGTAGCACGGCGCCCCGTCCGTGTTCTCGCCGAGCGTTTGGCCGGTGACGGTGGGCGCGTCCAGGTGCAGATGATCGCGCAGCTCCTCGATGACGGCCGGGAGCCCGCCCGCGTAGTAGAAGTCTTCCATCAGGTACTCGCCGGCCGGCATCAGGTTGACAAGGAGCGGCATCCGGCTGCCCAACTGATCGAAGTCGTCGAGCGTCAGGTCCACGCCGACGCGCCCGGCGATGGCGAGCAGGTGCACCACGAAGTTCGTCGACCCGCCGATCGCCGCGTTGACGCGGATGGCATTCTCGAAGGCGGCGCGCGTCAGGATCTGGGATGGCCGCAGGTCTTCCTCCACCATCTCGACAATCCGACTTCCGGTCTCGTGGGCCGTGCGGCGGCGGCGCGAGTCCGGGGCCGGGATGGCCGCCGCGCCGGTCAGCGTCATGCCCAGCGTCTCCACCATGCAGGCCATCGTGGAGGCCGTGCCCATCGTCATGCAGTGGCCGTTGCTGCGTGACATGCACGACTCGGCGTTGCGAAACTCGGCCAGGCTCATGCATCCGGCGCGCAGCTCGTCGCTGAACTTCCACACGTCGGTCCCTGAGCCGATGTCTTCGCCTTGAAACTTCCCATTCAGCATGGCCCCGCCGGGCAGGACGATGGTCGGCAGGTCGACGCTGCAGGCGCCCATGAGCGTCGAGGGCGTCGTCTTGTCGCAGCCCGTCATGAGCACCACGCCGTCGAGTGGATTGGCGCGGATGCTTTCCTCCACGTCCATGCTGGCGAGGTTGCGGTAGAGCATCGTGGTCGGGCGCATGAGGATTTCGCCCAGCGACATCACGGGAAACTCCAGCGGAAAGCCGCCCGCCTCGTAGACGCCACGCTTCACGTGCTCGGCGAGCGTGCGAAAGTGGGCGTTGCAGGGCGTCAAGTCTGACCACGTGTTGCAGATGCCGATGACGGGGCGCCCGTCGAACATGCGATCCGGATGGCCCTGGTTCTTCATCCAGCTGCGATGGATGAAGCCCATCTTGTCGAGCCGGCCAAACCAATCGTGGCTTCGCAACTTCTGATTGCGATCGTCGCTGGTGGAGGACTGCGTGTCTTGTTCCATGGTGCGGGTACGTCTGAAGAAGTTATGAGGGGGGAGGCGTCGGGCTGACGGCGGTCCATCCGCCGTCGACGAGGAGCGTCTGGCCGGTGATGTGAGCCGCTGAAGGGGAGAGGAGGAAGAGTGCGGCCCGTGCGATATCGCTCGGATAGGCCGGCCGCTGTGTGGGCGTCACGGCGCCCCAGTCCTCCACGTAGTTCGGGTTTTCGTCGAGCGTGCGGGGCGTGACGGTCGCCCCCGGCGCGACCGCGTTGACGCCGATGCCGTGTGGGGCGAGCTCCACGCTCAGGCTGCGGGCTAGCATCTCCAGGGCCTTCTTCGTCATCCCGTAGGCCGATCCCTGATCGACGGCTCGGTGGCCCGTCACGGACGAGAGAAACAAGATGTCGCCGCCGGATGCCTGCTCCCGCATGTGCCGCGCGGCCGCTTGCGCGAGGAAGAAGGAGCCGCCCAGGTTCACCGAAAGGAGCCGGTTAAAGTCCTCAGGCTCGAAGGTGAAGAGGTCGTTCCAGAGCGAGAGCCCCGCGTTAGCGACGGCCATGTCGATCCGTCCGAACGTGGAGACAGCTTCGTCCACCAGACCGCGCACGTCGTCCACCGCGCCCACGTCGCCGCCTGTGCCGATGCACGTGCCACCTTCGTGGCGAATGGACTCGGCAGCCTCTTCGGCACGCTCTTCCCGGATGTCGTTGAGGAGCACGGAAGCACCCTGCAGGGCGAGCTGGCGGGCAATCTCGAACCCGATGCCTTCGCCAGCGCCCGTCACGACGGCGCTCTGATCCTGAAATGTCGGCGTATCTGTATCCATGATGCCCTGGCGGGAGGCGGTTGGTGGGGGGCGAGACCGGAGGGTGTCGATCACGGCTCGGAGCGCAGTCCATCTGGGTGTGCGCCAGCGGTCGACTATGCAAAGTATACCATCACGGCGGCGAAGATAGCAACGAGGAAAGCGGTGGGGGGACGTCTGGGCCGCGCTGGAGCGCCTGACGGGCGATGGACCTGCCGAGACCGAATGATTTGAGGGGATGCGCTACTGGAGGATACAGGTGATGGTTGAAGTCGGAAAGCCGATGTGTGATATTGAGCAGGGTTAAAGTGGCGGCCCTGCACCATTCGAACCTGAGCCAACTCGTGTGCTGATGGACGACCGATCCTCCGATCACGACGCACCCGCTGCGGCCGATGCCTCCGAGGCATCGGACGTGCAGGCGCCGCCACGGGGCGTGGGGGCCACGTTGCGCAAGCTGGGACCGGGCATCATCGTGGCCGGATCGATCGTCGGCTCGGGGGAGCTGATCGCCACGACCAAGGTCGGCGCCGAGGCCGGATTTTGGCTGCTGTGGCTCATCGTGGTGGGGTGCGTCATCAAGGTGTTTGCCCAGGTCGAGCTCGGCCGCTACACGATCACGTGGAGCCAGACGGGCTTGCAGGCGCTCAACACCATCCCCGGCCCTCGATGGAAGGTCAACTGGCTGCTCTGGTACTGGGCCCTGATGACGGTCCTCATCATTACCCAGCAGGGCGGCATCGTGGGCGGCGTCGGGCAGGTGCTGGCCATCAACCAGCCGCTCACCGATGAGGGGCTCGTCTACACGCAGGCGCAAGACACGCTGGTGAACACGCGGGTGGAGCTGGCCCGGGTGCGGCTGGAGGCGCCCGGCAGCGCCCAGGTGACCGCGTTGCAACAAGACGTCGCCTCCATGGAGGCCCGCCTCAATCAGATGCCGACGCCGCCGGACAGCTACCTCTGGGCGGGGCTTTTGGCCGTGTTGACCTCCGCGCTCCTGTACGTCGGGCAGTACGGACTCATCGAGCGGGTGGCCACGGTCTTTGTGGGGGCCTTCACGGCCGTGACGATCGCGACCCTCTTCCTGCTGCAGGCGACCGACTGGGCCGTGACGTCGCAGCACATCGCCGAGGGGTTCAGCTTCCAGCTTCCGCCGATCGGCGACCGGTTCAGTGACAATCCGTTGGCGACCGCGCTGGCTGCCTTTGGACTGATTGGCCTCGGCTCGGGCGAGCTCATCATGTACCCGTACTGGTGCCTGGAGAAAGGCTATGCGCAGTACACCGGCCTCCGGGATGGCACGAAATCCTGGCTGAAGCGCGCTAAGGGCTGGATCCGCGTGCTGCACACCGACGCGTGGCTCTCGATGGGCGTCTACACGTTCGCCACCGTCGCCTTCTACCTGCTGGGCGCCGCCGTCCTCTGGCGGAGCGGGCTCAATCCCGCCGGCCAGGGCCTGATCCGCACGCTGGCCGAGATGTACGTGCCCGTCTTCGGCCCGTGGGCGTACGACGTGTTTTTGCTGGGCGCGTTTGCCGTGCTCTACTCCACGTTCTTCGTCGTGGCCGCCGGCTATGCGCGCATCGTGGCCGACGGGCTCCAGCTGTTTGGTTTGATTGGATCCTCGAAGGCCGACCGGGCGCGGTGGACCCAAATTCTGAGCGTCGCCTGGCCGATCATCGCGGCCGTGATTTACGCGTTCCTGCGGGCGCCGGCAGCCATGGTCCTCGCCAGCGGGGTCGCTCAGGCCGTCATGCTCCCAATGCTGGGCTTCGCCGCCCTCTACTTCCGCTACCGGCGCACCGACCCCGACCTCGCGCCGAGCCGGATCTGGGACGTCATGCTGTGGCTCTCCTTCGCCGGCCTGCTGATCGCCGGATTGGGTTCGCTGTACAGCACGTTTGTTGGCTGATGCGCTCCCATCATCACGCTTGTAATCCATCTCACGACGCATGAAGTATCGACCGCTAGGCACAACGGACTGGGACGTGGCCGCCGTGAGCATGGGCTGCTGGGCAATTGGCGGTAGCTGGGGCGCCGTGGACGATGACGAGTCGATGGCCGCACTCCACGCAACGATTTGACTTCTCCCCCGGCTAAAGCAGGAGGGTTTACTGCTCCTTCGCGCATCCTCAATACTCTAAGCCGATGAGCGCATCCAAGCAGGCAGCCGCCGTCCACGGCATCCATCACG
>CAYFRX010000147.1:6659-7843 GCA_964345515.1 uncultured Rhodothermales bacterium
TCTAAGCCGATGAGCGCATCCAAGCAGGCAGCCGCCGTCCACGGCATCCATCACGTGACGGCCATCGCGGGCGACCCGCAAGAGAATTACGACTTCTACACCCGCGTGATGGGCCTGCGCATGGTGAAGAAATCTGTCAACCAAGACGCGCCCGACACCTACCATCTCTTCTACGCCGATGGCGCGGGGACGCCTGGCACGGATCTGACGTTCTTCCCGTGGCCCGACATGCACGCGGCGCGCCGCGGCGTCGGTCAGGTGGTGGACGTGCCGTTTGCGATTCCGTCCGGGAGCCTCGGCTACTGGCAGGAGCGGCTCATCGATTTCAACGTGACGACGGGCGACGTGGAAACCCGCTTCGGCGAGACGACGCTGCCCGTCACGGATCCGCATGGGTTCAAGCTGGCTCTCGTGGAGACCGACGACGCGCGCGACTTTACGCCGTGGGCCGAAAGCCCGGTGCCGGCCGAGCATCAGGTGCGCGGGATGCACGCGGTGCGCATCTGGGAGCGGGCACTGGACTCGACGGAACGCCTGCTCACCGGCCTCATGGGCTTCGAGAAGATCGGCGCGGAAGACGGATGGCACCGCTACGGCGTCGAGGGCGGGACGTCCGGCACACTCGTCGAAATCCAGGAACGGCCCAACGACGGGCAGGGACGGTGGGGCCCCGGCGCGGTTCATCACGTGGCCTGGCGCATGCGCGACGACGAGGAGCAGATGGCGCTGCGCGAGGCCGTCAACGAGGCCGGCCTGCAGCCTACGCAGCAGATCGACCGGTTCTGGTTCCGGTCGGTCTACTTCAAGGAGCCCGGTGGGACGCTCTTCGAGTTGGCCACCGATGGGCCGGGCTTCGACCGCGACGAAGACCCGGACCAGCTCGGCGAGAAGCTGATTCTGCCGCCCTGGCTCGAATCGCGCCGCACCGCCATCGAGGCCGCGCTGCCTCCGCTGGAGCCGGCATCTGCCGCAAAGGAGTGATCCCGTTTCTCTGGAAGCGTGGAGGACCCCTCGCTGTCGTTTCATCCTCCTTGCCTGAGTGCCCCGTTGGCTTGATCCAACGGGGCGCAAAGATCAAGACGGTGAAGAAATCGGCTCCCTGCGCGGCATCTGCGCTAAAATCTTCGAAACTCGCTCCGTCGCTGCGCGACTGCGCTCAGACAGCGAAGATGTTGAAAGCTCCG
>CAYFRX010000148.1:0-7838 GCA_964345515.1 uncultured Rhodothermales bacterium
AAGGGCGGGCCGAGCGCGAGGCGGGCGTCGAGGTCGAGCTGGGGCTCGACGGTGAGCGCCGCCGCGGTGGCTGTGCCCGTGAGCGTGCCGCCGAGCCGGTCGATCTGCAGCGCGGCGCTGGGACCGAGGGGCACCGAGCAGTTGCGGACGGCCGTGGCGGGGAGCGTGCCGGAGACCGTGCCGTCGTCCAGTGTCAGGTCGCTCACGTCGAAGGCCGTGTTACGCAGGCAGGCCGGGAGCGCGGGGGCGTCCGGCAGCTGCACGCGCCCGTCGAACTGGGCCGACCACGGGCCGGCTGCGGCGCCGTCCCATGTGAACCACGGGAACGTGATCGGGTCGATGGTCAGCTGGTTCAGGTCGAGTTGGACGCCGCCGAAAGCAAGCGGCGTGGCGCCGGCCATGGCGTCACCCGAGAACGAGAGAGCCGGCAGCGTCAGGCCCTGGGACGTGAGCTGGAGGTCGTCGAGGCGCGGCGTGGCGAAGCCGGGCAGGGCGGGCGCTTCGAGCCGGCCGTCGAGCGACAGCGCGAAGTCCCACGTGCCGGCGTTCGCGTCGTACGAAAGGCGCGGCACCGACAGGTCGTCCAGGGCGAGGGCAAACACGCCCAGGTCGATCCGCGCGGGGCCGTTGAAGCCGCAGCTGGGCGTGAGCGCGCTGGCCTCCACCGTGCCGGGCGTGAGGCGCAGCCGTCCCGTCGCGCCGCAGGGTGGCCCGTCGGCCATCGTGAGCGAAACGTCCACGGTGGCGTCCACATCGTAGTCGAACGTATCAGCCGCTAGGTCGGCGCTCAACGAGCCCTCCAGCCCGCTCAGCTCCAGCGCGAGGCGGTCCGACGACGCCACGAGCGGCTCCCGCTGGTCGATCGCGCAATCGATGGCGCCGCCAGCCGCCGGATTGCTCAGGTTGAGCGCGGTAAGCTGGCACGACGTCGCATCGCCGAACAGCTGGATGGCGCCATCGGCTAGGAGTTCTTGCGACGGGTAGCGCGCTTCGATGCGCGTCAGCTGCGCCTGCAGGGGGGCTTCGCCCACGGTCACGATGCCGCTGGCGTCCTCGGCCACGAGCTGACCCACGAGGCCGCTCGGGGTGAGGCGGAGGCGGCCGTCAGCGTTGAGGCGATCGCCGCCCGGCAGCTGGATGCGGGCGTCGGCTTCGAAGCCGCGCCCGAAGCGCCACTCGATCCGGTCGAGCGCGACGGGGGCGGAGCGCCCCAGCACAGGCAGCGCCGACAGGTCCCCGCGCGTTCGGACCCGGCCATCGAGCAGCACGGGGTTGTCGAGCCCCGTCTTCTGGATCTCCAGGGTCCGGAACGTAGCGCGGAGCCGGACGGGCTGGGCGAACTGCAGCTCCAGCGTGGCTGTGCCGTCGAGCATGTAGCTCGTAGCCTGCTCGGTCGCCTCCACGTCGAGCTCGGTAAGGCGGGCAAAGCCAGGTTCGAGCACAATCTCCTCCAACTGTGCAAGATCCTCGGCGGGCACCGACCCCTCCGCGTAGGCGAACGTCTGGATCTCGCTCTGCCCCTCGTCGGCGATGGGGACGCGCCCGTTGGCGTCGCGGGCCGTGATCTGCCACACGTACTCCGTGCCGGGGTCGAGCGGGAGGGCGTCCGGCGGGTAGACCAACGTCGTCTGCGGCACGGTCTCCTCCAGGTACGGCCGGTTCGCCGCAAGAGCCTGCGCGGGCGTCTGCCGCGGAAGGCGTTCCACGATCCGCACGTCGTACTCGACAGCGCTGAGGGCGGCCCCTGTCGCGGGCGTCCACGAAAAGATCGGGGTTGGCTGCGTGACGGTCGCGTCGGTGGTGGGCGTGAGCGGAATGGGGGGCTGCGCAAACTGCACGCTGAACGTGGCCGTGCCCGGCACCGCCGCCAGGAACGGATCCTCGGGCAACGCCTCGACCGTGACGGTGTAGGTGCCCTCCGGCAGGGCGCCCGTGCGCACGATGGTCTGGCGGATCGTGCGGGGCACCTGGTCAATCAGGTCCTCCGTGCGGTCCTGAAACCGGATCGTCTCGGACGGGCCAAAGCGGCGAAAGACGTGGGCGCCGGGCCGCAGCGCGAACGGCTCCGATGTCGTCTCAGCGATTCGCACGCCGTCCTTCTCGAACGCGATGCGCAGCCGCAGGGTGGCCGCGCGGCGCGACGGGCTGGAGTAGAGCACCTGAACGGGATACCGCCCCTGCTCCACGCGGCGCACGAGGTCTTCGACGAACGGGTTGGGCAGCACGGACGGCACGCCCAGGACGTTAACCTGGATAGTGCCCTGCGCGTGGGCGTCGGACGAAAAAATGGGGCCCGCGCTGAGCAAGCTGATCAGCGCGAGCGCAGAAAGCAACCGGGCAATGGAGAGGCGATGCATGGTGCAGCGATGCGTCGTGGGATGGACTACTGGAAAACCGGGAGCGGGCGATCAGAAGCGATGGCGGAAGCGGAGCGTGGCCTGGCTCTCCCGAAAGTTGCGCCCCGTGTCGGACGTGCTGATGAGGCCGCGCACCGTGAGCCGGAGGGTGTCGCCGTTGGGCAGTTCATAGGTGCCGGAAATCGTGGCCGTCCGCTGGGAAGAAATTGTTTCGAACGACTGCGCCAACTGATTCAGCATAACCGGGTTGTAGATGCCCTTCGAGAAGAGCATTTCCAGGTCGGAGGGCACCTGCTCCGTCGTGCCCTGCAGCAGGTCGTTCACGAGCCAGGCGTAGGCGGATGGGTCGTCGAGCCCGCGGACGTAGACGGGGCGGGTGGTCCACAGCGTCTGGTCGGCGTCGGAGCCGCCCCCCTCGGCCAGCGCCGCCCCCTCGGCAAAGTCAATCGTGGGGTTCAAGAGGGTCAGCATCGATTGGGCGCTCTGCTGCGTCGTCACCTTGTTGCGCGACCAGCCCGCGCTCAGGTTCAGGCGCAGCGTCTGGTCCAGGAAGGCCTGGCCCACGCCGGCATTAATACCGAGTACCTGCGTCTCGCTCGTGCCTGCGTCGCTCGTCAACACGTTGCCCGACACGGACGGGCTGAACCCCGAGGGCAGCTGCAGCGAGTAGCTCAGCGTGGCCGACCGGTTTTGCGTATTGACGGCTGGGCGCAGGCCCTGCTCGACGGCGCGGCTTTGGTCCTGCGTCGTCTGGTACGAGCCGGAGACGGACAGCGCGTGGGTGAGGCCGCTCGCCTGGCGGATCGTGACGTTGGGGGTCAGCGTGGCCGTCTGCGTGATCTGGAGCAGCTGCGTCTGGTCCGGGTTGGGCGCGTCGGAGGCTGGCTCGTTCGCGTTGCGCAGCCGCATGTACGAGGCGCTGACGGTGAGCGGCTGGGCGATGCGCGCCTGCACGGTGCCGCCCAGCTGCCGCCGCTCGGCCGTCGAGAGCAGCTGTTCACTGAGGTTGTTGCGCGTGTAGGCACCGTTTAAGCTCACGGTGAGCCGGCGATTGAAGAGACCAAGGGTGGGCTGGATCCGGATCCGCTCCTGGTCGCTGCGCATCTGGGGAACGCCGAGTGACTTGAAGCCCGGCTGGACGCGTTCGTAGCTGGCCCGCAGGCCGCCGCCCGGCAGGTTGAGGCGCAGGCTTGCCTCGCCGGCGTAGTCGACGTATGAACTGCGGCGCACTGTTAGAAAGCTGACAGAGGCGGGCAGTAGGTCGTCCACCTCAGGCGCCCGCACGTCGCGAGTGAGCAGCGAAGCCGTAGCCTGCACGCGCATCGAGAGGCGCCGCTGAAAGAGTCCGAGGCCCGCGTCAGTGGTGAGGTTCCAGTTCTCCTGCGGCGTGATGGTTTCATTGGCCCCCAGCGCCGTAACGTCCTCGGTGGCCGCCAGGTCGATCGAGGAAGCGTCGTCGCGCACGTACACGCCGGTCAGGTACAGATGGGAGCCCTGCTCGCGGCCATACCCAACGCGGCTGCCGTACGCCATCTGCCGGAACGAGGCAGCGCGTAGGCTCACGTCGTCGCCCGGCCCGATGGCCTCATTCGAGCGCCCAGCGGCCAGGCCCAGCCGGAAGCGCGCCGGTTCGAGCTCCACCATCCCGCCGCGCAGGGTCGTGCCGCGCAGGCCGTACTTCGCAAACGAGGGGTTTACATCCCCGGCCGACACTTCGCCCCAACCCCACGCCGTGTTGAACGCGAGCTGATTCACCGATTGGCGCAGGCGCGACTGATCCGTCGAATACGTCAGGTTCAGCCCGGAGCGCAGCCCGAGCAGGTTGAACGACAGGTTCGCGGTCGTCTCCAGCGTAGCCGGCGCGCGCCGCTGATCGATGCCGCTCACCGTGTAGGCCTCTGCGGAGGCGCTAACGCCGCCACGCACCTGGAGCGGTCCGGTATCAAGCAGCTGCGCCGTGGAAGAAACCGGTTGCAGGGTCCACAGCAGCATCAGCCCGGCCCCGACGGCCAGGCATCTTTCGAACGAGCGGGGTGGGAAAACTCCCTGCAAACAGCGAAAAGGCATCATCACGCAAGATCGGCGAACAAAACAAAAAAAGCGCTCGATAGGTGCGTCCACTCTTCAGTAGCGTGAAAGCCATCCGGAGGCGGACAAGTGGGGCCTGGATGGAGAGGTTGGCCGCTCCCTTTGCGCTTTTTCGCTATATCAATTAGAACGGCCCTTCCGGCAAGTACCGCGTTGCGGTGCAGCTCTTAGCGCGCAGCCGGGGGCCGCCGATCCGTACTCAAGCACGATGTGTTCGAGAAGCATGAAACGAGAAGTTATCGCCCAAACGACGATTGCCGTTCTTGCGCTCGGGTGGGCGACTCTGCTGGGCGTGGGGGTTTCCACCCCGGCCGCCGCGCAGTCGATCGCCTTCGGCCCCGAGCAATCCTATTCCGTAGGCGCCACGGCGTCGGGGGTCAAGGCGGGCGACTTCAACAACGACGGGACCACCGACCTGCTCGTGGCTAGTGACGGGGCCAACAAGCTAGCCCTCTTCCCGGGCGACGGAAGTGGGGGGTTTGGGACTGCGCTCGAAACGAGCCTGAGCGCGTCGCCCACCTCGCTCGATGTGGCCGACCTGAACGGCGATGGCAACCTGGACGCCATCGTCATCTCGCGGCCCGAACAGCAGCTCATCACGCGGCTCGGTCAGGGCGACGGCACGTTTGGGGCGCCGACCGTTCTCTCCGTGGCCACCGGCGCGAAAGAGTTCACGCCGCTGGACTTCGACGGGGATAGCAACGTCGATGTCGCGTACACCACGCGGAACGCCATCTACTTTGTCGAAGGCAACGGGGATGGGAGCTTCACGTCCCTGAGCTCAGGCCTTACCCTGTGCGGTTCCTGCTCGGGCGATGAAAAAAACGGAATTCTCGCGGCCGATCTGAACGATGACGGTCTGCCGGATCTCGTCGCCGTGGACGGCAACACGCGGGTGCACGTCACACTCAATGATGGCGGGAGCGGCGATTCGCCGTATCCCTATCCGGCCACCACGTTCTACAGCGCGCTAACGACGCCGCAAGCCGTGGGTGTGCTGGACCTCGACGGTGACAGCGACCTCGACGTGGTGGCCTCGGGCGGCACCTCCAGCACCGATTGGGTAGAGCTGTTCAACGACGGCACGGGGAGCCTCGAAAATATTCAGACGGGCCAGGCCGCCTTCGGATGGCATCTGCGCACAGCCGACTTCGACCAGGACGGCGCCCTGGACGTGGCGTTTGCCTCCGATACCGATGGCGTCACCATCGCGCGCGATGCAGGCAGCAATTTGGCCTCCGCCGGCACATTCGCAGCCGGCGCCGCAGCCTATGACGTGGCCGCCGCGGACTTCAACGGCGATGGCTACCCCGACCTCGCCGTCGCCGATCAGGGAGGCAGCGACCTCGTCGTGCGGCTCAGCGCGCCTTCAATCAGCTGGACGGGTGGCGGCGATGGCACCTCGTGGAGCGACCCGGCCAACTGGAGCACCGGCGCCGTACCCACCGCCAGCGATGATGTGCTGATCGACTACGATCCCGGCTCATTCTACAAGATCACCGTCAGTGGCACCCACGAGGTGGCGAGCATCGCGCAGACCTCCCCCCGCGTTAATCTCAGCGTGGATGGGCAACTCACCGTCAGCGGCGCCTTCGACCACGCGGGCGGCAGCGTATCGGGTGGCGGGACGCTCGTCGTCAACAGCCTCTACACGCTGGCCACCGGGTTCGGGTCGCTGTCGACCGACACCGCGGTCCTCAACGGCGGGCTGACGTGGACGGACGGCGACCTCGCTGGGGCGGGCACGACCACCCTCAACGGGGCCTCCACCGTGTCGGCCGAAGGATGCAGCGGCTTCGACCCGCCCGTCGTGCTGCGCGATGATCGCCAGCTCGAGCTAAACGCCACGATGGCCATCACGTCCGGCTGCATCAGCCCGGAGAGCGGCGCAACCTTCGTCGTGGGCGCTGAGGGCGTCGTCGACTTCCAGGCGGGCGAGACGGGCATCCGCCCCATCGACCCCAGTTCCACGCTGCCGACCCTCATCAACAACGGCACGATCGTCAAGACCGTCGGGGTCGGAACGTTCGAGAGTTCGACGATCGGCCATCAGGACTCCTTCAATTTTGGGGATGAGCGCCTCATTCTGCAGAACAACGGCACGATCCGCGCTGCCGTGGGCACCGTTAGGATCTACGTGAGCGAAGGCAGCACGACCGGTGGGCTCTTTGACATGACGGACGGTAACTTCACCTTCCAGCGGGGAGAGGACAACCCGTCCAGCGCCCTCGCCATCACGGGCACCGTGCAGGGCGACGGCACGGTCCAGGTGTTCGACGAGCTCTCGTTTGCCGGTACGCTCGACCTTGGCGGGACGCTCGTCACGCGCGACGGCCAGATCCTGGAGGAGACGCTCACGATCAATCAGCTCAACGAACTGCGGGTGAACACGAGCGATTTTACCGACGCCGTTTTTGCGTTCAACACGGCGGGGTCCCAAACCGTCCAGATCCTCGACGTGCAGGGACGGATGGAATTGAACACCGACCTCACCATTGCTGACACGTCCACCTTCGGCGTCAACGACAACGCGACGCTGACCGGCACCGGGAATCTCACCGTGCCGGCGGGGGCCTCCATGGAGGGGGGCGACGGAAGCATGGGCGAGGGCGGGACGCTCACCATCGAGGGCACGCTCACGTCTGTCGTGGCCCAGTACATTGAGGGCGACTTTCCGGTGCAGCGCTCGCAGGCCATTCTCAACGGCCGGGACCTCGTGGTGACGGGCTCCGTCGTGTGGGACGATGCGCCGCTCTACCTCAACGCTGGCGCGACGGTCGACGTGCAGGCCGGCGGCACGGTCGACATCCAGCGCGACGGGCGCATCGAGCCGGGGGACGGATCGACCAGCGAGGAGCAGTTTGCGAACGCCGGGACGGTCGTGAAGACCGGCGTCGGGCAGCGCACCAGCTCAGGCGGCGAGCCCATCGCGTACGACGACAAGAGCAGCGGCTCGCCCATTGGGGTGCCCTTTCTCAACAGCGGTACACTGTCGCTGGAGGCCGGTCGCACCGGGTTCACCGACGCACTCGATAACACAGGCCTGATCCAGGGCACGGACACCCTCGATGTCTCGACCGTCGGAGCATTCACCAACACAGGCACGGTGGGCCCTGGCACGTCGCCGGGCCTCCTGACGGTGGAGGGCGCCGCTGACCTGTCGGGCACGACGCTTGCCATCGAAGCGCTCGGCCCCACGCCCGGCACCGAGCACGACCAGCTGCACGCGACGGGCGACGTGCAGCTCGGCGGCACGCTCGACGTGACGCTGCTCGACGGCTACGATCCGCCGGGCGGCACGTCGTTCACAATCGTAGAGGCTGCGTCGGTGGCCGGCACCTTCGATGCGGAGAACCTGCCTCCCTTGTCCAGTGGAAAGACGATGAGCGTGGC
>CAYFRX010000149.1:0-7821 GCA_964345515.1 uncultured Rhodothermales bacterium
GTTGTCGACGTCGAGGAGGGGCATGGGGACGGTTGCAAGGTTAGAAGGTTGCAGATTGAACGTTGGAAGGTTGCAGGGCGTGATCATTCCGCCTCCAACCTGGAACCTGCCAACCTTCAACCGAGATTACTCGTCGCGCTCGATGCCGTACTTGTTGAGCTTGTTGTAGAGGTGCGACCGCTGGATGCCGATCGTTTTGGCCGTCTGGCTCACGTTCCAGTCATGCTCGTCGAGCTTCTGCTGGATGAAGATCTTCTCGAACTGATCGCGCGCATCCGTGAAGTCGTCGTACTCGTGGATGAGGGCGAGCCCCGGGCCGTCGCTATCGCCGGCCGGACGGATGTAGCGGTCCACGTCGTCAGCCTTAATGGTGTCGCCCCGGCTCAGGATGAGCAGGCGCTCGATCACGTTGTTGAGCTCGCGCACGTTGCCGCGCCACTCGTAGCGCTTGAGCCGCTGGAGCGCCCCGTCGGTGAACGTCTTGGGCGCCAGCCCGTTGCGGCGCGCCAGCCGGTCGGCAAAGTAGTTCGTGATGATGGGCACGTCCTCGCGGCGCTCGCGCAGCGGCGGCACGTCGATCAAGATGACGCCGATGCGGTGGTAGAGGTCTTCGCGGAAATTGCCCTCGTCGATCTCCGCCATGATGTCTTTATTCGTCGCCGCCACGACGCGCACGTCCACGGAAATGCTTCGGTCGCCCCCCACACGCTCGATTTTGTTTTCCTGGAGGGCACGCAGCACCTTGGCCTGCGCGGAGAGGCTCATGTCGCCCACCTCATCGAGGAACAGCGTGCCGCCGTCGGCCAGCTCAAACTTGCCGATGCGCTGCTTCGTGGCACCAGTGAACGAGCCCTTCTCGTGACCGAACAGTTCGCTCTCGATGAGCTCGCTGGGGATGGCCGCGCAGTTCACTTCGACGAGCGGCCCGTCGCTCCGCGCCGACCGGTGATGAATCCACTTGGCGACGAGCTCTTTGCCCGTCCCGTTCTCGCCCATGATGAGGACGCGCGCCTCGGTGGGCGCCACCCGCTCGATCGTGCTCTTGATCTCTTCGATGGCGGCGCTCTCGCCCACAATGGGCGTCAGGTCGCCCGACTGCTGCTCGGTGAGCGTCTGCCGCATGCGGCGGTTCTCGGTCTCCAGCTCGCCGCGGTCAAGCGCGTTGCGGACGGTGACGAGGAGCCGGTTCAGGTCGGGCGGCTTCTCGATGAAGTCGAATGCGCCGAGCTTCGTCGCCTCCACGGCCGTCTCGATGGTGCCGTGCCCCGAGATCATGAGCACCGGCACTTCGGGCATCTCCTCGGCCATGACTTCGAGCACGTCCATGCCGTCGGGTTCGGGCATCTTCACGTCGAGGATCACAAGGTCGTACGACGACGAACGGAGGGCTGCCAACGCCTTCTCGCCATCCTCCGCTTCGTCGACGTCGTAATCCTCGTACTCTAGGATTTCGCGGAGCGTGCGACGAATGCTCGCCTCGTCATCGATAACCAGGATGGAAGCAGCCATGCAGCCGAGGGGTTATGCGTGGAACGCGACGGGGTGGACTCAGGAACCATCCGCTTGTGCGCCGCCCGCCCGTTTGGCTCGCGCCCGAGCGATGTAACGAGGCACTTCTTGCGCCTGCTCCGCATCGGGGTACTCCTCTTCGATCCGCTCATACATGGCGATGGCCGTCTCGAAGTTGCCCGCCTCCTCGTAAGCCTGCCCCGCCTCCATCAAATACTTGGGCGTCGTGAGGCTGTTGGGAAATTGCTCGGCGGCCTGTTGGTACAGCTCGGCCGCCTGCTCGTACTCGCTGCGGGTCTCATGGATGGCCGCCTGCGCTGCGTAGGCACTGGCGCCGATAAAGTCTTCCGTCTTGTCGAACTCGCGAAAGAATTCCAGCGCGCGGTCGTACTCGCCCATCCGGTAGAGCGCGTCGGCGGCGTAATAGGTGGCCAGGTTGCCGGCCTGCGTGCCGCTGTAGTTTTCCGCGATGGCCAACAGCCCCTGCGAGGTTCCCGTGCCGTCGAGCGCCTGGCGGTAGTTGCCCTGCTCGTACGTGCGCGCAACCTGTGCGAGAAGCTGCTCGGCCTCGGCCTGCTGCTGCGACTGGTAGTATGCGTAGCCCGCAATGCCGACGAGTACCACCACCAACCCGGCGAGGCCGCCGTAGACCAAATTGCGGTTCTCGTCGAAGAACATCCAAGCCCTCGCATACAACGTGACGATGCGGTCCTCCCGGAGCTCATTTCGCGAGGACGTGTCCTTGGACTGAGACGTTTTGAGCGCAGACATACAATAATGATCAATAATCGAAAAAAGAGGGAGACGGGCGCGGGCGACGCGTAGAATCGTGAGCGCCATGCAGCGCAACGGGTCGGCCTGCAACATAATTGTGGGGCGACCGGAATGCACATTGGCACGGAAGCCGGCGCGCCGATCCAAGTCCAGCGCTTTAACGCACCGGTCTGCATTCGTTTCCTCCCCCTACGGGCCGACCTGGATTCACTACGTTTTTGCACGCGATTTTTATTAAGTTTCTAGGTGGGATTGGACCCTGGGGGCTGAGGTTCGTACAAATGCGATGTATCATGCGCTGCGGGGACGCGCCTACATTCCTTACGAATGCGGCACGCTCGACATTTCTTTTCACCACCAACTTACAGACTGTTATGGCCATCAAGCTCGGAATTAACGGATTTGGTCGAATCGGACGGCTCGTGTTTCGTTCGATTCTGGAGCGAGACGAACACAACTTCGACATCGTCGGCGTCAACGACCTGACCGATGCGAACACCCTGGCCCACTTGCTGAAGTACGACTCCGTGCACGGTCAACTTCCCTTCGACGTCGCCGTTGAGGACGGCACGCTCATCGTGGACGGCGACCGCTTTCCGGTATTTAATGAAAAAGACCCCGCCCAGCTTCCTTGGGGCGACCTGAGCTGCGACGTGGTGGTTGAATCGACCGGCATCTTTCGCACGCGTGAGGGCGCTGCCAAGCACCTCGCGGCGGGCGCGGACCAGGTGGTCATCTCGGCCCCGGCCCGGAGCGAGGTCGATGCTACGGTGGTCCTTGGCGTGAACGATGACGTGCTGACCGGCGACGAGGAAATCATTTCCAACGCGAGCTGCACCACGAACTGCCTCGCGCCCATGGTCAAGGTGCTCGACGATGGCTTCGGCCTGAAGAGCGTTCTGATGACAACGGTCCACGCGTACACCTCGTCGCAGAACATTGTGGACGGACCGCATAAGGACTTGCGTCGCGCCCGCACCGCCGCCCAGTCCATCATCCCGACAACGACCGGCGCCGCGAAAGCCGTCGAACAGGTACTCCCTCACCTCAAAGGGCGCCTTGACGGCATGGCCATGCGCGTGCCCGTGCCGGATGGTTCGGTCACGGATCTCGTCGCCAACCTCGACGCGGACGTGACGACCGACGACGTGAACGCCGCCTTCAAGGAGGCCGCCGCGTCGGGCCCGCTACACGGCATTCTGGAGTACAGCGAGGAGCCGCTCGTTTCGGTCGACATCATCCACAACCCGCACTCGTGCATCTTTGATGCGGGATCGACAATGGCATCCGGCTCGATGGTGAAGCTCATCGGCTGGTACGACAATGAGTGGGGCTACGCGAATCGCACCGTGGACGCGGTGGAGCGGCTGACGCAAGCCGCCCAGCAACCCGCCTAATCAGTTGTACTGCTGTCGAACCGCCAAGGGAGAACGACACCTGTTCGTTCTCCCTTTGGCATTTGATCTTGGCATTGTCTTCTTCTGGACCTGTCCTCCTATCCGGCATGAACAAACTCACCCTGAACGACATCGAAGTTACCGGTCGCCGCGTCCTCGTGCGGGTCGACTTCAACGTCCCCCTGGCCCAGGCGAAGGATGGCACCCAGTCCGTGGCGGATGACACCCGCATCCAGGCGGCGCTTCCCACCATCCGCACCATCATCAACGCCAATGGCAAGGCGATTCTGATCAGCCACCTCGGCCGTCCCGGCGGCCAGCCCGATCCGTCGTACAGCCTCGCGCCCGTGGCCGATCGGCTGGAGGAGCTGCTCGACAGGCGCGTGCGCTTCTCCAGCAACACGACGGGCCAGGCCGTGCAGGACGTCATCGACAGCATGCCGGACGGCAGCGTCATCCTGCTGGAAAACACACGCTTCGAACCGGGTGAGAAAGCCAACGACGAGGCGTTCGCCCAGGCCCTCGCGGAGCTCGCCGACGTGTACGTGAACGACGCGTTCGGCGCCGCCCACCGCGCCCACGCATCCACGGCCGGCGTAGCGCAGTTCGTCCCGCAGGCTGCCATGGGACTTCTGATGAAGGAAGAGGTGGAGGTCCTCACCGCCGTGCGCGACGACCCCGAGCATCCGTTCGTCGTCGTGCTCGGCGGTGCCAAAGTGTCCGACAAGATTGGCGTGATCGATGCGCTCTCCGACACGGCCGACCGTCTCCTCGTCGGGGGTGCGATGAGTTACACCTTCTTGAAGGCCCGCGGCCAGTCCGTCGGCACCTCGCTGGTCGAAGAGGACCGCCTGAAGCGAACCCGCACCATGATGGAGGCCATCGGCGACAAGCTAATGCTCCCGTCCGACCACGTGGTGGCCGCCGAGATGGACGCCGAGGCCGAGACTCAAACCGTCACCGGCGACATCCCCGACGGCCTGATGGGGCTCGACATCGGTCCGGCGACGATCGACGCCTTCACGCAGGCCCTCGACGGCGCTGCGACCATCGTGTGGAACGGCCCGATGGGCGTCTTCGAGATGGAGCTCTTCGCTCAGGGCACCATGGCTATCGCCGAGGCCCTCGCCGAAGCGACTGAAGATGGCGCCTACACCATGGTGGGCGGCGGCGACTCGGTCTCCGCATTGGCTCAGTCCGGCTATACCGACGCCATCAGCCACGTCTCGACCGGCGGCGGCGCCATGCTCCAACTCTTGGAAGGCGCGGCACTCCCCGGCATCGAGGCGCTGACCGACAAGCAGCCGGCGTAGCTTCCCCTGATTGACGATTGGACCATTGACGATTAGATCATTGAAGGACTGACAAACGCGTTGATCGATACCGACGAACTCGGCCCACGGTAGATGCTGTCCTGATGTTGGCGTCGCCCGACAATGCTCGACCCTTGTTGTCTCGTCTACCAATCGAAAATCGACCATTCCTCAATCTATCGTTCCTTTGCGTTCTCAGCTCCAATCCCCTCCGGCCGACACCACCCAAGCTGCCTCGGAACCCCTGACGCTGAGCGGGCTCGTTGAGTCTCTGCGTGCGGCCGTCTTCGACCCGACTCTGTGGATGACGCTGCTCGGGTCGCTCTTTCAAATCGTCCTGATCGCCGCACTGGCTATCGTCATCCTCCGGGTGCTCGATCGCGCCGTCGAGCGGTGGAAAGCCAGCGTCGAGGCCCTCCCATCGCTCGATCCGCGGCGCCAGCGCGTCTACACGATTGGCAACTTGTTAACGTCGACGGGCCGGTACGTCATCTGGCCGATCGCGACCATTATGATCCTGAGCGAGCTGAACATCAATGTCGGCGCGCTCGTGGCGACGGCTGGCATCGCGGGCCTGGCCTTCGGCTTCGGCGCGCAGACGCTGGTGAAAGACGTGATTGCCGGCATCTTCTTGCTGTTCGACGACACCATCCACGTGGGCGACCTCATCCGGATTGGCAACGAGGCCGGCACAGTCGAGGAGATCGGCGTACGGCTCATCCGCGTGCGCAAGTTCGACGGCGAACTGCTCATGGTGCCGGCCGGCGAGCTGCGAATCTTCGGGAACAAGAGCATCGAGTTTGCGCGCGTCGTCGTGCCCGTCGGCCTGTCGTACGAGCAAGACGTCGACACCATCCTGCCCGTCATGGAGCGCGTAGCCAACGAGTGGGCCGAATCGGTGGACGACGACATTCTGCTCGAAGAGGCCCCCACCGCGCAGGGCCTCATGGACTTCGGCGACTCGTCGGTGACGGCCCGCATCGTGACGAAGGTCCGGCCCGGCGAGCAATTCGCGGCCGAGCGCGACCTGCGCATGCGGCTGAAAAAAGAATTCGACGCGCTCGGCATCGAGATCCCCTTCCCTCGTCGCACAGTGTACACGCGTGACGAGTCGGAACTCCCGCCCTCGTCGATCGACGATCCCAAAGCGACGCCATCTTCATCCGAACCCGAAGCCAGCGACTGAGTCCTATTTCGTACGCTCTATTGTACGACGTTCGACCCGTAGTTTGGGCCTGCGTCCCCCATGTGCTTTTTGCCTGACGCCTGCCACGACGCCATGCTTCGACGTGCCCTCTGCTCTGCGCTCCTCCTCGTGATGGGAACGTTCATGACCGCGTCCGCCCAGGAGGCGCCGTCTCCCCAGGAAGCTCGCCGCTTCATCGACTTCTACTACAGCGGCCAGGGGCAGGGCGTGGTGCTCGCTGAGACCCACATCTGCACGGAGATCCCGCGCGAAGGCGCCCAGGCGTACCAGTGTGTGGGCGAGATTGCGCCGGACGCGGTGCAAGTCGGGCAGTCGTACTACCTGCGCATGGTGTTCGTCGTCCCGCAGGGCGTCCAGGGCGAGACCATCTCGATCCAATACAACCACGAGGGGACGCTTCGAAACACCGACGAGGTGACTGTGTCCGGCTCGATGCGATACCGGACGTGGACGGTATTCACGCTCCGCGAGCCCGGTCCGTGGCAGGTTCAGATCGCCCGCTCCACCGATGGAAGCATCGAGGGGCTTCGAACGCTCGATCTCCGAGCCCAAGCCGGCAGCGGGTAACTTTCTGGCGGGCCGCCTCGTTGCCTCTTGTACCCATCGTCTCTTTTACCACCCATCGCCCCGCTGATGTCCGATCCGGCTATCCGCACGGAAGCGCTCTCCAAAACCTATCAAAGCGGCTTCTTCAATCGCGAGTCGGTGCGCGCCTTGCGCGAGGTCTCACTGACCGTCAACCGTGGAGAGATCTTCGGACTGCTGGGCCCCAACGGCGCGGGCAAGACGACGCTGCTCAAAATTCTACTGGGCATCGCCTGGCCCACGTCCGGACGCGCCCGGCTCTTCGGCCGTGCCGTCCACCAATCCCAGGCGCGGCAGCGGGTGGGCTATCTCCCGGAGAAACACCGCTTTCCCGACTTCCTCACGACCGACCAGATGCTCCACCTCTACGGGCGCCTGTCGGGCGTGCCAGCAGAGGATCGGGAGCAACGCATCCCGGAGCTGCTCGACCAGGTGGACATGACGGAGTGGCGGCACACGAAACTCAAGAAGTTCTCGAAGGGCATGATGCAGCGCGTGAGCCTGGCACAGGCGCTCCTGAACGATCCCCGCCTCGTGTTTCTCGATGAACCGACGGACGGCGTGGACCCCGTGGGCCGCCGGGAGATCCGCGACCTCCTGCTGTGGCTTCACGACGAGGGGAAAACCATCTTTCTCAACTCACACCTGCTCTCTGAGGTCGAGAAGATTTGCACCCGCGTCGCCATCCTCAACGAGGGCCAATTGGTGCGGCACGGCACGATCGAGGAGCTCACCGCCATCGAGCGCGTCTACGACCTTCAGGCCACGCGCATCCCGGACGCCGTGCTGGACGCGCTGGACGGGCGCATCCGCCCCGCCGACGCCTTTGAGACGGGCACGCCGTCGCTGTTCCGCTACCGCCTGCAGGTGGAGGACCGTCCTGACTTGAACGCCGTCCTCGACCGCCTCCGTAGCGCCGACGTGGAGCTGGAGGCCGTGGAACCGGTGCGGCGAAGCCTCGAAGACTACTTCATCGACGTCGTCTCTGCGCCCGACCGCCGCCGCGACACGGAGCCGGTCAACCCGTCCTGACGCC
>CAYFRX010000150.1:0-7814 GCA_964345515.1 uncultured Rhodothermales bacterium
ACTGGATGGCGTTGTTGAAGTCCGTCTCACTGCTGGGGATCGTGAAGACCAGCGACGGATCGTCCCAAGCCAGACGGCCCGCCCCCCGGTCTCCGTTGGGGATGTCCTCGCGCAGCGCTTGCAGGTAGGGCAACCGGTCTCCTTCGAAGGCCATCTCGATCATACGCTCGCGGTGGATGGCCTCCTCCGTAAGTTCAGACGGCGTCAGGGGATCGAGCCCAGCCCGCTGCCGAACGGCGTTCACGTCGCTCAGCGCCTGCGCTAGATCCTGACTGGCTCCGTTGCCGCCCCGGAAGGCAACGATGGCTCGCGTGAGGTACAGCTCCGGCAGGCGCAGCAACGGGACGTTGGTCGTGGGCGGATTGTCGGGGCTGCGGTAGTACTTGTTGACCCAGACGGTCAGCCGGTCAAAGGACAGCCCGCCCGTATCGTCGCCGGCCTCAAACCGCATGAACAGTTGCTGATAGCGCAGGTCGTCTTGTGCCGCCTGCGTTTCGTTTCGGTCGGTGGCGTTGTCGATCCAGCCAACCCGTTCGAGGAACGAGTAGCTGGTCGCCACAAACTTGACGTTGTTCACGATGGAGCCGCTGTTGCCCCAGTTGGCGCGCGTGGCGTTCCACACGTTCCAGCCCTTCGGCCACTTCCAGTCGCTGCCCTCGTGCCCAACGCCATCGCCCGCGACCCACTGGTAGTACCAAATGATCTCGTTGGGCCGCACGTACTGATTCTGCTCCCAGGCGACGATGGGATCTTCATTCAGCTGAAACCGCGAATCATCAATGATCTCCGTGGCCAGCTGCTGCGCGCGTCCCCAGTTCTGCATCTCGAAAGAAACCCGTGCGAGCAGCGCTTTGGCCGCCGGCTTCGTGGCGCGGCTGTAGTTGTACCGATCGGGGTCGCCGGCGCGCGGCTGCTCGGGCAGGTTTCCGATCGCGTCCTCCAGGTCGGATACGATTACGTTGTATAGCTCCTCGACCGTGCCGAGCGGTTTGTTGGCTTCCTCGAACCCACCGGTCTGGCTCGTCCGGATGACGACCGACTCCTCGGACAAGCTCCCCTCGCTGTACGGGGGCGCGAAGGTCTTGGCCAAGATGTAGTAGTTGTAAGCCCGCAAGAACTTGAGTTCGCCGTACAAGCGCGGAATCCAGTTATCCGGGTCGGCGAAGGGCGGGGGGCCCTCGTTATTCAAGAAGTTCTCTTCGATGAAACCGATGCCATTGTTGCTGTTGGCGATGGAGGAATAACAGCTCCCCCAGATGTCATTGAGGGCTCCGTTGTCGGGATTATTCGGGTTGCGGTCATAAAACACGCCGGCGTCTTCCGGTTCCAGATAGTATCCGCCGCCGGCATCGCTAAACGGGACCGCAACGTCCGTGGGCATAGTGCGGGCCCAGCTTCCGAAGACCTGCTGGTTATCGCCGAAAATCTCGCCGGACGTCATCCAGTACGCGCCTACCGTGAGGTGCTCCAGATCTTCCGCGGATTTCCACGCGCCTTGTCCCGGTCCCTCATTGGACGAGGGCGTCACGTTGGTCAGATACTCTTCCCCGTCGCAGCCCGTAGTCAGCAGCAACGATACAACGACGATGAGTAGTGCGTTAGCAGTTTTCATGGGTTGGTCGCTCATGATTTCAAAATCGAATGCCAGGGTCGCCACCTGTCGCCATCAGAAGCTCATGTTGATGCCAACGCTGAACTGCCGGGCCGGTGGCCGGAAGCCGCTGCCAATGATGCCCGGACTCAGGTTGCGGGCTTGCGGATTGCCGAAGCTCGTCACTTCCGGGTCGAGCCCCGGGAAGTCCGGCGCATACGTCCACAGGTTCGATCCGGTAACGTACACCTCCATACCACGGGCGTTGATAGTGCGGAGCACCGAGCTCGGCAGGTCGTACCCGATACGCACCCGGCGCAGACGCACGTAATCACCGCGGTAGAGGTACATCGACGACTCTTCCCCGAACGTCTCGATCTCCCCATCGACTTCGTACTGGTTGCGCCAGCTCGGCTTGGGATACTTTGCGTCGCGGTTGTTCTCGGTCCAGAAGTTGCCGACCAATTCGGTGCTCAGGTTCCGAGTCCCTAGCACGCGTGTGGCCCGCTCCATGACGTTGTCGTAGAGGTAATTTCCGCCCTGGAAGTTGAGCGTGAAACTCAGATTGAACCCCTCGTAGGAAAGCGAATTGGTGAGCCCGCCGAAGTACGACGGGATCCCGCTTTTGTCCTCCAGCAAGGCTCGGTTATTGGCCATGTTGGACTGCGTGGCCGGAAGGGTTTCGCCGGTCGGCTGCAGGTAGTCCGGATTCGCAATCCGATTTGCTTTGTTGACCACGTTGCCGCTCTCGTCGACGAACTCCCCGTCCTCATTGACGAGGAAGGGATCGTTGTCCGCGGCATAGATCATTTCATAGCCCGTATCTGGGTTGACACCGGCGGACTTGGGCATGAAGTAGAGCCCGATCTGCTGTCCGATGCGGGTGTTGGTCACCCCTTGCCGCAGCCCGGAGTTATTGTCGGCGATGATGGGCGTCAGCGAGAGCACCTCGTTGCGATTGAGCGTCAGGTTGAAATCCGTCTGCCAGGTGAAGTCGCTCCGGCCGATGTTGATCGAGCGCACCTGGAACTCCAACCCGTCGTTTCGCAGATCGCCAATGTTGGCCCAGATCTGCTCCGACCCGGTGCCGTTGGATTCGGCGATGGGGCTGGCGAGCAACATCTCTTCCACGTCCTGCCGGTAGTAGGCGAGCGAGCCCGTGACCCGCCCATCGAACAGTCCGTACTCGAATCCGACGTCGGTGCTCTTCGTGGTCTCCCAACCGACCTCTTGCGAGCCGATCTGGTTCAGGTAGTAGCCCGTCGAAACGCGCCCGTATCGTTTCCATCCGGGGAACTGGTCGTCGGTGGCGCCGCCGGGAATATTTGAGTTGCCCGTGAGGCCATAGCTGCCTCGCAGCTTGAGGAAGCTCAGGACGTCGACGTCGCTCAGGAAGGGCTCATCGGACATCACCCAGCCCACGGACCCGGCGGGGAAGGTGCCGAACCGCCGATCCGCCCCGAACACCGAAGAGCCATCGCGGCGAAAGCTGAACTGGGCAATGTAGCGCCCCTCGTAATTGTAGTTCAGGCGCGCGAAGTATCCGATGAAGCGGATTTCCTCGCCGCGTGCAAACTGCAACCGTTGAATGTCATCGCCGGAGGGGCTGCCAATCATCTCGTCCGTCGCGGTCCGGTTCAGCGCTTCGATAAACTCCGACATGAAGTTTTGAGAGAACGCCTCCGCACCGGTGGTGACGCCGACGTCGTGACTACCCAAGAAGGTGTTCTGGTACGTCGCGTACGCGTTGTAATTGTAGTCCCAATTTTGGCCGCCCTGCTGGCGCCCGTACGGCGTGCCCGCCGGGCGCAGGTCCCCGGTAGCGCTCCGCAAGCTGGTACTGACGCGGTAGTCCAGCGAGGCCTCCGAGTGGATCTCCAGCTCCTCGAAGTTTGGAATCCGGTAATCCGCGTAAACCTTTCCCAGTGTGCGGATGTTACGGCCCCACGAGGTGTACCAGTCGCTATTCAACGTGGCGACCAGGTTGTTGCCGGAGAGGGGGTCGAAAAAGTTGCCATTCTCACCCCGTACCGGGAGCCAGGGCAAGGCGTCGCCCACGGCTGCATTCCAATTCCCGTTGGCAATCTGATCGTTGCAGCACGGGGCGCCTCCACCGACCGGCACTTCGTCCTGGTGCAGCAGCGAAAAGTTGGTCCGGATGCCCGCCGTCAGATTTTGGAGAGGAGTCAGATCGAGATTAGCACGGGCGATCAGTCGATCAAGATCGTTGCCGACCAGATAGCCCTCGTCGGTCCGATAACTGGCCGACGCGTAGTAGTTGGTGCCGGCGTCGTTTCCGCCACTCGCGGATAGGTTGATGTCATGGTAGTTGCCAGGCTGAAGGATTTTATCAAACCAGTCAACGTTAATGCTTTCCAACTCCTGGCGGGTGAGCTCGGCCTCGCCCGTGGCAAAATCGTAATCGGTGGCCGGGTCAAACGGATCCAACCCACTCGGATTGTTAGCCTTCGCCCGATCCGCAAGTTCGAGCCACTGGGCCGTCCCAACAAAGTCATAGGTGTCAACTGGCGTGCTTACCCCGGTGCTATAGTTCACCGTAAGGCCGCCGCCCTGCCGGCCATCTTTGGTCGTGATCAGAATCACGCCATTTGAGCCGCGGGACCCGTAGATGGCCGTCGCGGCCGCATCCTTGAGCACCTCAATGGACTCAACGTCGGAGGGATTGACCAACGCCAGCGGATTGATCGCTTGGTCCATGCCGCCTGCGCTTTGGTGGCTCCCGCTGACCGGCATCCCATCGATCACGACCAGCGGTTCGGTCCCCGCGGAAATCGAGTTGATCCCGCGGATCAGGATGCGCGATCGATTGGCGGGCGATCCGCCGGCTTGGGTCATCTGCAGTCCGGCCACCCGACCCTGCAGGGCATTTTCCAAGGACGCTTCACTGATCTGGTTGACGGCTTCCGCCTCAACCGAGGAGATGGAACCGGTTACCTCGCGCCGCGCCTGCGTGCCATAACCCGTCACGACCACTTCTTCTCCGGTGAGCGCCTGGGACCGCAGCGACACGTTGATCACCGTCCGCCCGTCGATGGGCACCTCTTCGGTCTGGTACCCGATGAAGGAAAAGACCAACGTGTCTTGCAGCGAGGGGGCCGTCAGTTGATAATTCCCGCGGCTGTCGGTCGCTGTCCCGACCGTTGTGCCCTTGACCACGACGTTGACCCCCGGGAGCGCTTCTCCACTGCTCGCGTCGGTAACGCGCCCGGTGACGGCCTCCTGTCGCTTTTGCGCGTTGAGCCGCAACAATTCCAACGGCGCGCTCTCGATCGGCGTCGGCTGCTGCAACGCGAACACCTCGACGCGGTGCTCCGTCTCCGGAACGTGGGAAAGCACAAACTGCTGGCCGGACAGATGGGTGAGGTGCAGGCCGGTATCCTGCAGCACCACACGGAGCACCTCCCAAACGGTCGCCGCATCCCGGTGGAGCGTCACCCGCTTCTCAATGTCCACCGTCTCGCGGAGATACGCCAGCCGGATGGTGCTGCGACGCATGATCTGATCGAGCGCCTCTTCGACCGTGGCGTCTTGCAGATGGATCGAGATCCGCTGACGGAGCGCCGGATAGGGCGGCTTACTTTCGTGCAGCGGGATGACCTGCATCCGCGCCTCGGTCCCCTCCCGATCTTGCACCTGCTGCGGGAGGACGTACACCTTGTCATCCAAGACCGCCAATCGGTCGACAGCCTCGGCATCGGGGCTCTGGGCCATGCCCTGTTGCCCCGACGCCACGCCGCCAAGGACCAACCAGACCAAAACTGCGAACGTGATTGAAAGCGCTTTTCTTTTCTGAGGAGCCGAAACGTCGTATAGAGCGTCCATCGCAGTGGAGTCGTTGATGTGTGAGCAGTAATCGAGACTGTTGGAGTGGGTAAGCCATGAAGCTTCCTCAGGCCTTGCCCGCTAGCGAGCCGCGGCGCCCGATGCCGGCACCGTGAATCGGATGGTCTTCCCCTCCCACTCGTACCTCAGCTTGAACGTCGTGGCAATGACCTGCAGCACCTCGCTCAAGGGCTGCCGGTCGTCAAACTGCGCGTTCAGATGCCCGGTGGGAGTCGCTTCTCCGGCGACGACCACATTCACGTCGTACCATCGTTCGAGCGTGCGGGCCACCTCGCGGAAGGATGCGTTGTCGAGGTAGAGCATACCGTCCATCCAAGCCAGCGCGCGGTCGAGGTCGGCTTGACTGCGGGTGACCTGCCCCGCACGCGTCAGCCGTCCCATCTGGCGGGCGGCTAGCACAACCTTCCGCGACGCGGCGTCGCCGGACGCGGCCGCGTTGGGCTCCGTCCCCCCCGTGTCGTCGCGCGCCGCTGAGGCATCACCCCTCTCGTCGTCCGCTCCGAAGTTGACCTTTCCTTCCGTCACCACCACGCGCACCTCTTCGCTCTGCGGGTAGGCGCTCACGCTGAACTGCGTCCCCAGCACCTGCGCTGCGGCCGGTCCGGCACGCACAATGAACGGGCGACTCGTATCGTCGGCCACGTCGAAGTAGGCTTCGCCTTCGAGCTGTACCGTGCGCGCCTCGGTTCGGAATGACGGCGCCAATGTGATGGTGCTCGCCGCATTCAGGCGCACCTGCGTCCCGTCCGGGAGACGCACCGTGGCCCGCTGTCCTCGTTCGGTGGCAAACACCTGCTTCTCGTCCGCAGGGCGCGCGGACGGGTCCTCGCTCCACAGCCAGATCCCCCCCAGCGCGATGATCAGCACGACGGCGGCCATCGTGGCCACGCGGGCGAGGCGCTGCGCGGCCGAGCGGCGACGCCGGTGCAGCGTAGCTCGATCGGCCGCTCGCCGCTCGGCCGATCGGTCCGCCGCCTGGCGATGGGGGCGGGCCTGGCCGTTGGCCTCTTCCGGCTCCTGCCCTATCGCCGGGGCGTCGTGTGCCTCGGTGCGTCGGACGTGGCGCTGGAGCCGCGTCCAGAGCGCATCCACGTCGCGTTCGGGGGGCGATTGTTCCGTCACGTCCCAAATCCGTTCAAGCTCGTCAAGCAATCGCTCGCGCTCCAGCTCCTCGTCCAACCACGCTTGCACGCGCTCTTCCTCGTGCGGCGTGCATTGCCTGGCGAGGTACTTCGCGAGGAGATTCCAATCTACCGGCTGGTCCATGCCCTGCTGTTGATCTTGGTGGACAGCGTAGTTCGAGGGAGGCGGAGGATCTTTCCGTGCTTATCTTTCCGTGCTTGCTGTTCACCCTCTAAAGCAGCTATGTCCGCCCGAACCCCCAGCGAATGATTGTTACGATAATGTAACGACTCCAGAGCGACGGAGCAGCCTCACTCGGTACCGTGGTATTTCGGGCTCTGCCGTCTTGTGGAGATGGGCTGCGTATCGATGCAGACGCCTTCGGGAAAGGCCCAGAGATGATCTTCGACGGAGCCCTCCCTCCGTGCGAACTGCACGGCCTGAGAGGAACGCCGTTCGCAACGGCCCAGATGAGGCGCCGGCCGAAGCCGATGTCAGGACGACATGGAGAAGAGCGTTGTAAGCGACGCGCGAAGCCGTTTCAAGGCGCGCCCCATGTGATTCTCGACGGTCTTTTCGGAAATATCCAGGACCATCGCCACCTCGGCATAGCTGAGGTTTTGGTGGCGGACCAGCTGGTAGACCGTTCGCTGCCGTTTGGTCAGCTCCTCGATGGCATGCTGCACCGCTTCCTGCAGCTCGTGATACTCCGCGGCCCGGGCCGCCTCCATGGATGACAGCGTGAGGTCGGACTTCTTCTCCGCCACCCACTCACGACGGACGCGCAGGTGCTCGATCTTATTCAACGCCTTATTCCGAACGGCGCGATACAAGTACGCTCTTACCGTCCCCTTCGGCTTGAAGTCGACCCGACGGTCCCAGATGTCACAGAAGACATCGTGGACGAGGTCTTCAGCGATCGGCGAGGCCTCGACGAAGCCTTCCGCAAAGGCACACAGCGGGTCGCAGTAGCGACGAAAAAGCGTCTCGAAAGCCGCTTCGCTCCCCTGGCGAATGCGCTCGGCAATCCGTCGATCGGATGGGTCGCGACTGTAATCGGGAGCAGCCATGAGAGAGAAGTGCTCGCAAACACCACCGGTTCACTTTTTCTTAACGCCAAGATAGACCGGAGTTCGCCGCGAGTCAAATGATAGGATTCCCCCATTGCTGAAACCAGCCGTCGGCGAGACACCTCACTCCGTCAGCCGGGGCCGATCGGGCAGCGCGTCGTCGGGCA
>CAYFRX010000151.1:0-7717 GCA_964345515.1 uncultured Rhodothermales bacterium
GGCGTGCCGCGCGGCGTCTCCGCCTCGAAGGACGGGTGCGGGTACGTGTCGGGCGTCACGACGATGCCCGTGCTCCGCTTGGGCGGATACGCACTGCCGTCGGCGAACGTCGCCTCCACGAAGTACGCCGTGTAGCCTCGCTCGGGCGCATCGACCATGATTGCGTAGCGTCCGTCGGCAGTGCGGTCGATCGGTTGGGCTGTCCACGACCGGCCGATCTGGCCGAGGCGAAAGTCGCGCCCCTCCGGATTCGTGGCCGTCCACAGGCGCAGATCGGTCGGCGGTCGGTTCGGGTTCGTGATGACGTGGATGGTGCCGTCGTCGGCCACGCGCCAGTCGAACGGCGGCAGCGCGGTGTCGGTGACGACGTGCTCGTAGAAGGCGATGAGGCTCGCAGGCGCATCGGTGCCATCGAGCGAGTGGCCTGTGTTGGGCACGTAGCGGAGCGCTTTCGGCTCGGGGAGATCATGCCAGTAGAACTGCCATGAGTCGGGCAGGAAGAACTCGTCGCTGCTGGCGTTGATGATGAACTTAGGCATCGCGAGCCGGTCGCGGTACGCGTACGGATCGACGAGTTCACGCAGGCGCTGGTACTCGCGAGATCCTTCCCACGCCATGATGCCTTCCTCCTCGTAGTCGCTGATAGCCGGGGCCCAGGCGCCATACGCCCGCCAGTGATGTTCGAACGACGGCTTCATGTTGAGCAGGTCGATCACGACGGGCGCGATGGCGACGACCCGGTCGTCGAAGATGCCCGTGGTCCACGTCGTCCATCCGCGCTTCGAGGCGCCGGCCACGACGAACTGTTCCACGTTCAAGGCGGCTTCGGCGCGGGCGTACTCGGTCACTGCATCCATCGCGCGTTGGGCCGCTTTCGTCATGGGCAGGCGAGCGAGCCATTCGGCGTCGGCATCGCGGGCCCCGCCTTCCAGGAACTGCCGCCATCCGTAGGCGATCAGGGCATCCTCGTAGCGTGGACGCTCGGGGTCGCCCGCGAACCGGAGGGGCTGAAAGGGCACGTTGTGGAGGTGCGTCACGACGGAGTGCGTGGCCTGCGCGGCCTCGACGAGGAAGCCCGGCGCCTCGTCCGGCGCCGCGTCGTCGCGCGCGCCACCCCCGATCCACAGCAGGCCCGTGTCGTGTGCCACGGTGTCCGGCACGACGATCGTCACCCAGTGCCACCACGTCGGCTCATCGACCTGGGCGTCTGTCAGCCACCGCTGCGATACCATCCGCAGCACGTGCGTCGTGTGCGCGTCCCGCTCGATGGTGCGAGTGTGCTCGTAGTCATAAACCGAATCTGGCGCTGCCAGGTATGTCGCAAATGAATTCGTGGTGGACGCCTTGGAAGCCACCGACTGCGCGCTGGCCGGATGCGCCGCGTTCAGGATGAGCGCAGCGAGCAACAGCGGGAGGAGCCAGCGGAGGCGGCGGGCGGCTGGAGGTAGCATGGGTCGGGGATCGAGGCGAAAAAAAGAAGTGTGGGGCAGTGGGGAATTACCAATGAACGGATCCGCGACGACGCGGGCAACCCCACACTGACTCAGCGGCTTCTCCAGTATTGCACAGATTCTCTGGTCCACAAAAAAAAGCGGGTAGCGACCGTTTAGGCCCCTACCCGCTTGCTTGCACAAAAGCGTGCGTCGGGTGCAGTCATCCGCCGGGAGGCGGCTGGAAGTTGATCGGAATGCGTACCCACGACGGGATCGGCTGCTGCTCCCCGTCGCGCGTCAGGTAGGCCGGCTGCCACTGCGTGCGTGTCGCCGCGTTCATGGCGATGCCGTTCAGCACGGGATGCACGCCTTCCAACAACTGAACGGACTGCGGCTGGCCCTGCTCGTTCAGATAGAGCTGCATCTCGACCTCACCGCTCGTCTCCTCACGGCGCAGGCTGTCGGGGTAATTGATCGAAAGCTCCTGACTCTGGCGCCGGGGCTCGGTGAAGTGCTGACTGATCGCCTTGTAGCTCTCGTTTTTGAACTGGTTGAGCTTGTTGCGCATCTCCTTTTCGTCGCTCGCCGAAAGGTCTGCCTCGTCGATATCGGGGCGGGCGTATTCTTCGAAGAGCGAATCCACCACTTCCGGATTGTTGCGGAAGAGGGCAATAAGTTCCTGCTTCACAGCCTGCGCAAACTGGTCCGGGTTGGCGCCCTGGAGGTTGGCCGCATACGATTCGCTCTCGCCCACCCCCATCGTATGGAGCGAATCAAGTTGGCGGAAGGCCTGCGAGGTATCTAGTCCCCCCGCCCACCAGCGGCCGTCCGCGGCGCTCCACCCCCCGGGGGGCTCGGTCTGCGCGCCGCCGGAGGAACAGCCGGCAAGGACCGCCGCGACGACGATGAGGCTCAGTACTCTCGATAAGGTCATGTGCATGGATGGTTGGTCGTTGATGACAGTCATCAATGAATGGTGTACGGCACAGTGCCGGGTAATGCGTCGTCCGGACCAATCTACTCAATGAGCACCGGAGTGCCAACCTTGACGTGCGACCACAGCGTATCGATCACGCGGTTGGGGATGGCGATGCAGCCTTGAGTCCAGTTGGTGGCCCGGCCCGTGCCGTCGCCGTGGATCTCGATCCAGCCGCCCAGCTCGGTGTTCATCGGCGGCATCACAAACTGCTTCTGGGCCTCGACGATGGCCGCGTGTTCGGCTTCGGAAATGAGTCCTTGCTTGAGCCCCCGCTCGGCGTCGCTGGCCGTCGGATAGTTCAGCACAAACGCCTTGTAAAATTGACTATTGGGGTTCTTCCTGACGACGAAGAACTGCCCTTCGGGCGTCCGCCAGTGGTCGCGGAAGCGTGCGCTGCCGCGCCGCTCCTTGTCGGCGAACGTGTTGTAGCCCAGATCAGCTTTGATCGACCGGACGAGTTCGGTGCCGCGGTACACGTACACGCGCTGCCTCAGCTTCGCGACGCGGATCCAGAGGTTGGAAATAGCCTCACACGCCACGAAGCCGTTGGCACCGTCCATCGTTTCCACCTGGCACCACGACCCGCCGCGCGCCACCAGGTGGACGGGCTCCTGCATGCCCAACCGCACGAAGGGCTTCGACGAGTCGGGGACGCTGTAGATCGTGGCCTGATGCTTCACGGCATAGTACAAGTCCGAATCGGGATGGGGGTCCGCCGGGGCATCGACCGGGCCGAGGCTCCCAACGAGCAATCCAATGAGGACAACCGTTCGCATGAGCGTAGCGTCAGAAAATACGTGGTGGGGAACCGGTACTGCAGCGGGGCGCGGGTCCGCCTGAGCCCCGATCAGGCACTGGCCAGCGCCGTCTCGTTGTGCTGTACGCACCAGGCGTACGCTTCCAGCGTGCCAGCCAGCACGGGCGACTCGGTAACGATATCGACCTCACGCCGCACGCGTTCCTCGGCGTTGGCCGGCGCAAACGACACGCCGACCTCGTTGAGCGCCGGCAGGTCGCCTCCGGTATCGCCGATGTACGCCATCTCCTCAAGCGCAATCCCGAGGTGACGGCCCAGCCATTCCAGGCCCTGCTTCTTGGTGATGGCGGCCGGCAACACGTCGATCGAGATGTACGTCGTGAAGACCCGCAGCTCCGTGTTCAGGCCCGCCACAAACGCCTCTACGTCCGGCAGGCGCGCTTCCAGCTCGTTCGTGTTGGGACTCACGACGCCGGCCTGCGTGCGTTTGTTGTGATCGAGCGAGATGGAGGTGTCTGGCCGGCAGAGCGTCTCCACCATCCAGCGCCGGATCTCGCGCAGTTCCGCCTCGACCTCCGGCGTGAAGTCTGCATGCCAGATCGTGCGCGCCTCGACCGGATCGAACAGGCCGCCGCCGCTCTCGAACAGCACGGGCGTCGTGAGCCCGAGCACCTGGGCCATCGCTTCCACATACGCGTAGGCGCGGCCCGAGCAGAGCGACACGGCGGGGCGCGCCGCCGCCGTGCCCACGTCCGGCGCCGTCGCGGCGTGATCGGCCATCGTCTGGAAGCGGTCCAGATCGTACGGGCGATACGGCTCGGCCAGGCAGCCGTCGATGTCGGAGACGAAGAGCTTGATCATGGTGCGGGTGCGTGGTGTGTTGAGAGTTGGAGCGTTTTGACGTTCCTGTGTTTCAACGTTCAACGTGCTACGCCATCTCGCCGCGCGCTATTCGTCATTGTTCTGGAAAGCGGCGGTCATGTCTTCGACGAGGGCGTCCGAGATGCCCATCGTGCTGAAGCCGCCGTCGTGGTGGAGCGTCTGCATGGTCACCATGCGAGTGAGGTCGCTCAGGAGCGTGACGGCGTAGTCGGCGCAGCTCTCGGCGCTGGCGTTCCCGAGGGGGGCCACCTTCTCGGCAAACTCGTACATCGCATCGAACCCTTCGATCCCCGAGCCGGCCGTGGTGCGCGTGGGGCTCTGGGAGATCGCGTTGATGCGGATGCCGCGCTGGCCGAGCCGGTACCCGAACGAGCGCACGATGCTTTCGAGGAGCGCCTTCGCGTCGCCCATCTCCGAGTACTTCGAGAAGATGCGCTGCGCGCCGATGTAGCTGAGGGCAAGAATCGAACCGCCGTCGGCCAACGCGCCGGTGTCCAGGCCGTGATGCACGATGCGGTGCAGGCTGACTGCCGAGATGTCGAGCGTCTTCTGGTACCAGTTGTAGTTCAGATCCTCGTATGGCACGTCCTTGCGCACGTTGACGCCCATCCCGATGGAATGGACGACGAAATCGACGGCGCCAAGCTCATCGGTCACCTCCTCGTAGAGCGCCTGCAAGTCGTCGTCGCTCGTCGCGTCGGCCCAGATGATCGAGCTGTCGGTTTGTTCGGCGAGCGCGTCGAGAGTACCCAGCCGGCGCGCAACGGGGGCGTTCGAGAGCACGAATTCCCCGCCCTCGCGATGCACGGCCTCTGCGATGGACCACGCGATGCTGTCTTCGTTGAGGGCTCCGAAGATGATGCCGGTTTTACCGTCGAGAAGGCCGTATCCAGCGTCGTTCATTACAGTATGCGTTGGATGAAAAAGAGGGATTCGAAAGGACGCCCGCCCTGGCGGCGGGAAGCAAGTCGAGTGCAGCCGATGGCAGCGCTTCTAATGTTCAACGTCTCCCGTACAATGTCCAGCCCGTCCCATCAGCGCATGTCGCGGATGGGTTGCACGCGCTCCACGATTGCGTCGTGGATGGCGCCGTTGCTGGCCACCATCTGGCGGGCGAAGAGCGCATCCGTGCGCCCGCGGAAGTCGGTCACCCGGCCGCCCGCCTCTTCGATGAGCAGCACGCCGGCCGCCACGTCCCACGGGTTCAAACCGGTCTCGAAGAAGCCGGTGTACTGGCCGCAGGCCACGCGGGCGAGATCGATGGCCGCCGCGCCGTGGCGCCGCACGCCCCGCGTCGCCCCGACGAACGAGCCCACTACGTCGACATACGCGTCGATGTTGTCCGGCGTGCGGAACGGGAAGCCCGTGGCGATCAGGCTGTGGGCGAGGCGATCGACCCCGCTGACACGCACGGGAGCGCCGTTGCGATAAGCGCCGCCGCCCCGGACGGCCGCGTATAACGTGTCGGACGGCACGTCGAGCACCACACCCACCACGATCTCGCGTTCGTGCTGCAAGGCGATACTGACGGCATAGGGCGGCGCATCGAACGTGAAGTTGGTCGTCCCATCCAGCGGGTCGATGATCCAGCGGTAGCCGTCCACCGCGGGCGCGTCGTTCTCGACCGCCGCCCCTTCCTCCGAAAGAATATCGTAGGCCGGGAAAGCCTCGGTCAGCACCGCGGTAACGATCTCCTGCGCATCTTCGTCGGTTTGAGTGACGAGATCGTTGCGCCGCTTCTCGCGGACGTCCTGCGTGGCGGCCGTGCCGGCGCGGGCGCGGATCATCTGTCCAGCCCGTCGTGCGGCGGTGATGGCTACGTCGCGTTCCGCGTGATACGGCGGCGGCATCGTTTGTGGAGATTTAGGCAAGGGCTGCGGCTCGGCGCGCCGGCCCGAAACTTTTGCGCGCTTCTGCCTTGCGAAAGAGTCAATTGTGTGCAACATATGAATTTGCCACCGTCTATGCATCCGCCTGCTCTTGAACACGTCCATTCTTTAAGAAAGGATTGTCTGCGCGGCGTGGTGCTAACGCTCCTGGCCACCTGCTGGACGATGGGGTGCGCTACCGAACCGCCGGACCCTCGGATGCTCGGACCGAACGACGCGCTCTTCACGGCGACGAGCGACGAGCGGAGCGCGGCCCTCACCGTGCTCGACTCGCTGCAGCAAAACACGCTGCCCGCCGCCTTCGACCGCCTCGCGCGCTACGCCTTCACGCATCGGGTGGAGACTGTACAACGGCCGCCGGAGGGTCCCATCACGGCCCGCCGGGCCGAAGTGCTGCGCTTCCCGCCCCCGGATTCAACGCAGCGGCCACTGCTTGTGCAGGCCGACTCCGCGGGATCGTTCGATGGCGGGTGGCTGGACGCATTGGCCCCCAAAGGCCGGGACGGCCTCATCGATCGGGCGCAGTACGTGCTGCCCGACGATCCGGCCTACCTCGAACCCCGCAGGCGGGAGGCGTTCCGCTACCGCCTTCGCCCCGATACGGCATTTGGCGAGCGGACGGTCCGCGTCGTGGAAATTCGCGCGCAGCCCGGTGAGCTTGGGGCCGATCGGGCCATCCGCCACGCCCGCCTGTTCGTCGAGCCAAACACGCATGAGCTCGTTGGCCTGTATTTAGTGCGCACCGAAACGAGCCTCCTATTCCGTGAGGACAGCCGCATGCTCGCCCGCCTCCGCCCGGCGCCCGACAGCGGCTGGGTCCCGGACGTGACGCGCCTCGACGCACGCCTCGACATGCCCCTCCGGACGGCGCGATTTTTCCGATTGGACGCGTCGTTCTCCGCCTACCGGCCTCTCCCGTAACACGCTATGTCCGACGTCCCCTCCATCCCCCTCGTTCGCGCGGTGACGTCCCTCCTGCGCACCGGCCGGTTTGGGCACTCGATGGAGGGCTACGTGTCCATCGGCTCGACGAACGAGCGGGCTGCCGCCTGGGCCCACGACGGCGCCGCGGAGGGCAGTGTGGTCGTCGCCGAGGAGCAGACGGCCGGACGGGGCCGCCACGGCCGCTCCTGGACGGCGGCCCCCGAGAAAACCCTCCTGTTTTCGCTCGTGCTGCGCCCGCCCCTTCCGGCCGACCGCCTCGGGCTGATCACCGTGGCCGGCGCCCTGGCCGTAGCGCGCACGCTCGACGACTTTGCCGCGCCGCTCCGCGCCACCATCAAGTGGCCGAATGATGTCTTTCTGCGGGAGCGCAAGTGCTGCGGAATGCTGCTCGAATCTTCGTTCTCCGGGCGGCACCATGGCACGCCTAACTTCGTCATCCTCGGCGTGGGCCTCAACGTGAACCAAGATCGCTTCCCCCCGGAGCTGTCCGGCCGGGCCATCTCGCTGAAGCAGGCGGCCCGGCGACCCATCGAGCGCGCGCCCCTCTTTGCCGAACTGTTGTACCGCCTCGAACAGAGCTACCAGTCCCTCCTTGAGGACGAGGACGCTGCCGTGCGAGCCCATTATGAAGCGCGGCTGCAACGCCTCGATCAGCGCATCACGCTGCGCACGACGGATACCGGCGCACCCGTGCGAGGCGTCGTGCGCGGCATCACGGAAGCCGGGGCGCTGCAGCTCGAAACGAACGGCCGGCTTGCGACTTTCCATGCCGGTGAAGTGACCTCCCAGTAGCCGGCACGCTGCTGGCTCAAAGGGCATCAAGGCATCAACG
>CAYFRX010000152.1:0-7653 GCA_964345515.1 uncultured Rhodothermales bacterium
TCTTCCGGTGGCAAAAGGATCTGTTGCAGCTGGATCATTTCGTCAGTCCGGATCCGACGGGTATCATTGGGCAGGTGGATCGGCACACACGGCGTGGTGTCCGTGTACCATTGTACACTCTAAACCGGTTGATCGCAATGCACGGCCACACAGGTAGGCCAGCGAAATGGGCTTTCGTCGGGCCTCTGAGTCGGGCGGTGAGCAGCCGGGCCGTTTGAGTTCCAAGACGGGAACCCCGAAGTTTATTATCATGCATGCTAGCGCTTGGCGAGCGCTCTGTACCCAGCATTGTTCTGAGAATTCAACCTGTTTCAATTGCCATGCCTCGTTGTTCTCGTTGGTACCTGTGGGGTCTCGTCGGTGCGGTGATAGGCCTAACCGCATGCACGCCCGATCCGTCGCCAAGCGCGTCGGCTGAGGCCTCCACCGCCGCCTCGCCCCAGACGAACCAGCCCGCCGCCGAAGCTGTGGCGCCCGCGCAAGCCACTGCGGCTGATACCGCCAATGTGCCGGAGGGGATGGTCTTCGTGCCGGGCGGGCGCACCCTGATTGGCAACGATACGGAGACGTCCGGCCACACCGAGCGGCACCGAAGCAATGCGCGTCCGACCTTCTGGGCGGAGGTCGACCCATTCTTCATGGACAAGCATCCGGTGACGGTGGCCCAATTCCGTACGTTTGTTGCAGACACCGGGTATGAAACTCAGGCCGAGGGCTTTGGCGATGCGGGTGTGCTCGACCCGCGGACGTACCAGTGGCGCCTCGTGAAAGGGGCGAACTGGCGCCAGCCCTTCGGGCCGGAGGGGCCTTCGGCGCCGGACAATCACCCGGTGACGCAGGTTTCCTGGAACGACGCCAACGCCTACTGCGAGTGGGCCGGCGTGCGCCTGCCCACGGAGGTCGAGTGGGAGCACGCCGCCCGTGGGGCGCGCAACAGCCGATCGCTCCACGCCTGGGGCGACGAGCGCACGCCGGACGGCGCGCACCAAGCAAACACGTGGCAGGGCCGCTTTCCCGTGAAGAACCAGGTCGAAGATGGCTACCGCTACACCTCGCCGGTGGGCGCGTTTGGCGAGACCGAGCTGGGGCTGACTGACATGGGCGGCAACGTGTGGGAGTGGACGAGCAGCTGGTACCGGCCCTACGACGAGCGCGATGAGTCCTTCGAGCCGACTGCGCAGAGCGAGCGCGTGCAGCGCGGCGGCTCGTTCCAGTGCGACCGGTGCCTGGGCTTTCGGGTCTACACCCGCTCGCACACCACGCCCGAGACGGCCCTTTTCCACGGCGGCTTCCGGTGCGCTCAGGATCTGCCCTCTGCTCAGGGGGCCAATTGAGCTTCGCCTGACGCGGAGGCCCATTCCTCTTCGACTGCTCTTCTACAGCTTCTCCCGCCTACGTTTATGCGCGTTCCCGGATTAACCGACGAAGCAATTCGGCAGCACACGACCCGTGGCTCGTACGAGCGCGGACAGCAGTACTTCGACGAGGGGGCTGTGCAGCACATCGAGTACAGCGGTCAGGAGATCCATGCCCGCGTGAAGGGCAGTTACTACATCCCGTACGCCGTTCACGTCTCGTTCAACGCCGGGGGCATCACCGACGTCGAATGCACATGCCCGTACCACGAGGGCTCGTGGTGTAAACACATCGTAGCCACGTTGCTGACGGTGCTCCAGCAGCGCGGGGAAGGCACCCCCGTCCTTTCGCTGCGCGATCGACTCCACACGCTCGACCGGGAGCAACTCATCGATCTGATTGATCGGTTGGCGGCGAGCGATCCATCGGTTGTTGATGAGGTGAAGCGCGAACTCAACGACATTGCGGCATGATCCGCCGAGCCTCCCGTCCAGCGCTACGTGCGGGAGCAGGGAAGGGGCGGGGGCGTGGAGAGAATCCTAAACCGACACCCACAGGTAAATTTTTGGTGGGATTGCGGAACGCCTCTCCTCACAACCCTTATAGTGTTGCGCTTCGTTTCGGTTAGGAAAACACCATAAACACTTACTTCAGTCTATGCGCCGCGGGACAATTAAGTGGTTCAGCTCTGCGAAAGGGTACGGATTTATCGAGCCTCATGAAGGGGACGAGGACGTGTTTGTCCACCACAGTGAGGTGCCCGATGAAGACCTTCGTGAGGGCGAGGAAGTTGAGTTTGAAGTCGAACAGACGCCCAAGGGATTGAGTGCGGTAAGCGTCGAACGCATTGGAACCGCCGGGACCGAAACAGCTTTCTAGCCCGGCGGCTCCCGGTCCATCGCACGGGAGCGCGGACCATGCTTCTAGATGGTTAGTGGAGCCCCTACGCCCGGCGCGTAGGGGCTTTTCTGCTTGGGAAGGGGCTTGTTCGTCCTGGAACGGATACCATATCCATCGGCCGTTCTCACTTCCTTCCGGGCCACTGGTTCTTCGACTACCGCGTCGTTGCGGCCTCTCATCGCCGCGATCATTCTGGCTCTGAGGCTTTGACCGGACTTCACACTTGATTCATCGTATGGGACTTTGTATAGTGCCATATCTGAAACGGCGTTTTTTATCTGAAACATCAGATTCCCAATGAGCACCCGCTACACGGTCACCGCGCTGGCGCGGGCCGTCGACGTGCTGGAGCGTCTCGCGCGGCAGCCCAAGGGCATGCGCCTCGCGGAGCTCACGCGGGAGACCGGCATCCCGAAAAGCACGCTGTTTCGCATCCTGTCGACGCTGGAGGAGCGGCGGTGCGTCACCCTCGATGAGGAGCGCGGAACGTACCGGCTCGGCTTGAAGCTGGGCGAACTGGGCAATGCCTTCTTGAACCAGTCCGACCTCTACAATGCGGCCACACGCCGCATGCGCCGGCTGGCCGAGGAGTGTGAAGAGAGCGTCTTTCTGAGCGTGCTGGACGACGGCGCGGTGGTGTACGTGCGTCGCATAGAGAGCCCCAAGTCGGCCGTCGTGGTGCGGAAGCTCGGTCAGCGCGCTCCAGCGTATTGCACTGCCACGGGGCTGGCGATGCTGGCGTTTCTTCCGCGCGAGGAGGCGGAGGACATGCTGGACGCGCAGGAGATGCAGGCCTTCACCGCACACACCACCACCAGCCGGTCGACATTGCGCGAGAAGCTGGAGCAGGTGCGCCAGGAGCAGGTGGCGGTCGTGGATGGCGAGTACAACCCAGCCCTCCTCTGCGTCGCCGCGCCAATTTTGAACGAGAGAGGGCGCCCGTCTGCAGCCCTCACCGTAGCTGTGCTGGCCTCGCAGGCGAGTGCGGAACAGGTCGCTACCCTGCAGGAGCAGGTGCGCGAGGCGGCCCAGGTGGTGTCGGCCGAGCTCGGGTATTGGGAGGCCCAATCGCCTGACCTGACCCTGCGACCGAGTGAGCAACACGTTTGAAGAGCACCATCAAGAGACCATGAGACACGCGGATCTACGGTCCATGGGCGCGTACTTGCTAGCCGTTGCCATCGCGCTCGGCGTGATGGGGTGTGCGGGGGCGGGACTTGCTGATGGCGACGGCGAAGCCACGCCGCGGTTCTCGGTCTTGGTATTCAGCAAGACGGACACGGCCGGCTACCGCCACGCCTCGATCTCCGATGGCATCCAGGCCTTTCGTTCGCTGGGGCGCGCGCACTATTTCGAGGTGGAGGCTACCGAGAACGCGTCAGTGTTTACCGCTGATCGGCTGGCGCAGTACGACGTGGTGGTCTTCCTCAACACGAGCGGGGACGTGTTGAATGAAGCCCAGCAGACAGCTTTTGAGCGCTATGTGCGCAGCGGTGGCGGCTTCATGGGCGTCCACGGCGCATCGGCCACTGAGTACGATTGGACGTGGTACGGCGGGCTCGTGGGGGCCTTCTTCGACGACCACCCGGAAGTGCAGGAGGCGACGGTCCGCGTGGTCAACGACGCGCATCCATCGACGCTCCATCTCCCCGAGCGGTGGGCGCGCACCGACGAATGGTACAACTTCCGCACGGATCCCTCCGACAGCGTGGAGGTGCTCCTCGCGCTCGACGAAACGACATACGACGGCGGCACGATGGGGGCGTCCCATCCGATTGCCTGGATGCGGGAGTACGATGGGGGGCGTTCGTTCTACACAGCGCTCGGACACACGGAGGCAGTCTACCGCGAACCACTCTTCCGCCGGCATCTGCTGAAGGGCATCGAGTGGGCCGCGGGCGGGCTCGATCCGTTCGTCGAATCCGACTTTCCTTTCATCACCACGACCATCGATGCGGAGGGGCTCGCTCCGTTCATGCCCGAGCGCAACGTGGCTGTGCGGGGCGTTGCCCTGCAACTTGGAAACGGCGCGTATGCCAGCTTCGACCCGGATCTGCTGCGCATGAGTGCGGGCTGGACCGGGGACTTTGTTTCCATGTCGACCATGGCGCAGGTGTCCTACGATCAGCCCAACAACAAGCAGAATGAGATTCCGCGCGTGCTCGATCAGCCCGTATTCGGAACGGGGTTGTATCCGGGCTGGATGGGGGCAGACCCGTCGTTTTCCGATCCGCGCCCGCCTGGGCCGAATCCGGACGACCCCGGCCGCGGACCCATCGACGCATCCCAGGGGCGGTGGAACGGCATTCACATGGTCGGTGACCGGGCCCTCCTGTCGTACTCAGTGCGCGGAACCGGCGTGCTGGAGCAGCCCGGTAGCGTTGAAGCTGGGGGCGAGGTGGGCATCACGCGCACGTTCCAGGTAGAGTCCACGTCGCGTCCGCTGACGCTCGTTGCCGCGGAGGTCCGAAACGCCGCCGCGGTCATGCAGGAGGGCAACGCGATCGTGCTGGAGCACGGTGCGGCGTCGGATACGGTGACAGCAGTGGGTGTTGTGCAGCTTCCTGACGGGGCAGCGCTTCAGGCGGTCGACGATCGGTACGTGACGCTCCAGCTTCCGGCCGATGCGCCGGCGGCGCCCTTCCGGGTCGTCCTGTGGACGGGGCCGCGCGCGGCGCTCCCGGCGTTCCGGTCGATGCTGGAGGGGCCCGTTGACATCGCCGACGTGGACGAGAGCGGCGCCTCGCGTTGGCCGCGTGCCGTGTACACGCGGGGCGAGGTGGCTCCGGACACGAGCGCCTTCGTAACCGACGAACTCACGCTGCCCCTGCCGAACCCCTGGAACCGCAACGTGCGGGCGGGTGACCTCGATTTCTTCGACGGTGGCGACCGGGCCGCCGTGGTCACGTTCAGCGGCGACGTGTGGCTCGTCTCGGGCATCAACTCGAACCTGGAGCGGCTCCGCTGGAAGCGGTTTGCCTCTGGGCTCTATGAGCCGCTTAGCCTCAGCATCGTGGACGAAGCCATCTACGTGTACGGGCGTGAAGGCATCGTGCGGCTCCACGATCAAAACGGCGATGGCGAGGCCGACTTCTACGAGAACTTCAGCAACCGCGTCATCCAGTCCACCGAGACGCGTGAGTGGCCGCTCGACATGGTGCCGCGGCCGGAAGGCGGCTTCTTCCTGTCGATGGGCAGCGCGCTGAACGCTGGCCCGCGCACGGGCGTCTCCAAGAAGGCCGCCCCGGGCTTTCGCGTCGGATCCCGCCACGCCGGGGCCGTCACGCAGGTCTCGGCCGATGGGGACAGCATCCACGTCGTGGCCGATGGATTTCGGGAGCCCTACCTGGGGACGTATCCCGCGTCGGGTTTCCTGACGGCGTCCGATCAGCAGGGCAACTTCGTACCCTCCACGCCGATCTACGCCGTGCGCGAGGGCGGATACTACGGCGTGCCGGCGTCGACGCAGCGTGCGGGCGATCGGCCGGATCCGGAGCCGCCGCTCACCTGGATCCCGCATCAGGTGGATCCATCCGGGGCGAGTCAGCTCTGGGTGACGAGCGACCGGATGGGACCGCTGAGCGGAGCGATGATGCATTTCTCGTATACGCGCCCGGGGCCGTTCCATGTGTACATGGACACCACAGAGACGCCCTGGCAGGGCGGCGTCAGTCCTATCGCGGGACGATATACGGTCCCGACGAGCAAGGGCCAGGTCAGCCCGGGCGATGGGCAGGTGTACGTGGCGGGCTTCCAGGTGTGGGGCTCGCAGGCGGAGAAAGTCAGCAGCCTCCTGCGCCTGCGCTACACCGGCCAGCCGAGCGGCCGTCCGACGAGCGCACGTGTAGGCCAGCAGGGCGTAATCCTCCGTTTTGAGCAGCCGCTCGACCCCGGGACGGCCACGAATGCACGGAATTATGGGGTGCGCCGCTGGAATTACCAGCGTACGGAGCAGTACGGATCGGGCCACTTCACGCCCGATGGATCGCCCGGCGAGGAAGAATTGCCGGTCGCGGCGGCGCATCTCTCGGAAGACCAGACGGCCGTGCTGTTGGTCGTGCCCGACATGCAGACTGTCATGCAGATCGGGATCAACTACGCGATCACTGCCGCCGATGGGACGGCGCTCGACGCCCCGGTGTACTTGACGCTCAATGAAGCGCGCCCCCTGGATCTCGACGCGGCCGGATTTGGCGACGTCGACTGGCAACAGGACCTGCAGCAGGCGCCCGACCTCATTGCCAGCACGGAAGCCGCCGTAGCGGTAGAGCCCACCGCCAAGCGCGGGCGGCACATCTACCAGGAAGTCGGGTGCGTGACGTGCCATGCGCTGGACGGCTCGCAGCAGGTAGGACCCTCGTTTGCGAACCTCTACGGCGCCGAGCGACCGCTGCAAAGCGGCGAGACGGTCGTGGCCGATGAGGCCTACCTGGAGCGGTCCATCTGGTCGCCAGCGAGCCAGGTAGTTGAAGGGTACGAGTCCAACATGCCCGCCTACGAAGGCATCCTCAGTGAGGCGGAGGTGGAGTCGCTCGTCCTCTTCATCAAATCGTTGAGCCCCGACAGCCCCAGCGAGGCGCCATAATCGACGTTCCCTGCCCCCATAGTGACGGATTCACCCGTTTCGGACTTCCCTTCACGTTTTACCTGAACCGCTAGGTCATCATGGTGAGCCTTCCTTCGCGCCGTCTCGGACCGCTTCTGTTTGCCGTCGTGGGCCTTGCCCTGGGCCTTGCCGCCGACGTGCAGGCGCAAGCCGAGCAGGGGCTGTTCTTCCGGGAGGATTGGGCCGAGACGCCGCCGGAGCGCCCCATCACGCAGGATCACGTGGCCAGTGATGACCTGACCCTTCATCTGTACGGGCCAGGCGCGGCGGACGTGAAGAAGAGCCACCATGAAGAGCCGCCTCTCGATCCCCACTACGTGTGGAGCGGGCGGTGCGAGGGCACCTGGGCCGTCACGCTCCGCCACACGGACGCAGCGGTCGATCTGACGGTGCCGGATGCCATGATCCGCTGGCGCAGCCGTCCAGCCGGCGTCCGAAGCGTGCGGGTCGTGCTGAAGCCGGCCGATGGCGATTGGCTCGTTAGCGAGCAGGCCGATACGCTGCGGGGCGTCTGGCACGAATGGGCGGTCCCCGTGCAGGATCTCCAGTGGCGCCGGCTCGACATCGAGCGGATCACCGAGGGGCCGCCCGTGCAGACCCCCGACCTCAGTCGGATAGCCGAGGTCGGTTTTACCGATCTCATGCGGGGCGGCGGGAGCCCGGCCTCCACCCGCATCGATTGGATGGAGGTCTGGGGACGCGCCGTACCGAACGCCCGTCCGGAAGAATGACGCGCTTGAATGTGAATCCCCCAACGCTTGCAGCGTGGCGTACGCCCCTGTCCTCACCAC
>CAYFRX010000153.1:0-4867 GCA_964345515.1 uncultured Rhodothermales bacterium
TACCAACACACCGAATGCGTCTGTGTGCTCATCGCGAGCCGGCGCATCACGCGACATCCTGAATGATCTAAAACCAAGCGATTGGTGCGGCAGGTCAAGCGTATTCGGTTGATTGCGACGATGAACGGATGAAACCGAGTCCGGTCCTTTCTGGAGAGCGGTATGATCACGCCCCGAGATTTGGCCGCTCCTATCCATCGCCGTGTCGCCTTCAGGGCCATTTTTGCGCTCTATATAACAGCGCCCTTCTCCAGAACCCAATCTCATCCTTTAATGCGTTTCTTCAGTATCGTTCTCCCACTCCTTCTTTTGGGGGTTTCCCCTGCCACACACGGCCAGTCGCTGGTCAAAGACATTCGGCCCAACTGCGTAGGCTCGTTCAGCAGCCAGTGCCACAGTTCGAGCCCAAAGCAGCTCTTCACCTACGGGGAGCAACTGATCTTCACCGCCGACGACGGGGTCCACGGCGAAGAGCTCTGGGTGAGTGACGGCACGGCGGACGGCACCGTCATGCTGAAGGACATCAGTCCCGGGGCATCGGGCTCGTCGCCGCTCTACTTCACGGTCGTTGCAGGCCAGCTTTTCTTCTCGGCGACGGACGACACCCACGGACGGGAGCTGTGGACAAGCGACGGGACGGCCGGTGGGACGCGGCTCGTGCGCGACATCAATCCGGGGCCGGGGAATGGGCGTCCCCATCAATTGCTGGCGTTCCAGGGGCACCTCGTGTTCGCGGCCACCAGCGGCGCCGGATACGAGATTTGGCAAAGCGACGGCACGGAGGCCGGCACGACGCCGCCTATCGCGAGCCTGGACAACACCGAGGGCGACGATCCGCAGGGGTTCGTGCCCATCGGGGACATCCTGTATTACAGCGCCATCAGTCGAGACGATACAAAATGCACCGAGGGAACCTGTGACAGTGGAGACCGACGCCGCCTGTTCAACTGGAAGTTCGGAGGATCCGCGGCGCCCACCCCCGAGAGCGGATGGCGCGCCGACGCGCCTGAAAACATGGTGGCTATCGACGGCAAGGTGTATTTCAACGCGGATCTCTACGATGACAGCGATGGCGGCACGCCGTACGGACGGGTCGGCATGGTCTACCATCCGGGCGCCAGCGACGGGCTCAACATGGCGCTCTACGGAAGCTCGGAGGTAGAGCCGGCCGTGTCCCTCCACAAGGACTTTATCCGGCTCGCGAACGGCCGGACGGTGTACCGGGCCTTCACCAACCCGGCAGGTAAGGAGCTATTCGCTGATGGGAGCAGCAACCCGGTGGAGGACATCCGCCCTGGCGCCGACGGATCCGGCCCTGATCTGCTGATCGACATGGGCACGTACGTGCTCTTCCGGGCCGACGACGGCGTCCACGGACGCGAGTGGTGGCGGAGCGATGGCTTGACCGATACGCGGCTCGTGAAGGACATCCATCCCGGGTCCGCGTCCGGACTCCTCAACACGACGGGCGTCTCCGACGTGGCGCGGTTCGGCGAGGTCCTCGTCTTTGCCGCTGACAACGGCACCGACGGCACGGAGCTCTGGCGCACCGACGGTACGGAGGCGGGCACCTATCAGGTCGCGGAACTGCAGCCGTCCGGGAGCGGGGGGAGTCCGGCGTCCTTCGCGATGATGGGCGATACGATCTACTTCAGCGCCTACGGTGGCTTTACGACCGGCCGCGAGCTCTATGCCATCGGCGCGAGCACGGTAGCCGGGGACGACGTACTCCCGGTCGAGTTGATCGGATTCGAGGCCCACCAGGACGGCGCTACGATCCGTCTTGCTTGGCAGACGGCCTCCGAAACGAACAACGCCGGGTTCCACGTTGAGCGACAGAGCGGCGACACGTGGACTCACCTCGGGTATGTCGAGGGACATGGCACCACCGAAGCGCCCCAGTCCTACCGCTTTACGGATGCAGCCCTACCCTTCGCCGCCGACCGGCTGTCGTATCGTCTTCGCCAGGTTGATCTCGACGGCACGACCACGTACTCCAGCGAGCTCACGGTCGAGCAGGAAGCACCGACGCGGCTGAAGGTGCACACGCCCTTCCCGAATCCAGCGCGCGGCGAGCGCATAACGCTGCGCTACGAGCTTCCCGAGGGATACCGAGACGCAGAAGTCCAGGTGGCCCTCTACGACGTGCTGGGCCGCCTGGTCGCTGCCCCGATCACCCGGCGGCAGCAGGCCGGGCGGAGGGAGGCGCGGTTTCGCCTCCCTCCGCACCTTAGAAGCGGACTGTATTTTGTGCGCCTGACGGCCGGTAGTCAGACCAATACCCAGCGGCTGACTGTGGTGCGGTGAGGGGCGGGGAGCATGGTCCAGGCAGAGGAGCCGGCGGCCCGAGTGTTCGAGAGAGGGGCCGAATGAACGCCATCACACCGAGCCGCTGCGGTTCATCCAGTGCCCGCCTCCCTGAGGGGGGCGGCACGAGAACGCGGGCGCCGCCGGCGGAACGTCTGGCGCAAAGGATTGCCGTGTAAAAGATCGCCTGCACATAGCAAAGCCCACCTTGGCCGAAGCCAAAGCGGGCTGCATGTCGCCCCGTCCGTTACGACAGGACGGGGCGATCTTTGGTGTCACGTTCACGTCTTCGTCTCGGGCCCCGAGGCGTCGCGCCGGAGGGTCCTGCGTGAAGACGAGTCAATCGGTTCTCGGTCGGCGTGGAGGTCAGGCGTAGGACGATCGGTCCATGTGCGCTTGCGAGTCCACGGCCGGCGAGGTTTAGGCTTCCTAAAGAAGGAAGTCTTCATATAATACCTTGATGATTATTTGAGAGAACAAGAGAAATTGACCCATGGAGCGTGCTCCGAAGAGCCGCACGCGGAGTCGTCCGCGTGTCGCCTTCGCAAACTCCAATCCCAGCTCCAGACCGCAGTTTCCAGGGAGAAGGGACTGGGACCGCTTCCTTTACGGCCGCGTAACCTTGCAGCGCGGGTTTCATAGGGCCTCCATGCCCCCTTGATGATCCCCTCATCCGCTCTCCATCCGCCCTCGATAATCGCAGAAAAACCTGCCCCGGCCGCGGCCAGAACAGGTGGTGATGCCGGCCCTCTACCACACAGGGGACGGCCTTTTCAAGCAAGGGGGTAAGCCCGGTTTGGGGCTTGGGTGGGGACGTGCACAGAGGGAGGACCGGCCGTTTCGCGCTTACGAGGGCGATCCGGCGGACGAGAGGCATTGCTTGATGGAGCAGTCAGGACCGCACGGCGCCGCGTGAGCGCGGTCCGCGCGGTCGAGCCACTTCAGAGCGCGCTCGACCGACTGGAACGTCTGCTGATTGCGGGTTCCACCCCGAACGGTGCGGAGCAGGACGGTGCCGTACGCCCGTTGCGAGGTCGTGCGCGCCAGAAGGGCCGTTCGGCTTGTTTCCGACCCCACCTGCAGGTCGCGCGCCAAGTGGGCCAGCCGCTGCGTGGCCGCTGGCGTAACGTACAGGTCCGTCACAGTGCGCACGTTCCACAGCGCCCGCGTATCCGGCAGCCAGTCCTCGTGGTCCAGCAAGGCGTTCAGCACGTCGCACAGCGCTTGGACATCCACTTGCCCCGACAGCTGCACGAGGCCCGTTCCACACGAAGAGCACACACGGATCTCGAATTCCATGGCCGGCTGCTGGTTATCGGAGGCCCATCGGAAGACAGACCCCATCGGGAATGCGAAAGCAAAGCTACGACGCGTCGTCGACCCGCGCAACCGAGTCGGAGGAAACGTCCCGCTCTCGCCGCGTTTCGCACACGCGCTTCGCATGGGGCCGTTCCCGCGCCGCGTCGAAATGCAGCAAAAAGCGCGAACGCACTCGGCACATGGGGCCATCCGCCATTGGCGGTTGGAGCAGACGCTTTCTATACTTTATCACCGTGTGTCCTGCGACCTCAGGGCCGGGTCTTCTCTTGACTGCGTCGTAGCTTCAGCGGGCTATGGGAGACGCTTCGCGTTCGATATCACGCCGTAAGATGGCTATCGTGGGGGCCGGCGCCTTGGGCCGCGTCCTCGCCCGCCGGCTCGCGCAGCGGGGCTACGCGGTGACGGCCATTCTCAGCCGGGAGCGGGCGTCGGCCCGCGCCCTGGCCGACGAGGTCGGCGCCTCGGTAGGATCCGACGATGGGGCCGATTTGCCGTTCGACGTGCAGGGCGTCATGGTATGCGTGCCGGATGACGCCATTCCCGCCGTCGCTTCGTCCCTGGCGGATCTGCCGCGAGACTGGGGCTCCACCATCGTTGGCCACACCGCGGGGGCCCTTGCGGCGGATGCCCTGGCGCCCTTGGCCGCGGTCGGCGCGGCTACGCTCAGCTTTCATCCGATGCAGACCTTCACGCCCGAGAGCGCGCCATCCGCGTTCGATGGTATCTACGTGGGGCTGGAGGGCGATCCAGACGCGGTGCAGTTTGGCGCGCAACTTGCGAGCGACCTGGGGGCACGGGCGATCCGGATCCCCACGGAAGCCAAGACGCGGTATCACTTGGCCGCGGCACTGGCCTCGAATGGATTGGTGGCCTTGATGGGCATGGTCAACGAAATTTTCGCTTCGGCCGGCATCGACCCCGACGACGGAACTGCACTGGTTCAGGCCCTCGTGGAGAACACCCAGGCCAACATCGGGGCCCGCGGTCCGGAAGGCGCGTTGACGGGACCCGCCGCACGGGGCGACCTCGGGACGGTGACCGCCCACCTTGAGGCGCTCGCCATGCACCTTCCGCATCTGCTTCCCGCCTATGCGGCGCTGACCAACGAGATGGTACGCCTCGCCATGCGAAGCGGACAGCTCGATGCCAATCGGGCCGAGCCGCTGCTCGACGCACTGCACGACGCGCTGCACGAGAGTGGCTCCCAGCTCACGGGTTGAACCTCCCACGGGTTGAACCT
>CAYFRX010000153.1:4967-7607 GCA_964345515.1 uncultured Rhodothermales bacterium
CACGGGTTGAACCTCCCACGGGTTGAACCTTACGCGCACTCTCCGTTAATTCACAACCCGGTCACATATTGTTTGAAGAGGTTGGATCATGTGATTAGACGGTCCGTTGCAGCCCCCCGCTCGATAGTGAGGCGGAAGCAGCGCTTCGGTCGGGTCCGTACGTGCAACGATATGCAGAACAATCTTTAATCGTACATGAGCGATTCTGAGTCGCGGAAGGCACAGGAATCCCGCTCCCTGTGGCGCCAGCAGAGCTCGCGCTACAAAGAGAAGCTAGAGCGCAAGCCCATCCGGACCGATGGGGAGTTTGTCGAGGTCAGCGAGGTGGCGGACGCCGCCGATGCAGCTGATTTACAACCTCTCCGCGCGCTCGCCGATCGAGCGCAGAGTAGTGGGGCGGTCTTTCAATCGGTGGTCGTGGCGGCGCTCCAGATTCTCGACCGGGCCCTGTGTTATGAAGAACGGGCCGCCGAGGCCGCCCTCTCGCTGGGGCAGCGCGAGAAGCTCCAAACCATGATCGCCACGAACAAAAATGTGCTCGCCACTCTCAAGGGGACGCTGAGCGCGCAGGGCGCCAAGGTGATGAACCTGTGCGCGGAGCAGCGCCGCGATGAGCCAGTGGCGGAGGACCAGTCGTGGTGGTTTGTGCTTACGGATGCCCTCGAAATCCTGGCCGAAGGGGCCGAGCGCATGAACTCGCTCACGACGGCCCAACCCGAAGGCAGTCCGGCGCACGATCTCAGCGAGTACGTAGCCCGGCTGCTGCGCGCGCATCACCATGAGCTTCATCTTGAAGCCGAACAGTGGATTTCGTGACGCCTTGACGCCAGGGACGATGCGGGAGGGAACGCACCTGCGGGCCCGTCCCGTTCAGGACGAAAGACGCCGCGCGCTTGGCATGCGAGACGTGACCTTCCCGGGTCGCGTCTTTCGCGTTTGGGGCCTCCTGCCCAGGGTTGCATCGCAGACTGCCTATCCCGATTTTCTTTTCCCCTCATCCAACGACGACGTATCCATCCATGAGTCAGCCGGAACGTAACGAACAGGAGCAGCGCCGCCGCGAAGAGCGCCGCGCGTTGGAAGACCGCGGCATCGATCCGTACCCGTACGCCTGGGACACCGACGCCCACGCGGCCGACATCCTCGACACGTTCGACGACGAGACCCACGATCCGGAGGACGGCGAGCGCATGGCGGTGGCCATCGCGGGGCGCATCACGTCGATCCGCGTGATGGGCGGCTCGGCGTTCTTTGACGTGCAGGACGCCTCGGAGACCATCCAGGCCTACATCCGCAAAAACGACGTGGGCGAGGCATTCTACGAGGAGGTCTTCCGCGACCTGCTCGACATTGGTGATATTGTGGGCATCAAAGGCCACGTGTTCCGCACGCGGATGGGGGAGGTGACCGTACGCGTCGAGGAGATCAAGCTGCTCTCGAAGGCGCTCCGGCCCCTGCCCGTCGTAAAGGAGGCCGAGGGCGAAACCTACAACGAGGTCACCGACAAAGAATTCCGGTACCGCCAGCGCTACGTCGATCTCACGGTGAATCCCGAGGTGCGCACCGTCGTCCGCCAGCGCGCGCAACTCATCCGCACGATGCGCGACTTTCTGGACGAGCGGGGCTACCTGGAGGTGGAGACGCCCGTGCTCCAGCCGATTTACGGCGGGGCGTCGGCACGGCCCTTCACGACGCACCACAACGCGCTCGACATGGAGCTCTACCTCCGCATCGCGGACGAGCTCTATCTGAAGCGACTCCTCGTCGGCGGCCTCGAAGGCGTGTACGAGATCGCAAAGGATTTCCGGAACGAGGGGCTCAGCCGCTTCCACAATCCGGAGTTCACGATGATGGAGCTCTACGTCGCCTATAAGGATTACCGGTGGATGATGGAGCTCGTCGAGGAGCTCATCGAGCGCATCGCGACGGCGTTGCATGGCACGCCGGAGATCGAGCATGAAGGCGACACGATCTCATTCGCCCGCCCGTGGGAGCGCGTCACATTCCTTGGCGCTATCGAGGAAGAGACGGGCTACGACCTGCACGGTGCCTCCCGCGACGAGCTCATGGACGCGGCAAAGGCGCTCGACCTCGACGTGGACGGCGACCTCGGCGCCGGCAAGCTGTACGACAAGATCTTCAGCGACACGGTGGAGCCGACGCTCGTCCAGCCGACGTTCGTGATGGACTACCCGATCGAGCTGAGCCCGCTCGCTAAGAAGCACCGCGAGAAGGAGGGACTCGTCGAGCGGTTTGAGGTCGTCGTTGCGGGGCGCGAGATCTGCAATGCTTTCAGCGAGCTCAACGACCCCGAGGACCAGCGCCAGCGGTTCGAAGAGCAGGCCCGCCTCCGCGCCGCCGGCGATGAAGAAGCCGCGCCCATCGACGAAGACTACCTCCGCGCGATGGAGTACGGCATGCCGCCGGCCGCCGGCCTCGGCGTCGGCATCGACCGCCTCACGATGCTGATGACCGGGCAGGATTCCATCCGCGACGTCATCCTCTTCCCCCTGCTGCGCCCCGAGCGATAGCGAGGCGACCCGAACGGCAGTAGTTTTGGGTTTTGCGTTCAGGGTTGAGCGTTGGAACGTCAAACGTTCAACGATCAACGCGCAACCCACAACGCGCAACCCACAACGC
>CAYFRX010000154.1:0-1798 GCA_964345515.1 uncultured Rhodothermales bacterium
GAGATCGAGGGGCTGAGCTTCGTCGAGAGCGCGCGGCTGCTCGCCGAGCGGGCCGGCATTCCCCTGCCCGACGACACGGTCGACGAGGAAGCGGCCAGCGAGGTGGAGTCGATCTACCATGCGCTCCGGTTTGCGGCGCGCTTCTTCTACCGCCAGCTCACGCAAGAAGACCGCGGGAAGCGGGCGCTCGACTACCTGCGCCAGCGCGGCATCACGCCACCGACGATCAAACAGTTCGGACTCGGGTACGCGCCGGATGCGTGGGACGCGCTGCTGACCGCCGCCGCAGAGGCGCCCATCGATCCCGAGACACTGGAGAAGGCCGGCCTCGTCATCGAGCGGAAGGATGGCAGCGGTTACTACGACCGCTATCGGGGCCGCGTCATCTTCCCGATCTTCTCGCACGTGGGCAAGGTGCTCGGCTTCGGCGGGCGCATCCTGGACGACGCCGCCGACCAGCCCAAGTACATTAACTCGCCGGAGACGCGGGTGTACGACAAGAGCCGCGCGCTGTACGGGCTGCGGCAGGCGAAGCAGGCCATCCGAAAGGAAGACGAAGCCATTCTGGTGGAGGGCTACACGGATGTGATCTCGCTGCATCAGGCCGGTGTGGAGCACGTGGTGGCCTCCAGCGGAACGGCCCTTACCGAGCAGCAGGTCAAGACGCTGGGCCGCTACGCCAAGCGCCTCGTGCTGCTCTACGACGCCGATGAAGCCGGAGCGCGGGCCGCGCGGCGCGCGATGGACCTGGTGCTCGCCGAGGAACTGGGCGCCTACGTGGTGGAGCTCCCCGAGGGCGAGGACCCCGACTCGTTTGTACAGTCGGAAGGAGCGGACGAGTTTGCGCGCTTCATCGCCGAGGAGCGGCAGGATCTACCCACCTTCCGCTACCGGCAGGCGCAGCGCGGCGGCGAACTAGAAACGCCCGAAGACCGCGTTGCTGTGCAGCGGCGTATCATGCGGTCCATCGCTAAGATTCCGGATGCGAGCCTCCGGCGCGAGTACGTCCGCCGCACCAGCGAGGTGCTGAACGTGCCCGACAACGACCTCTTTCGCATGCTGGAAGAGGCCAGGAATAAGGAAGCGAAGCAGACGGAGCGCCGTGCCAAGCGGCAGAACGCGCAACGCGTTGCGGAGCCGCAGGGACCGCCCGATGGCGGCGATGCGAGATCCGATGCGGATGCGGGACGCGAGACCGCGGCGCCCACCGGTCCGCTGCCCGAAGAGAAGGTGCTGACGCGGCTTCTGCTCGAACACGGGACGCCCATGGTCGAGTTCATCCTGGGCAACATGGCGGTCGACGAGTTCTCGGAGGGGCCGACGCGCAAGCTGGTTCGTGCCCTCGTGGATATGTATGAAGACGGATCGGTCGATCCGCAGCGTGCGCTCAGCGGCAGCCTCGGGGCGGACGTGCAAAACCTGGCGGCCTCGGTGATGATGGACGAGTACGAGCCGTCGGAGAACTGGGGACGGCGCGAGGTGAAGGTCCCGCGCCTCAACGACAAGCCGTATGAGGCCGCGGCCAGCGCCATGACGCTGCTCAAGCTCGACCGCGTCAACGAGGCGATCGACGCCCACCGCCGAAAGATCTACCGCGCCGATCAGGAGGGGGACGACGAAATGCTCCGCACGTTGCAGAACCAGATGATGGCGCTGCACGACCTGCGCAAGCGCATCCAGCAGCGCGAGTACCTCGAATGGAGCGAATGAGGGTGGACCCGCGTACACGACTGGGTGAATGGGGGATTGAGGAATTGGATGATTGTGGAATCTGTGCCAATCCTCCAATCGCCAATCC
>CAYFRX010000154.1:1898-7586 GCA_964345515.1 uncultured Rhodothermales bacterium
CCAATCGCCAATCCCCCAATCGCCAATCCCCCAATCGCCAATCCCCTCTCCAGTCCGATGGCCGATTCCGAAGACGCGCTGACCGAGACCCTGGAGGCACAGGGCAACGGTGCCCCGCCGCGCTCAGCCACCGATGCCATCCCTAATCCGCACGTGGCGCGCCCTGTGCCCGACGAGGCGTCGCTCGATCATGAGGCGCTCTACTTCAACCGCGAGCTGAGTTGGCTCAGCTTCAACTGGCGTGTGCTGTATCAGGCGATGGACGAGCGGACGCCGCTCTTGGAGCGCCTCCGCTTTCTCGCCATCACGGCCTCGAACCTCGACGAATTCTTCCGCAAGCGCGTCGGTGGGCTGAAGCGACAGGTGGCCGCCGGCGTGACCCGCCTCTCGCCCGACGGCCGTTCGCCGGAGATGCAGCTGGAGCTCATCGGCGAGGCGGTGCGGCCGATGTACGACGCGCTCGGCACGACCTGGCGCGAGCAGATGGCCCCCGCCCTCGATGAAGCGATTGGACTGCGCGTTCGCGACTATGCAACGCTGACGGCGGCGCAGAGGCAGCATCTGCACGATCATTTCAAGGCCAATATCTTCCCGGTGCTCACGCCGCTGGCTGTGGATCCGGGCCGGCCGTTTCCGTTCATCTCGAACCAGAGCCTCTCGCTGGCTGTCATCCTGCGCCACCCGACGCGTGGCACCGAGCACTTCGCCCGCGTGAAGGTGCCCCGGAACCGCGGCCGCTGGCTGCCGCTCGACGAGCCGTTGCAGTTCGTCCCCATCGAGCAGGTGGTAGCGCACAACGTGCACGAGCTCTTCCGGGGGATGAAAATCAAGAGCGTCCACGCCTTCCGCGTCACCCGCAACGCCGACGTGCGGCGCAATGAAGAGGAGGCCGACGACCTCACTGAGATGATTTCCGAGCGCCTGCGCCAACGGCGATTTGCGCCCGTCGTCCGGCTCGAAGTAGAACGCGCCATGCCGGACGAGGTGCGCCGCCTCCTCATGCGCGAGCTGTCGCTCGACGACGAAGACGTGTACGTGTCCAACGGGCTGATGGACTACGCTGACATGATGGCGCTGGCCAACCACCATATTCCAGACGAGCGGTACTCGCACGAGTATCGGTATCCCGGATGGACGCCGCTCGTTCCGGCGCAGCTCGTCCACGAGGGCGAAACGAAGAGCCAGCAGAACATCTTCAGCATCATCCGGGAGCAGGACGTTCTCGTCCACCATCCGTACGACTCGTTCCAGGCCAGCGTGCAGCGGTTCATCGAAGAGGCCGCCCACGACCCGAAGGTGCAGGCCATCAAGCAGACGCTCTATCGCACGTCCGAGGAGTCGCCCATCGTGGAGGCGCTCATCGACGCGGCGGAGCGGGGCAAACAGGTCGCCGTGCTCGTGGAGGTGAAGGCCCGGTTCGATGAGGAGCGCAACATCGAGTGGGGGCAAAAGCTGGAAGACTCGGGCGTGCACGTCGCGTACGGGCTCGTGGGGCTCAAGACGCACGCGAAGGTGGCGCTCGTCGTCCGCGAGGAGGACGAGGGCCTGCGCACGTATGGACACATCAGCACGGGCAACTACAACTCCACGACGGCCCGCCTCTACACCGACCTCGGCCTGCTCACGTGCGATCCGGACATCGGCTACGATCTGATCAACCTGTTCCACTACCTGACGGGGTATGCCCCCGAGCAGCACTACCGGCGCCTGCTCGTCGCCCCGCGCAACATGCGCGCGGCGTTCCGTCGGCTGATCCGGAACGAGGTGGAGTTCCAGAAAGAGCACGGCAACGGCCGCGTCATCGCCAAGATGAATGCGATCAACGACCTCGAACTCACCCGTGAGCTGTACCGCGCGTCGCAGGAAGGCGTGCGGGTCGACCTCATCGTGCGCGGGCACTGCCGCTTGCGGCCGGGGCTCGAAGGCATCAGCGACTCGATCAATGTGATCAGCATCGTGGGGCGGTTCTTGGAGCACGACCGGATCTACTACTTCCACAACGGCGGCATGCCGAAGGTCTACATGGGCAGTGCCGACTGGCAGCGCAATAAGCTGGATGATCGGGTCGAGACGGTGGTGCCCATCGAGGACCCGCGGCTCGAAGCGCGGCTCATCGACATCCTCCATGCGGCCCTGGACGACCGCCGGCTCGCGTGGGAGCTCCGGCCGGACGGGCGGTATGTGCAACGCCAGCCGGCTGAGCCCGATGAGGCGATTGGCTTCCAAGAGCTACTCATGCGGAAGTCCCGCGAGCGCGCTCATGCCGCCGAGGCGCCGTGGGACATTGACTGAGCAGGTAACCGTTTGAACGTGAGAACGTTGAACGTAAAAACGTTCCAACCGACAACGCACCAACAACACATGCCTGCATCTACCGCCATCGACCACGATAAAGCCGAAGCGTTGATCGACGAACTCGGGCAGCTCGATCTTGCCGACGCCGGCCGCGTGCACCTGCTCGTGGAGACGCCGCAGCCGCATCGGCATGCCACGCGTGAGTCAGTGCGCGCCATCCCCGGACGGGGGTTCGCAGGCGACCATGCGAAGAAGTCGTTCTACAAAGGGGCATTTGTGCCCGGACGAGAGGTGAGCGCGATGGCGCTCGAAGTCCTCCAGACCGTCGGCGCGGACCCGGTGGTAATCGGCGACAACCTGATTACCGAAGGCTTCGACCTGATGGCCCTCGACCCGGGCGACCGGGTGCGCGTGGGCGACGAGGTCGTGCTGGAGCGGAGCCGCCGTTCCCACGATCCGTGCGTGGCGTTCCGCGAGCGGACCTCGCCCGAGGCGTTTGCGGCGGTCAGCCGCGATCGGTATCGAGGCGCGCTGTTCGTGGTCCGCCGGCCCGGCACCATTCGGCAGGGCGACCCGATTCAGCGCCTGTAGAAGGATCAAAGCATTGGATGTTGCGGGTCGTGCGTTGGAGATCCGTACGCTCTTGCGTTTTTCTCCCGCACGCCTCCATCATGACTCCCCGTTTCCCGGACTCCGGCTACGGGGTCTGCGCAGTCACGCTCGGGACGCGGATGGAAGCTGGGGAGGCTTCCAGCGCCATGGGCGGCTGCACCGGCATCGTGACGCGGCCCATCGCAATCGTCGTGGCGTCGGATAGATCCTCCCATGGATTGGAGAGCCAGATCCGGCGGTGCGTCTCGATCACTCTGAGTTGATGCTGGCGATACCGCGACGGGTTCTCCTCGGCGAGCCGCTCGAACTCCTCGTGCAGCGCGAGCAGCCGGCTGCGGTTGCGCTCTGTGAAGCCAAACTGCTTGATGTCGTGCACGAGTTCGTCGTAGGTGCGGTCCCACTTCGTGTGTTGCGTGTCGGTCGGCGGCGCATACGTGTTCGTGTCGAAGCGAAAGGTGGCGTCGTCGTCGATCACGTCGAGGCCGGATCGGGCGAGCGTGGCAGGCGCACCCAGCGGCAAGAAGAAGTGGACCGCTTTCCCGCCGACGGCCGACACGAGCTTCACGTCGCCCGAAGGCGGCACGTCGCCGTCGCGGCCGGGCGGCAAGTCGAAGTGCGGATTCATGTTGCGAAAACGCTCGTAGAGACTGAGGTCGGCGGTGCCGGTCCCCCAATCCAGCGACGCGCTCGCGGTCTGAAGCGTGTCGAGCAGCGCAGACAGCGAGGTGGAAGCGCCCGGCTTGAGTTGCACGCGGGCCGCCCGTAGCGTCCGCGTCGTGTCCACCATCTGCCGATCCGTGGCGCGGAGGGCGCCGTACGCCGACGCCACGTAGCCCCGCGAGTACGGGCCAAACGTCGAATGATCGGACACGTAGTCGTAGCCTTCGGTGACGGCCCACATGTAGGCGTCCATCACGTCGGCGGAGGGACGGAAGCGGCCGTTCGACTCCGTGAGGAAGAGGCGATACAACTTGTAGATGTTGCCCGGGCCGGTGTGATACGCGGAGATCCCGGGGATCTCGTGGCCTACCGAGTTCACGTAGCCCCGCAGCAGCAGGAACGCCGGCTCCATGGTGAGCAGGGGGTGCCGCTCGTCGCGCACCCGCACGGACCGTCCGGAGGCGGTGCGCAGCCAGTACCGGTGGAGCCCGTTGCGCCGCAGGATGAACGGCATCATCTGATAGCGGCTCCGTGCGCCGACGGACGACACGAGGTGATCCTGGTTGAACGTCTCGACGGTGCCAATCTCGATGGGGAGCAGGCTCAGGTTGAGGTACCGGGCCAGCCGCATCTCGTATTCGATGTACGGCGCATCCTTCTGATGGGCTTGCTGCACCTGATTGGCGCGGCCCCATTTCACGCTGATGGCCTCATTCGGGATGCCGCGCGCCTCGTATTTGTCGACGAGATCACGCGTGAGCCGGCGGCGCTTCCGGTCGATGGCTTCCCACTCCATCGGCGCGCCGCGACGGTACGCGGTGCGTGCCTGCTCCATCGTGTGGATCTCCAGCACCTTGCCGGTGCGGTTGTCGAAGACGCGCAGCGTAAAGTTGTCGTCGACGCCCTGACGCTTCTCGTACAGATCGAGCAGCGCGCGGAACTGAAACACGAGCGACGACGAGTCTGCGTTGTTTTCGACGACCGATGGGTTTATGTACTCCCGATGGACCACGTCGGGGTGCGTGGGCAATGCGCCAGGCTGAAACGTCGGGGCCGGAATGGGACGCAGCGTGTCGGGATCGCTGGCGGGGGCTGGGACGGGGCTCCGGGTGAACTGGGTCAGGAAGTCCTGGGCCGCCGTGTCGATGCGTCCGGCTCGGGCGAGCAGAAGCGAGCATACCACGGTGATGAACACGACGGCGCCCAGCACGCGGTACGTCAGGCGGGACGACGAGGAATCAGTCTTCTCATCGGAGCCCTGCGGGGAAGAGGGCACAGATCCGGGGGAGTAGGAATAAGGCGACATGGAACGGCGTTGTGGTTGGGAGCCTTCTCGGAAAGAAGGCGGTGAGGGTGGGAGCGTAGAAGAACGACGATGGCCGTCACATGGAATAGGGAGCTTCGGATACAGATGCATGTTCGGCTTGGCGCACGAGATGGTGAAACAGCGGATCCATGAGAGATCCCATGCGCTCGGGATGGAACTGCAGGCCCATCACGCGGCCGTCGTCGGTTTCGATGGCCTCGATGACGCCATCGGGTGCGCGCGCGGCTGCGCGCAGGCCGTCGCCCAGTGTGGCAATCGCCTGCAGATGGCGCGTGTTGACCTCGATATCCGTGCGATCCAGGATGCGGTGCAGGTGGGTGCCCTTATCGATGTGGATCGGGTGAGAGGAGCCCGTCCGCTTCTGACTGTGGGAGGCCGCGCCCTCCACCTGGTGCTCCACGTCGGCGTAGATGGTGCCGCCGTTCATCGCGTTGATAAGCTGCATGCCGTAGCAGATGCCGAGCACGGGCTTCCCGGCGGCACAGCACGCATCCAACAAACGCCGGTCGGTGCGGAGGCGGAGCGGCTCGGTGGGGTCGATGTCGTCGGGCAGCGCGCCCACGAGTCCGTCCGTGATGGCCGGTCCGCCAGGGATGATCAGCCCGTCGAGCATCGCGACCAGCGACTGCACGGCTGTGTCCTCCTCAATCATGGGTACGACGAGGGGCAGCCCGCCTGCGCGCTCTACGGCCTGCACGTAGGCCAGCCGCAACCGCTGCTCGTCGCCGTCGTAGGATGTTGTGATGCCGATGCGTACCATTTCTGACCAGTATCAACGTGCGGAGCAACAAGGT
>CAYFRX010000155.1:0-7555 GCA_964345515.1 uncultured Rhodothermales bacterium
GTCGTGGGCGCATTCCGGCCCGGCACGGTCACCCCGAAGGTTTGCTGGGCCCAGCTCGAACTGGGCATCACCAGCAGAAGCGAAAGCGAGACGAGAAACAGCAGCCGATTCAACATAAGCGTGTAGGATTGATGGAAGATGGGTAAAGGGAGGGGGGCGCGCCGTTCGCATCACGACGGGATGAGCACCTCGATCGGGAACCAACTGGACCGCACGCCTCCGACTTCCACAGCCACCTGCACGAAACCTCCACTGCCGCGCAGGCCCAGGTCCTCGGCCGAGGGCACCTCGGCCTGGATGCCATCATCGGTGACGCCCGATGCCGTCCGGTGAATCTGCTCGCCCCGGTCGAAGATGACGGTGTTTTCGTCGGCAGCGGCCGCGAAGTTGTCACCTCGCACTTCGATGGTGGACTCCGGATTGATGACCCCACCATCCACCGATTGGATCGTATCGATCGACGGCACGGCGTGCGTCGCAGGCTGCACGTCGACTTCGTCCGTTGCCGTCTGCCCGCGCACCGTCACCGCCAGCGCGACGGGCGTAATCGCATCGCCGCTGTCGGACACACCGGGAATCCCCGTGGGCACGCGCACGCCGATGAACTGCGTGCCGTTTGCTTCCACGGTGCCTTCGACCCCGTCAAAGGTCACGCGGTCTCCCTGTTGCGGCGACCAGGTCACGGGGAAGTTCTCCCCGGTGATCGTCAGCACCTCATTCACGCGCACCGGCTCCTTAAAGTCGCTGATGGAAGGCGGCGGTGGGTCCTCTTCGCCCGGTACGTTCACCACGAGGCGCACCAGGGCATTGCGCGGCGCGCGGTCGACCGGACCGGGCGTTTGCATGAGCACAATGCGGCCGGCATTCGCGGCCGCGGCCGGGTTCACCGAAACGCCCTGGACGTCGAGCACGGGCCCCATGCGGAGCTGAACGGACGGCTGACCGAGAATGGCAGCGGCATCGCTCAGCGTTCGGCCGGTCAAAATGGGAACCTGGACCCGGCCCGCCGTGCCTTCGCCCACGCGATCCTCCAGATCGCGAAGTCGGTCGAGCATCCAGCGCAGCACATCGGAACGAATGAGCTTCCCGGGACCGACGTAGTCGATCACGTCTTCAAATGTTGCGGCATCAAGCGAGTCAGGCATGGCGGTTTGTCAGGTGCGTGAGCATCAGGGAGGTTTGGAGGGTCTATCCGTCCGCGGGGTCGGGATAGTGAGCAAAGTCCCAGTGGGCAAGGTCATACCGGGCATCACCGATGCGCGGCAGATAGCCGCTTACCAGCATGAGATAGGGAATGGGAGGCGCCGTCGGGCGCTCGGGCACGGTAGCCGGCAGCGTCCGGGCCGCCGCATTCTCGCGAATACGATAAAGGCGCAGCGCCGTCCCCTGGGTCAGGTCGACCGCAGGCGTCCATGCGGCGTGCGCTATCAGCGGGGCGACGCGGGGTCCCTCTGCAACCACAGGCGACCGCGCCGGATACTCCGCCATGAACATCTCGGGCTCTACGCCTGGGGTCCCGTCGGAATTGACCAGGGGAACGAGACCAACCGCCGGCAAGAAGCGAAAGTAGTCGGCCAGCCGCACATCAAGCAGATCACCCGACGGCTCGTGCTGCGCGAGGCCGGCCACGTGCGCCTGAAACTGCCAGAAGGCGGCCTCGCCTTCAGCGCGCCGCCGATCGGTGGCCGGCTCCGGTGCGCCGCTGAGCCGATGCATCCGGCGGCGAACGGCCCACATGTCGACCGTCGTCACCCGGTCGTCTTCCCACACGAAGATGGCCAGCGGAACGTCGTGCGGCGTCAGCAGCGGGTGGCCCCCCTCCTGCTCGGGGGTACGCAGCGCATCGAGCGGTCCGTAGTGCGGCGGCTCGGCGCCCGGTGCCCCTCTAGGATGAAGGCGACCGTAGAGATCAGCGGGCGCGCGGCGCGCATCGACCGTCCCCAGGCACCAGTGGGCCAGCAGGTTGCGCCGGCGCGAACGCGCGGCCGGCGAAAGGGTGCTTTGCTCCATGAGGTCGCGCAGCGGCTCCCGCAGCACCTCGGGCACCAGCCGGTCATCGCCGGGATCCAGGTGGACGAGCCGGAAGCGAACGCCCTCCACTTGGAACTTGGGACCGCACGACCCCGCCCTATCGCCATCACCCATGGCCACGCGGGGGGCCTGCTCACGACGCTCCGTCGCGGGACACGCCACGAGCAGGTACACCCCCGTCCCGGTCGCAGTCACCGACGGCAGCGCCTCACACGCCATAAAATCCCCGCTCGTGGAGGGCTCGATGTCGATCGCGGCGTCGACGACACTGACCTCCACGTTTGCAAACAGCTCCACGGGATGGCCGGCCCGGTTGATGGCCAGCCCTTTGGTGACGCGGAGGGCTGTGGGCGCGTCCCCAGGAGTCACCTGAACGTGCAAGCCGTCGGCAATGCCTGTGCCCTGCGCGCGGCCCAGTTGCGCCCGACGGCGGCGCTGGGCCTGCTGCTCAGCCTCCAGGTCGGCAGCCGACAGCACGCGTCCGTTGAAAAACCGGACGCTGGTCAACCCTTCGTCCGTAATCGGGGTGTTCAGCGATCGTGCCATGGTCTCGTGCCTCGTCAATGATCGAAAGGGTCTGTCAGCTCCACCGTCGTTCCGCTCACACCGTCAGGCGGCCGCGCAGGTCGCTCAGCAGCTGCCGTCCGATGCCCGTTACCGACGTCAGCGCATCCACCGTTTCAAATCCCCCCCGCTCTTCGCGGGTGCTGACGATGGCTTCGGCGAGAGTTGGCCCCACCCGGGGGAGCGAGCGCAGCTCGTCGATCGTGGCCGTGTTGACGTTGATGACCGACGGCCCGACGATGAACCAGCTCTCGAAGCGGCCGCCCTGTACGCCGGCATCGACACCCGCGGGCCGGTCGCCCGTGGGCAGGCGACCGCGCACGTGCTCGGCATCGAGGGCGCGGCCGCGCTCGTCCATGATGAAGGCGCCGCGCACGACGACCTCAAGCCGGCCCTCTGGGATCTGCTCCCGCACCGCCTCGTCGAGCGGGTAGAAGACGCCTTCCACCAAGGGCTCGCCGGTCGACGTGGCCTCGGCGATCAGGCCGTTTGCGCCCAACTGCACGGCTTCGAGGCCGATGGGCTCACCGAGGTTGAGGCGAAGCGGCCGCCAGGCCCCGACGCCGCCCAGCGCCCTGCCGTCAAACGCCTCGGTGGAGACCTGGACGGTTCGGTCGGTCAGCGTCTCGACGCGGACGCGGGCCGGGTCGATCCCGCCGTCCTCCCGGTCGAACCCGAAGGCGATGGCCACGCCGAACACCGATGCGCCATCCAGGACGAGACGCAGGGGCGCCTGCCCGCTATGCAACCAGTTGAGCGCGACGATGCGTACGAGCTCGGTTTCCTCGCGCGGACTGCGGCCACTCCCCCCCGGCGCAATTGTGGCCGGCGCCCACGCGCTCCCGTTCCACCGGAGCACCTGCCCCGGCGTGGGAGTGGTGGGGGCGATGCTTCGTCCGCGGAGGCGCGCCACGTCCGGGTCGGGGTAGGTGCCGGCCAGGTCGCCCCCGGCAGCATCGCCCGCCTTCACGGCTTGCTCGAATACGACGGCATCACCGGCGCCGCTCGCTGGACTGAGATTGATGATGCGCTGCGCGTCGGCGTCGAGGTCGGCGGCCAGTGCGCGGGTCGACGGATCGACGGGCAGATACTGCGGATGGTCGTCGTCAGCGAGTCCGGAGAGCGCCCCGTGATCGGTGGTGGGCGGCGGCAGCGCCGTGGGCATCCACTCGCCGGCCCCCGCATCCCATCCGAGCACGGTGTCAGTGAGCGCCCCCGAGATGGACACATCGATAAGGTCGTCGAGACGCATCGCCGTGGCGCCGCCATCTCCGCCGGTCTCCCCCGCGCTATGCAGGGCCGTGAATCCGTCCTGCAACAGCCGGGTGGCCAACAGGAGCGGGCGATCCCGCTCCAGGACGTCGATCAGGGCTGGGTCGTCGGGCACCCGCCGCACGCCCTCCGGTGTGGCCTCGGCCGGGACGCGGAGCTCGGCGAGCAGAACGGCGTCATCTCGTTTCGGCACGGGGCTGCACCGACCGGCGCCGCGCTGCTGGTAGGTGGCCTCCAAGGGATCGTCTTCGTGCCCGGCGCGCAGCACATCAGGGCGCACCTCCGTGACCCACACGCGCATGAGGGCCCGGAGAAGAGCGGGCATCTCGGAGCGCGGCACCCGGAGCCGCATCGCGGCGGGCGGCGACCCGCCGGGGGGCGAGCCGGACGGTGGGGATAGCGCGGCCATTAGGTCGGCCAGGGTGGTGCCGGTTCGCACCTCGCGGAGGCGACGAACCAGGTCCAGCAGGACCGCTCGGTCCACAAACGGGCCGGTATCGGCGCCCTCGATGGCGTGCAGGAGCTCTCCAAAGACGCGGATCACGGCCTCTTCCACATGGGGCGGGCGCTGGAACGTGAACGACAGCGCAAAGTCATCCTCCAGTCGCGACGCCGTCATGGTGTCTTCGAGGGAACGGCACGGCTTGCCCGGAAGCGGCACGGCGTCAGTCGGGCACGTGCGGTAGCGCAGCACGACGTATATCGAAACGCGCTCGGCCGGATCGCTGGGCACGAGCGGGATGCCGTCGGTGTCGGGCGTCTGCTGGGCCAGCCAGTCGTCCAGCCGCGCGCACTGCGCGTCGGGGATGCAGATGTGTTGCCCCTGCGGATCCACCGCCATCCCTGGCGCCACGACCACCTCGGGGCCGCCGTCGGCCGTCGGATGCGGCTCCAGGTGAACGCCCAGCCCGTGGACCGTGCCGTAGCCATGCAGCGCCCGCTGGTGGAGCCGGTCGCGCTCGATGAAGTACGTCTGCTCCTGCTCGAACTCATCGACCCCGAGCACCAGGCCGGTCGTGTAGCGAACGCGTTTGTAGAGAGACGACGCCGTATTCGGAAGCGTTGCCGTTTGAAAGTCACTCATGATGGGAGCGTGGAATCATAGAGGGGTCGTTGAGGAAGCGGCGTCGCGACCCACCACACGGCGGTCGGCCGCATCAAAGGGGTGCGCGGCGGCCAGAACGCCGGCAGCGAGCGCGGTGTCATCGAGCACGAGCGCGGCGTACCGGCTGCTCTCGCCCAGCACCGTGTCGTAAGGGACCCGCACCGCGCCGACGCGAAAGAGCGCCCAGTAAGGCTGCACCGTGAAGGCCGTGTGCGCCGGCCGTTCTCGCGCTACGATCCGGCGGACGAGGTCGACCCGCTGGGCCTGCACGCTGGGCGCCTCATCCGGCCGGGCCGGGACCAGGACCGTAAACCGATGAGCCGCCCGCTCGACCGGCAGAACGAAAGCGACGAACTGGAACCAGTCGTCCAGCCGCGGCCCGCTCTCCGGCAGGGCCGCTGGTAACTCGACGTCGCCGGCTTCCGCCACGCCGTACGCGGCGGGCAGCGATCCGCCAGTATACCGTCGTTGAAGAAAAACGCGATAGCGGTTCCGAGCCTGACGGTCATCGGGTTCGATCTCGGCGTAGGGGAATGTGAGCACCCGTTGCGTAAAGAGGCGCCAATCCGCGCGCTGCGCCGTGTGTGCGGCGTCCCCTTCGGCTGGCAGGAGCGGCGGAAAACGATCGTCCGGCCAGACGGACGCGCGCTCGGCCGGGTCGTCATACTGGGCGTCGAGGAAGGCCCGGAAGCGCGCGTGGAGCGCGGTGCCGCCCTGGGCCGGCGCCCACGCTGCTTGCCGCGGCGTCAAGCGCGGCTGCAGTGGCTCGGTGAGATCGCCGAGGCTCACGCGCGGATGCGACCGGGTCCGAAACGCCTCGACGATCCGCACATCATAGCCTGCCCGGCGCGGTTCCTCGTCCGGCTCGTCGAAGAGCGTGGCGTCGGGACACGGATGCAACGCCAGACGGAGAAGCCGAAGCAGCCCCGCGACGGTCCCACGCTGCCGGTAGAGCGTCATGGCGTGGGCCAAGAACAAGCGACGCCGGTTCGCGTCGAGGTCGGCATCGAACGTGGCTCCGAGCCATTCGCCCAGCCAGTCGAGGTATTCGGCCGGCACGGTGCGCGTGTCGAAGAGCTGCTGCACCGCGGCGATGCGCCCTTCGAGGGCCGTGAATACGCCTTCCGGGTTCGCGAGAAACCGCTCCAGAAAGTCGGCCGAGGTGGGGTCGGGTTGGTAGACGTCCGGCAGGTATTCATCCAGATAGGAGAAGCGGGGCGTGTAGAGGCGAATCGCGTGCAGGCGCGGCGTCGTCCGCCCGTTGCCCTGCAGCGTGAGGCGCAGATCGAGGTAGCGCCCCGTGGCCTGCTGAAGAAGAACCTCCCACGTGCCCGTGCCCGGACGGTCCCGGTCCGCCTCCATCTGCCCGAACGGATCATCGAAGGGAATCTCACTGCCGGCCGCCCGCAGGTACGGCGCGGGCTCGGCCTGCCACGGCTCCGATGCCAGCAGCCGCACGTCATCGGCCGTCCGGCTCTCGATGCGGACGCTGGCATCGGGCGGGATGCAGGCGTCGAGGAAGACGCGGTGCCAGACGCAGCCGGGCGCGTCCCCATCGAACGGGCGCTGCGTCACCAGTTGACCGGTGGAGACGTACCGCGTGCGCGGCTGGGCGGCGACCGGCAGCCACCGCTGGTCCGAGTCGTAGTACACGGCATCGCCGGCGGCGGTCAGCCCGCGACCCCCAAACCGGCGCAGGGGCACGTACTGCTCGCGCAGGGTGAGGCGCAGATCGTCGGAGCGCGCCTCCAGGTCGTACACGAGGGCCTGCGTGCCGTCCCGCCCCACGGCATAGAGGGCTCCCTGTATGGGCCGCGGCTCCGCCCGGTCAACCCGTACGGCCAGGTCGTGTGCCTGCCACGTCAGCGCCCCGCCGGCATCAAAGACTGCGCGCAACGGGTCACTCAACGAGACACGCCCCCGTTCGGGGTCGCTCGCATCGAGCGGGGCAAGTCGGACGACGGTCGACGTCGGCTCAGTGCCAGAGGCGTCGACAAACAACACGAGCACCGTGTCGTCGGGAAGCGCCTCGACGGCCACCGGCGTGCCGGGGGCAGCGATGCCGTTCAGATCGAACGCCAACGCCGCGGTCAGCGGCACCTCGACCAAGCCGGCCTTTTCCTGCTGGGCCGCCGACTCTTTTGCCCGGAACAGCGGTGCGTCGGCCGCCCCCCCGCTGCTTGCGTCGGCGAGCCCGGTGGTGCCTGAGGGTGCCGTGACGCGGAACGCCCGATCGAGCGTCCACAGGCGCGGCGGGGTGTGGCCCTCCGAGGCGCGATCGAGCACCCAGAGGCCTCCCGTCGGCCGCGGCGCGACATCTACCGGATGGAAGGGCACGTCGGACGGCCAGGCGAAGGCCTGGGGCGGCCCGCCGCCGTGCAGGTCGAAGACCAGGAGGCCGGCGGGCGCTTCGGTGCCCACGACGAGGTAATGCCGTGTGGTGATGGCCAGCCCCCGGAGTAACGGCGCATAGGCCTCGTCCGGCGCCGTGGCCGGATGAAACGCGCCTGGCGGCGCCGTCTGGTCGTGCTCTGCCGGCTCTGGATCAGGCCAGAACAGCGCCTCGCCACGCCCGCCGGGCGG
>CAYFRX010000156.1:0-7522 GCA_964345515.1 uncultured Rhodothermales bacterium
ACAGGGGGGGAATGAGATAACCTACGTTGTGGCTTACACGCTGATGGTCCGAGAAGACGGCGGACGGTAGACAGACGACCGCTTCACCGAGGCGACCTGCCGGTCCACGGTCGGCCGTCCATCTGAGCACCACGCAGATCCCTCGCAACTTGGGTTGAAATAATAAGCGTCAGCGTGCCGGTACGCCACCTCGCCGTGCGCGGCGAAGTTGGGAATATGGCTCCTTCCGTTTATCTTGATATCGTTTGAAGTCAATCGTGCACCGGATCGCCTACCCTCTTCACCGACCCCACAGAACGATGGTCCCGCGTGTCGTTCAGGCCACACGGAGAGCCCTGCTCCGATGGTTCCTTGCTGCCATACTCGTTGCGCTTCTCCCCCATCCGACCCACGCTCAGGCGCCTTCGGTGGCCGAGACGTTACGGATGCCGCCCCTCTTCGCCGACCATATGGTGGTCCAGCGCGAGCGTTCCGTCCCCGTCTGGGGCCGCACCACCCCGGGTACGACGGTGCAGGTCCACATGGCTGATCATACCGTCCGCACCGTCGCGGCAGCCGACAGCACATGGCGCGCCCAGCTTCCGCCCATGAGCGCGGGCGGTCCCCACACGCTGACCGTGACGAGCGGCGTTGCGACGCAGACGTTCGAGGACGTGCTCGTGGGCGAGGTCTGGCTCGCCTCCGGCCAGTCGAACATGGAGTGGCCCGTGCGCGCGGCCCAGAATGCCGACCAAGAAATCGCCGCCGCCCAGGACAATGGGCTTCGCCTGTTCACCGCCGCCCGCGCCGACGCGAGAACGCCTCAGTGGGACGTCGACGTGGAAAGCACATGGACGCCGACCCAACCGGAGACGGTCGCGGACTTTTCGGCTGTGGCCTACTATTTTGGCCGCCGGCTGCGCGCGGAGCTCAACGTCCCCGTGGGCCTCATCAGCAGCAACTGGGGCGGGACGCCCGTCGAAGCGTGGACCAGCGCCGATGCGCTCGACGCGATCCCAACCTTCCACGCGCTGCTGGACGCCTTCGAGGTGGGGCCGGACTCGCTCAAGGATGCGGTCTCTCGGCCGCAGGACGTCCCGTCTGCACTCTACAACGGCATGATTGCGCCGCTCGTGCCCTACGCGCTTCGCGGGGCCATCTGGTATCAGGGGGAGTCGAACGCGCACACGCTGGCTCAGGCTGCCCAATACCGCACCCTGTTTCCGCTGATGATCCAAGACTGGCGGGCCCGCTGGGGCCAGCCAGACATGCCCTTCCTATTCGTGCAGCTCGCCAACTTCATGGAGCCGCAGCAGCAGCCCGTGCAGACGGCGCCGTGGCCGCTCCTCCGCGAGGCCCAAACGCACGCCCTGACGCTCCCCCACACGGGCATGGCCGTCACCATCGATATCGGCGCGGCCGATGACATCCACCCGAGAAACAAACAGGACGTCGGCGGGCGTCTGGCGCACGCTGCGCTCCACGGCACGTACGGCCACGATGTGGTACCGTCTGGTCCCCTCTTCCAGCGCATGGAGCGCGAGGGGTCGGCCGTGCGGCTCCACTTCGATCACGTAGCTGGTGGGCTCGAAGCAAGAGGCAAGCCGCTGCAAGGCTTTGCCATTGCCGGACCGGACCGGTCGTTCGTCGGGGCCGACGCGCGCATCGAAGACGGCACGGTGGTCGTCTCCAGCCCGGCCGTCGATGACCCCGTCGCAGTGCGGTACGGCTGGGCCAATAATCCGTCGGTGAATCTGTACAACGCCACTGGCCTCCCCGCCTCGCCGTTCCGGACGGACGACTGGCCAATGTCCTACGTTCAAGCCGACAACGCGGACGAGTGAGTACACGACCTCCCCTTCGAGACGCATTGTGACTCAAGACGTGTCTCTTCGCTTACAGCGAAACAAGACCACGGACTGCAGACGGTAGACCGCGAAACTGCGCTCATTCCGGCGGTCTGTCGTCCACAGTCCGCAGTCATGGGGGCCCATTGGGGCTATTCCACAACTGGGGTTGTTATCCTCCCTCCTGACCGGCATTGGTGCTAGACGCTTGCTCACCGTTTTCTCCTACTCCCCTTCGGCCATCTCCGTCCTTTTCACGGGTGAACTCTCGTAATGCGTCAACGTGAACCGCTTTCCGGCGTCGATACCGCGTGGCTTCGGATGGATCATCCGACCAATCTGATGACCATCACGGCCGTCCTGGTTCTGGACGACCCGATCGATTACAGCACGATGGTCTCGATCCTGGAGGAGCGCATGCTACGTTTCCGCCGGTTCAAGCAGCGCGTGATGAATCTCGACGACGCGCCCTACTGGGAGCTCGATCCCTACTTCGAGGTAGAGCAGCACCTGCACCGGTCGGCCCTTCCTGATCCGGCCACGCAGGCGGAGCTGCAGGAGCGGGTCAGCGACCTCATGAGCGAGCCGCTCGACTTTTCGAAGCCGCCCTGGCACATGCACCTGATCGAGGACTATCAGGGTGGCAGCGCGATCATCGTGCGGCTGCACCACTGCATTGCTGACGGCATCGCCCTCGTCCAGGTGCTGCTGTCACTCACCGACGAGTTCTACGATGAAGCCCGTCACCAGCCGCGCCCTTCCGATGCCTCAGCGTACCGCCTCGTCCCGAGCGTCTTCCGCCCTGCCCTCAACGCCGTGACGTCTACCGTGAACAGTGTCGCTCACGTCGGCAGCACCGTGCTACGCGAGGGCCTGACGATGGCGACGCGCCCGAAGCACCTCCTCAAGCGCGTCAAGCAAGGCATGAGCCTGGGCGCCGCGCTCACCAAGTTTGCGCTCCTGGAACCGGACTCGCCCTCGCTGCTCAAGGGCGAGCTCGGTGTCCGGCAGCGCGCCGCGTGGTCTGCCCCCGTGCCACTGGCCGATGTGAAGCAGATCGGACGGGCGCTGGACGCTAAGGTCAACGACGTGCTGCTCGGTGCCGTAGCCGGCGCGTTGCGCCACTACCTACAACAGTCCCGCAACCAGCCAACGGATGGTGTGGCCGTGCGCGCGCTCATCCCCGTCGACCTGCGCGCGCAGCGGCAAGCGGTGAAGCTGGGCAATCGCTTTGGTCTCGTCTTCCTGACGCTGCCCGTGGGCGTGTCCGACCGGCGGACGCGCGTGCTGACCGTGAAACGCCGGATGGACGAGATCAAGGCGTCGTCGGAGGCGGTGGCCGCGCTGGGCGTTTTGCAAGCGCTGGGCGCGGTGCCGCTCGAAGTGGAAGATCAGGTAGTCAAGCTACTGAGCAGCAAAGCCTCCGCGGTGATGACCAATGTGCCCGGCCCGCGCGAAAAGCTCCACCTGGCCGGCCGATCGCTCCAGCACGTGATGCCCTGGGTGCCCCGGGCCGGCAAAATCGGAATGGGCGTGAGCATCTTTAGCTACGCCGGCGAGGTGCGGCTCGGCATTGCCACGGATGCCGGCCTCATCCCCGACCCCGAGACGATCCTGAAAGGGTATCTCGACGAGTTCAAGCACCTGCACCGCAGGGTGGAGGCGTGAGTTCTGCCCGCCGCACCGCGCGCTCGTTGCCGCCGTCACGCCGACTCGCCGCTAGTCTTCTCTTCAAGCTGGGCCGCGAGCCGGTCCGTCTTTTTCGCCAGTTCGTTCACCTGCTGACGGAGGTCGTCCATCGCCGCGCGGGTGGGCACGCCAGCGCGATCCAGCGCGGCATCAACGCCCACGCGCACCCGGCGGACCACCTGCTCGTCGACGGTCTCCTGGGCGGCTTCCAGCGTTTCCTCGGTGTGCGTTTCTGCCTCTTTCAGCGCGGCTTCGGTTTCCTCCCGGCGCGTCTTCTCCCAATTTTTCCCTTCCTGGACGAGCGCCCGGTACAGCTTCGCGCCCTGATCCTCGACGAGGGATAGCGCCCCGAGACCAGCGAGCCACGCCTCACGCGCGCTCTCGCCCAGGCTAAACGGAAGCCAACGACCCGACGTCTCCTTCTTGGGTGCTGATGCGTTCTGGGAACGCGGCGGCTTCTTCTTGCCGCGGGTTATGTTGATGCTCGGTTGTGCGTTGCTCGTGTCGTCAGCGTGCGTGTTATCAGCCATGGTGCTCCTCCTGCGGTTTGCAAATGCGTTCACGTGCCATGCGCGACGGTTGAACGGCCTCCCTCAGTACGTCTTGTCGACCTGGGCCGCTACAGTATTCATCCCGCGAAACACGCCAATGTTCGACATGACCTTGATCGTCGAGCCCTCGATGGAATAATCGGGCGAGGAGAGCGCTTGCATCACGCCGATCTCGCCCTTGTCGAGCTTCGTCCACGTGTCGTAGGACGCCGTCGCGCGGGCGAGCGCCCCGCTGCGGTCGAACGGGTCGTCGCGCATGGCCGCGGACGGCGCATCATCGATCCAGAGATCGACGTCGACGACCTGCCCGTCCTCGAACGTGTAGGCCGCCGACACGTCTTCGCCATCGGGCGTGTCCAAACAGCGGAGGATGATGGTGTTGGTGAAAGAACCCGCGGACTGCTGAAAGTCCGAGTCGGTGTTCAGCGCGTCGACGAACCGTTCAACAAACGCGGGGGTCCAGTATCGCGGGGCGTCGCTCATGGATGTCTGACGGGGTCAGGTGGACGAGTTGATAAACGGAAACCATTGCGTGCATAAACAGGACGGCTGGGCCCACGATTTGGTTGCAGGAGTCCGCTGCGGCGGCGATGACGCAGGGGAACGCGCCGGCTCCGGAGGCACCCGTATCGCCCACCTCGGGCGCTGGATGCCATCTCCGGGCGCAATCCTGCCCCGACATCCGGCCTGGGACGGCATGCTGCGTACCGCCCCGCGCCCCTCGACCGCCTCAACACCCTGTCGCCATGAGAGGCCCGCACTGCCTCAGCTCGTCGCCGATTGCCGCCGCTTGTAGAACCAGGCGGCCACGGTGCCGTAAATGGCATAGTTCACCAGCATGAGCGTGTCGTTGACCAGCCCGAGCTCGGGTTCGATGACGATGAAGAGCACGACATTCCCCGAGTACAGAAACGCCCCGTAGAGGAGCCCTGCCACGACGGCGTAGTGCTGCGCCCAGCGGTGGATGATAAACCCGAGCACGAGCGTCGTGGCCAGCGACAGGGTAAAGTGGAGGAACATGGCCGCCGTGATCAGTCCCGCCGACGGCGGCTCGGCGCCCACGTTGAGGGCCGTCTGCAGCGTGAAGGTCGCCGGCCCCAGCGACGTCGCACCGCCTACCAACCCGGTGATGAATTCCAAAACCAGGAAGACGACTCCGGCGATCAGCCCGGCTTCCAAACCCGCCCGCCAATGGATCCGGGAGGTGTTGGAAGCATGCGTGCTCGTCTGCGAGGATGCGCGCGCCATGGGTTACCCCCTTCTTTGAAGATATGATGTAGGCGCGATAACCCCAGGCTCCAGCGCTTTGTTGCACGCTAGCGCGCCGAGTTACGAAGATGAAACAGTCCGGCGAACTGGTTTGGGTTTCGCTACGCCATGGCGTCCGGCAGCTCGGCCTTTTTCACGCCGGCGGTTGCCTCCGAAGGCGTCTCCGCCCGCACCGCATCTTTGACCCGGCGGGTTGGCAGCTCGGTGCTCGGGAGTTGGATGTCGGGCGCGTCGGGGTTAAAGTTGAGCATGACCTCCAATACGCCCTCCTGCGTGTCCTCCTGCATGAGCAGGTGGCGCAGCTTCGAGGCGTTCCGAAAGCCTTTGAAGTAGCCGCTGTACTGGCGCCGCATCTCCAATACGCCCGTGCGCTCGCCGAGCCACTCGCATTTGAGCGAGAGGTGCTCGGCGACGACTTTCACGCGCTCCTCCCACGACGGCGGAGGCGGCACCTCACCCGTCTCACGGTAGGTTTTGGCCTGCTGGAAGATCCACGGGTTGCCGATCGCCCCCCGGCCGATCATCACGCCGTCGACGCCCGTCTCGTCGAACATGGCCTCGATCTTTTCAGGATCGAGCGCGTCGCCGTTGCCGATGAGCGGGATGTCGCGCACGCCCTCTTTCTTAAGGCGCCGGAGCCACGGCCAGCGGGCCTCGCCCTTGTACATCTGGCAACGGGTACGGGCGTGCACGGCCAACGCGGCGATGCCTACGTCCTCCAGCATGCGGGCCACGTCCAGGATGCGGATCGAGTCGTCGTCCCAGCCGAGGCGCGTCTTGACGGTCACCGGCCGGTTCGCCTGCTCGATGACGGCCTCCGTGATGCGCTCCATCTTGGGCAGGTTGCGGAGCACGCCCGCACCCGCCTCTTTTTTGACGACCTTGCGCACCGGGCAGCCAAAGTTGATGTCGATCACGTCGGGCTCCTCCGCGTCGACGAGCGGGACGGCGCGCCGCACCTCGTCGATGTCGCCGCCCCACACCTGAATGCCGATGGGCCGCTCCTTGGCGAAGATCTCCAGCTTTTGGTGCGAGCGGTCCACGTCGCGCAGCAATCCGGCCGACGACACGAACTCGGTGTAGAGCATATCCGCGCCGTACCGCTTGCAGAGGATGCGAAACGGCGGATCGCTCACGTCCTCCATGGGCGCGAGAAAGAGCGGCCGGTCGCCAAGATCGAGGGAGCCGATGCGCATAGCCGACGTGAAACTTGCAGGTCTGCGTGCCGATAGAGATTTTTCGCACGTCCACGTGCGCCATTCTGTTCCTTTTCACGGGGTGCAACCCGTTCGCCGATCGACCGGTCTTGTACCAATAACCGGCGTTCACTCGTAGTGCTTACGTGACCCGGTTATGCCGTTGCTAGATGATTCTGTCAGGGTGTACCCGGACGTTCTCCCGTCGCATGCCCGGTCCGAGGCGTAGACCCGTTCCACGTTGAACGTTCGAACGTTTTAGCGCATGATCCACGGCGGTACGCGATGGACGAGGCCCCGCGAGGCCCAGACATTTTGAAACGGAAACGGTATTACTCGACGCTTCTCGAACCAACCCTCTCCGATGCCATGCGCTCGCTCGCCGCTCGTACTCGCCCCCTTCTCAGCGTCACACTCTTGGTGGTGGCGTCGCTTCTCCTTGCCGGCTGCGGCGGCCCCAACCTCTTCGAGCGCATGAGCACGCCGTACTGGGGCGTCTGCGGGACGATCATCATCGTGCTCGACATCGTCGCCCTCGTCGACCTGCTCGGCGACGACCGCCGCGAGTTCGGCGGAAAGCTGCTCTGGACGCTGCTCGTCGTCTTCTTCCCGGTCGGCGGACTGATTCTATACTACCTCTTCGGGCGGGACTGACGACAGTGCAGCACCGGACGCCCTATTCGCTGGTACGAAGCTGCTGGAGGACGCGGCGTAGGGCGGGACGGTCGCTCGTGCGCTCCATATGCTGAAGCAGCTCGTCGACACCCGGCGCCGTGCTCCGGCTTACGACCGACAGGGCGGCGAGGACGGCCCCCAAGGCCAGCCCCCCATCGGTGCTCGTGCTCCGCGAGGCCGCGCACCCGGATCAGTCCATGCTGGTGTACTACGACGGCACCGACACCGCCGAGTCGGCGCTGCGGCTCGCCGTCGCGCTCACCCGGATGAGCCCGCCTCGTCCGCTCGTGGTGCTCCTCCCCGCCGACAATGCCGA
>CAYFRX010000157.1:0-7492 GCA_964345515.1 uncultured Rhodothermales bacterium
GCTCGGCGCGACCGCGCCGCGTCCAGTCTGTTTCACGGCGACACCGTTTCATTACTACCTGTCCCGGCGTCCCCGTCGGGGTGGTGCAAGCCCGGCCCCCTGGTCGGGCTTTTTTCCATGGTGTCTGCTGGTCCTCGCGTCCCGGGCTCAGGAGATGCCAACTGCGTTTGTGTCGTTGGTAGATGAAGGGACGGACGGATGGACATTTCCACGTTCGTCCTTCCACGAGCCAATGGCGAGGGCCCGAGCTTATCCCCTCGGGGTAGTGGCGAAGCGAAGCCCGGTCGGGCCTCCCGTTGCTTCCGCGCTCGGGCTGGACGCCCGCGCCGGCTGCTCCGCCAGGGCCATAAAAAAACCCGCACCTCAGCGTGGCGCGGGAGCAGTCGTTGGGCAGGACGGGGTGGTGCGGCCGGTCAGTCGGGCGCGGAGAGCTCCTCGGTGAGGCGGCCCCGGAGCGTGAGCAGGATCTTACCGAGGATCTGCGAGATCCGCGCTTCGGTCAGGTCCAAGATCTCGCCGATCTCGCGCAGCGTCAGGTTCTCCGTGTAGTACAAGCCGAGAATGGTCTGTTGGCGCTCGGGCAACGTCTCCACCACATCCTCCACGAAGTCGATGAGCGACTCCTGCTCGATCTGATCGAAGCCCCGGCGGCTGTCTTCGTTGACGAGCGTATCGAGCACGGTGTGGCTGTTGTCCGCGCCGCCAATCGGGTTGTAGAGGGAGAGGGAAAACCGGCGCTGGGCTTCGGTGAGCAGCCGGTGGTATTCCGACAGCGAGATGCCCATGTAATCCGCCACGTCCTGGTTCTGGGGTTCACGACCCATCATCTGCCGGAGCTTCTCGGCGGCGTGCTGTGCCTCGGCGATCTTCTTGCGCTTCCCGCGCGAGAGCACGTCGATGGACCGCAGGTAGTCGATGAGGGCGCCCTGGACGCGGCGGTACGCGTGGGTGACGAACTTCGCCCCGCGGTTGGGATCGTAACTGTCGAGGGCTTGCAGGAGGCCGATCAGGCCTGAGTTCTCCAGGTCGTCGTGCGAGGCCAGGATGTGGTCCGGCACGTTAATCCGGCCGATCAGCGAGCGCACGAGCGGAACGGAGGCCACCACGACGGCTTCCCGGTTCTCGGGGGACGGGTCGTCCAGGTACCGTTCGACTAAACATTGTAGGTCTTTAGCCATGACGTGAATTCAGGCAAAATCATCGAGAGGGGCAGGGAGGAGAAGGGCGACCCCGCTTATACAGTGGTCTGGGCCATCGACTCGGACGAGGCGTCTTGGCGATCCGGCTGGGGCGCGCGATCCGAGGCCGGCGCCTCGTCCGCAGCCTCGGCCGGAGCGGTATCGGGCGCCGCCGCACCGGCGTCAGGGGCCGGCGCGGTATCAGGAGCGGAGGGGGTGGGGGGCTCAGCATCGGCCGCGGCAGGAGCGGGGGCCGTTTCGTCGGGGGCGGCAGCTGCATTCGATGCGGTGTCGGACTGCAGGGCCGCTTGCGGTTCGGCGTCCGGTTGGGAAGAGGCGGAGGCCTCTCCGTGTTGCGTTGCGCTATCGGTCGCAGGTTGCGCGGGCGGCGAGTATGCCATGATGCGTTGCACGATGGTGTGGCCTACGATGAGCATGAGATAGACGGTGAGGCCCGTCGTGGCCGATACGAGGATCGTGCGTTCGAGCGGGGCATAGTTGAGCACCTCCTTCAGAAAGACGAGGAGGCCTGCCAAACCACTGATGTGGATGTACAAAGCTCGCATGGCGAATTCGTGGCGCTGGTGAATAGGTACTACGGAGGGGGGCGCGGGCGTGCACCGAGGCCGTTACGGGGTGTTGATGGGTTGGCGTTCATGGCGTCCCTCGGCAATCACACCGGCGAGGGCGTCGAAGGCGTGCTGGACGGTGGGGACAGAGCGCACGGCGGGCGTCTGGTTCTGCACCGAGGTGCGGATGGCTTTCGCGAACGGAATCCATCCCAGATGGGTCGGCGCTTGTTGGACGAACCGTTTGGTGATCGTCGCAAAGCGCGCTGTGATGCTCTCTGCTTCATCGGCCGTCTCGGCGAAGTTGACGATGCTACCCAGCGGATACGCCGGGTCCGTCCGCCAGATCAGTTTGGCGAGGCGATACGCGTCGGCGATGGCGGTTGGCTCGCCCACCAAAACGAGGGCGCTGAGGTCGGCGCGGTCAAGCGCCCAGCGGACCGTGCTGCTCGTGCCGGCCGGCGTGTCAACGAGCACAAAATCGTGGTCGCGTCGGACGGCGCGCAGCACCTCGTCGAGTGAGAGATGGAGCACGGTCGCCTGCTGCTCCGTCACGAAGTGATCCGGCTCGCGGGCGCCCTGGATGAGCGTGACGCCGGACGCCGTCTCGTGGCACACGTCGTCCGGCTCGGCGTCGAGACGAACGAGGTCTGCCACGGTATGAGACGGGTCTTCGTTGAGCAAGACGGCGCAGGCGCCCTGGCCCACGTCGGCGTCGAGCAGGGCCACCGAGTGGCCGCGCTGGACCAGCATCTCGGCCAGGTTCACGGCGACGACGCTTTTACCGACGCCGCCCTTGCCGCTCGCAATCGTAAGGGTCGTGGATGTGCGTTTCATAGTTGAAAGGAGCGTCGACTCCGACCGGCCGGAATAGTAATCATGATCATTGGTGGCCGGACGGAGCCGACAATAGTTAAAGTTGCATCATCTCTTCGACGAACCAGCTGGGCGTGAAGGCTTCAACGCTCTCGGGCACTTGGCGCCCGGCCGATACGAAGTGCACGGGCTTTTCGAGCATAAGCAGCCACTCGGCGATGCGGCCCCATTTGGACACCTCATCGAGGTGGGTGAGCGCCACCGCATCGGGCTGGAGGGGCAGCCGCTTGAGAAAGTCTCGGTCGAAGTCGTCGAGCGTGCGCGTCACGTTGAGCGTGAGGTGCACCTGCAGCGGCATCAGCGGCTCGGTGATGCGTTGGATGCGGCGAAGCGCCGAACGGGCTGCGTCGGGGTCCATGGGGAGCGGGGGCGTGTCGAGGAGCACCTGATCGAACTGCTGGACGCGGTTGAGCGCCTGCAGCATCTCGTCCTGGGTGGCGACGTTCTGCACGGGCAGGCCGTATTCGCGGTAGAGGGGCACCGGACTGAGGTACGGAAGGGTCTTGTCGTCGGGCGCGATGGAGATGACAGTGGGCAGGCGCCGGCCAAAGAAACTCTCATGGCGGGCCAGCTTGAGGAGGAGCGACGTCTTTCCCGCGCCGCTCGGTCCGACGAACAGGTAGTTGGCATTGGCGCGCTTCGGGGCCGTGGCGCCAAGCATGCGCCGCAGCTCTTGCGCCATGGCCCAGCGAAGCTCTTCGTCGTTTTCTTGCGGCTCGAAGCCGCGCTCGACGAGCCGGTCAAACAGTTTCGTGATGGTGCTGGGGCGCAGCCCTTTTTCCAGCAACTGGGCGTACAGCGGATGGGTGAGCCAGCGGTGCGAGGCGCCCACAATGATGCCCCCGAAGCGCCGCTCCATGTTCTCCAGCCGCGTGTGCAGCATCTGCAGGTGCGACTCAAGAAGACGAGCCGGCGCATTGTCCGACTGCGTGGAGACGTTGAACTGATCGGGGCGGGCCGTGGCGGCGAGTTGGTCGTCTTGCTGCTCCCCGCGGTACCGCTGATAGGAAGGGTACAGCCGGTTGCGTCCGGTCGAGCGGCGGCGCTCGGGCGCGGCAGCGCGGGAGGACGAGGCGTCGGGCGGAGCCGGTTCGTCCTGCAGCGCCCCGTCGCCGTTCGAGGCGAGGGCGGTCGTCCGGGCGGTGGCGGCCTCCCGCCGCTGGCGGAGATAGGAGGCGAGGTCGGGGCCCTCGGAAACGTTTTCACGGTCCCAGGAGGCTGCGGCAGTTCCTTCCGTCGCGGGCGCGCGCCGCGCTGGAATCGATTCGTCACCCGCGGTCGGGGTGGCTGCGGCGCCCATCTGCGGCGCGTAGCCGCGCAGGCGCTGGGGGGGCGGTGACGAGGACGGCGTACGCGTTTGCTGGGGCGCAGGGGACGATGCGGCCTCAGGGTCGGTATCCCTGGATACGGGGGTGTCCGCCATGACCCGAATCCGGGCCGGGGACCCTTGGCGAGCCGGCACGGACTCAAGCAGCACCACGTCGTCGCCCAGCGTGTAGCGCGCTTCCTTGAGCGCAGCCTGGATGGATGGGCCGGTAAAGGTCTTAGTACGCATATCGGCGGTCAATTAGCACGAAAACTGGTGAGTGTCCGCATGTCGCAGAAGGGCGATCAGCAGGGGCTAGCTTAGCTGCATTTGGCCCACCACCTCAATGTCGGCTTCAGGGACGAGGTCGTTGTACGACAGCACGTTGATGTCAGAGAGCATCGGGTTCAGGAAGTCAAACAGCGTAGCGCGAAGCACGGGGGAGGTGAGCAGTACCGGATCGCGGCCCTGGCTGATGAGGCGTTTCGCCTGCTCGTCGGCCTGGGCGATGAACTGTTCGGCGCGATCGGGGTCCAGCCCCAGCGTGTTCGCATTCAACTCACCCTGCCCTGCCTGTTCAAGCAAGTGCTGTTCCAGCATCGAATCGAGGACGACGGCGAGGATGGTGCCGCCCGGCCCGCGGAACTGACGCGTGATCGTGGGAGCCATCTCGGCGCGCGTGTACTCGGTGAGCACGTCGACGTTTTTCGTCTGCGGGGCGTGATCGGCCAGCGCTTCGAGGATGGTCACCAGGTCGCGGATGGGCACCCGCTCGCGCAAGAGGCGCTTCAGCACCTTCTGTATCTGCCCCAGTGTCAGCAGGTCGGGCATGAGCTCGTCGATGAGCGCGGGGGCTTCTTCCTCGACCTTGTCGATCAGCTTTTTGACCTCCTGCCGGTCGAGCAGGCGGTGGGCGTTTTTGCGCAGCACCTCGTGCAGATGGGTCGTGATGACGGCGGGCGCTTCCACGATGGTGATGCCCATACGCTCGGCAGCCGATAGGTCGCGTTCGTTCACCCACACGGCCGGGAGGCCGAACGTGGGGTCTTCGGTGCGGATGCCGGGCGGGGCCTCATCGGTGTCTTCGGGAAGCAGGGCCAGGTGGTAGTTTGGGAACACCTCGCCCTCGCCGATCGGGTTGCCGCGCAGTTTGATGACGTAGCGGTTCGACTCCATCCCGGCGTTGTCGCGGATGCGCACGGGTGGGATGACGACGCCCAGTTCGAGCGCGAGCTGCTTGCGGAGCGTCTTGACGCGCTCTAGCAGATCGCCCTGTTGGTCGGGGTCCACGATGGAGATGAGCGTGTAGCCGATCTCCAGCTCCAGTGGATCGACGAGCAGCAGGTCGGTCGGCTCGGTCGAGGGCTTGAGCTCTTCCTGCGCTTGGTCTTCTTGCAAGGCCAGCTCCTCGGCCTGCGCCTGGTCCTCTTGCAGCCGGTTCCAGCCCAGGTACGACGTGCCGGCGGCCAGCAGAAAGAAGGGAAGGGCGGGGAGGCCCGGCACGAGGCCAAGCACGGCGAGAAAAGAGCCCGTGATGAGCAGCGGGTAGGGCCGTTCGAAGAGCTGATTGCGCACCTCCAGCGCGAGCATGGTGTCGCCACTAGCGCGCGATACGATGATGCCCGCTGCCGTGGAGATGAGCAGTGCCGGGATCTGGGACACGAGTCCGTCGCCGATCGAGAGGATGGTGTACGTGCTTGCCGAGTCGGCGAACGTCATGTCGCGCTGTGCCACGCCAATCACCAGCCCGCCGACGATGTTGATGGCGGTGATGACCAAAGCCGCGATCGCGTCGCCACGGACGAACTTGCTCGCGCCGTCCATGGCGCCGTAGAAGTCGGCCTCCTGGGTGATCTCTTCGCGGCGCTTCTTCGCTTCGCGCTCGTCGATGAGGCCGGCGTTCAGGTCGGCGTCGATGGCCATCTGCTTGCCGGGCAGCGCGTCCAGCGTGAAGCGTGCGCCGACCTCGGCAATCCGTGTCGAGCCCTTCGTGATCACCACGAAGTTGATCACGACCAGGACGAGAAAGATGATCGTCCCGACGACGTAGTTGCCGCTCACCACGATGTTGCCGAACGCCGAGATCAGCTCGCCGGCGTCGGCCTCGCTTAGGATGAGCCGCGTGGACGCCACGTTGAGCGAGAGCCGGAAGAGCGTGGTAACGAGCAGCAGGCCCGGAAAGATGGCGAAGTCGAGGGGCCGGCTCGCGTAGAAGGCGGTCAGCAGCACGCCCAAGCTCAGCGCAATGTTCGTCGCCAGCAGCAGGTCGAGCATGAACGTCGGCAGCGGCACGACCATGACGAACAGGATCAGGATCACGCTGCCGGCGACGACGAACTCGCTGTTCGCCAGGTTGAAGGGCTTCAGGGCCGTCGACGGAAGCTCGCGCGTGGAAGCAAGGGTAGACAAACCGGGGGACTTTCAGATGAGGGGGTGAACTAAAGCTGCGAGCCGCGCTGCCGATAAATTTCGGCGAGGATGGTGGCCACCGCCTGATAGAGCTCCTGCGGAATCTGCTCGCGCTCGTCTACATTGGCATACAAGGCACGTGCCAGGGGCGGCTCCTCGACGATCGGGACGTCGAACTGGGCTGCGAGTTCACGGATGCGGAGCGCGCGTTTGCGCATGCCCTTCAGCATGACCCGCGGGGCCGGCGCTTCGCCGGGATCGTAGCTGAGCGCGACGGCGTAGTGCGTCGGGTTGGTGATCACTACGTCGGAGTTGAGCACGGCGTGATCCATCCGCGGGCGGCGCGCCATCTCCATGGCCTGCTCGCGACGGCGGCTCTTGACGTGCGGATCGCCCTCCTGGCGCTTCTTTTCTTCCTCTAGTTCCTTCTTGCTCATCTTTAGGTCCTCCTTGTACTTCCACTTCTCGAACGCGAAGTCGGCCACCGACAGGGCCGTGAGGGCGACGAGCATGTGGGCGAGCAGCGACACGATCCAACTCGTGGCGGCGTCGAGGATCGTGGGAAGAGGGAGCGTGTGCAGGATGAGAATCTCGTCGAGGTGCCGTTGGACGACGAGGTACGCCATCGGGCCGGCCACGATGATCTTGGCGAGCGCCTTGAACAGCTCAAAGAGCCCTTTGCTGGAGAAAATGCGCTTGAGGCCTTTGAGCGGGCTGATTTTCTCCCACTTCGGCTGCAGCGGCTTAAACGTCACGTTCCACCCGGTTTGGGCCACGCTGAGCGCGATGCTCATGAGCGTCAGAACGGCGAGAAAGGGCAGCAGCACGATGCCGATGCGGTAGCCCGCCATCATCAGAATCGGTACGACGGAGCCGATCGTGACCTGCGTCTGCGTCGCGTTCTGGTAGAGATCCGCCATTAGGCTGCGCAGCGCGTTGAACATGACGGGCATGCCCATAAAGAGGAGCACGGCGGCCGTCACCAACAGCCCCACGGAGATGGCCTCCGTCGACCGAAAGACGTTCCCGTCCTCGCGCGCCTTCTCGATGCGCGCCGGCGTGGGATCAAAGACCTTGTCGTCTTTATCGGGCATGTTTTAGGAGGCGAGGAGGCGAAGAGACGAGGCATCGGGAGGAATCCCTCTTCGTTTCAT
>CAYFRX010000158.1:0-7425 GCA_964345515.1 uncultured Rhodothermales bacterium
GCGTTCTACTCGATCATATCTTCCGCACTGCGGGCGAGCACAATCTCGTCTTCGTCTTCGAGGCGCTGGGCCGTTTCGATGATGGCGCGCTGCGCGTCTTCGACGTCGCCCACGCGGACCGGGCCCATTAGCTCCAGGTCCTCGCGGATGCCGTCGGCCACGCGCTGGCTGACGTTGTCGAGGATCTTGTCCTTCAACTCGTCCGGCGAGGCCTTCAGCGCCATCACAAGGTCGCGTTGGTCGGTCTCGGTAAGGAGGCGCTGCAGGTCGCGGTCGTGCACGTTGGCCAGGTCCTCGAACACGAACATGAGGCGCTTGATGGACTCGGCGAGCTCCGGGTCGCGCTCCTCGATGGTGCCCAGGATCTGCTTCTCCGTGTTGCGGTTGACGCCGTTCAAAATGTCAGCCACCTTCTCGGCACCGCCGGAGGAGCTGAGCTCCGCGCCGAAGACCGAGCCGAGCTGCTGGCGGATCACCGATTCGATGTCGTCGAGCAGCTCGGGGGACGTCTTGTTCATCGTGGCCAGCCGGTACAGGATTTCCGTCTGCAGGTCGTTATCGAACCGATTGATGATGTCGCCGGCCTTGACCGAGTTGAGATGGGAGAGGATAAGGGCCGCCGTCTGCGGGTGCTCCTTCCGGAGATAGCCAGAGAGCTGTTCCGTCTCCACCGTTTGCAGCAGGTGAAAGGCCGAGACCTCCATAGAGGCTTCGACGCGCATGAGCACTTCCTCGGCGCGGTCGGCGCCCAGCGCTTCGACGAGTGCTTCGCGGGCGTAGTTCATGCCGCCCTGTGCGATGTAATCTTGTGCGATGGCCATGTCGTGGTACTCCACGAGCACCGATTCCACGACTTCGCTCGATACGTTGCGCAGCCGCGCGATCTCGATGGAGATCTGCTCGACTTCGTGATCGTCGAGTCGGCGGAGCACCTCCCCGGCGGCATCTACGCCGAGGGCGATGAGCAGCACGGCCGATTTTTGCGCGCCGCTCAGGGTGTCGGCGTCTTCCTCGCGCACGGCATCCAACGAGGGATCCTGTAGCTCGGCGGCTTCGGCGGGAAGCGCCTCGGCGGCGCCCTGCATCATGTTGGCAAGCTGCTGGTTCGTTTCCATGGCGAGGTGCGCGTCGGTTGGAGGGGGGGAGGGGAGAGGAGAGGTTAAGCGCGGGCTTTCTGCTTCTCAGCGCGCTCGCGCTCGACCTCGATGGCGTCTTCGATGAGCCACGTGCGAATGAGCTCGGCGGCCTCGTCGGGGTGGTCGATCACCTGATTCTGGACTTCTTTGTAGAGCCGGTGCTTGCGCTTGAGCGCCTGCTGGGCTTCGGCGGACAGCTTGCTGGTGTATACGTCATCATCGGTGAGAACCAGGTCCTCGACGTCCTCGTCCTCCTCCCGGCGGCGTTTCGCTTCGAGGGACTCTTGGTCGTCGGCGTCGCCGTCCGTAATCATCAGGCCGTCTTCATCCAACTCGCTGCCTCGTTTGGCAATCGAGCGGATGAGCCACACGCCGAGCAGCAGGGCCAGCACGATGAGCCCGTAGCGGAGATACCGCTCGATCATTTGCATTTGCTGCTCTTCCTGCAGCTGCTGCACCATCATGTCGTTGGCATCGGGGTTGAAGCGCGTCTGATGGATGGCGAACCGGTCGCCCCGCTCCTCATTGAAGCCGACCGCGTTTTTGACGATCTCCTCGATCTCTTGCAGCTCTTCGTTGGTGTAGGGGACGGGCTCGGCCGCCTCCTCGCCCTCGCCCTCTCCGGCTCCGGGTGGGGGCTTCTGGTTGAGGATAACCGACACCGTGAGCTCCTGGACGTCGCCGGTGCTGCTCTCGGTGCGCTCCTGCGTCCGGCTGACCTCGTAGTTGCGGACCCTGGAATTCGCGTTGTCCTCCGGGCTCTCCTCGTTGAGCTGCTCCTCGCTGATGACCGTCTGGCTCTCCGGGTCGATGAGGTTGCGCTCCGAGACGGTGCGGCTGAAGTCGAGCGCGGCCGACACGCGGACGATCGAGTGGCCCGGGCCCAGCACCTGATCGAGCATCGACTGGCCGCTCTCCATGAGGTGCTGCTCGACCTCTTGCTGAATTTCAAGCTGGGTGGAGGTGAGTTGGGCGTTCGGGTCGCCCGCGTTGGGGTCCGACAGCATGTTGCCCTGGCTGTCCAACACGGTCACGGCAGCCGGTTCCATGCCCTCGACGGCGCCGGCCACCAGGGCCGTAATGCCGTCCACCTGGGGCGTCTTGAGCTTCACGCTGCCCGCGTGCTGAATCACGACCGACGCGCTCGCTTCGACCTGGTTGTCGCGAAACGGATTGCGTTCGGGCAGCACCAGGTGGACCCGTGCCATCTCCACCTGCTCCATGTTCGAGATGGTGCGGGCCAGCTCGCCTTCCAGCGCGCGCTTGCGGTTCATCTTCTGCATGAAGTCCGTCATCCCCATGTTGCCCTGATCGAACAGCTCATACCCGACCTGGCCATCAGAGACGAGGCCTTCGGATGCGTAGCGCATCCGCAGCTCGTAGACGTTCTCGCGCGGAACGTAGATGGCGGTGCCGTTTTGGCGCAGCTCGTACGCGGTGCCTTCCTCGCGCAGCGACTCGACGACCTGGTTGGCGTCGGAGGGGGAGAGGTCGCCGAAGAGGAGCGCGTAGTCGGTTTGGTTCGACCACACGGCGATGCTCAAGATGATGGCGATGCCACCGATGAGAACGAGACCAAGTGCGATCTGCTGTCCTCGGGAGAGCCGGCCCAGAAACTGACGGATGTTCTGGAAAAAGTCCTGCATCTAGGGGAGAAAATGAGCAGTGAGAGATGAGTAGCGATGTGGCATCGCTAAGATGGATGAAGGGATGGACAGGGGGCGTTCTCTGCTTCCATGCCTCCACACGTCCACACATCCACGAAGTGAAAGATTACACCGGCATGCGCATCAGTTCCTGATAGGTCTCCAGCATCTTGTTGCGGGTCTCCGTCATGAGCTGGAAGTGCGCCTTGGCCTGGTTCATCGAGATCATGACTTCGTGCAGGTTTTCCTGCTCGCCGGCAATGAACGCCTCGATCTGGCCTTCAGCGGCTTTCTGGGTGCCGTCGACGGTGTTGACGGCTTCCTTCAGCGTGTCGACAAAGGTGGAGCCGTCCGACTGCTCGGGCTGGCGCGGCTGGGGAAGCCGCAGCACGTCGTCGGTCGGGAACGCGCCCTGCAGGCGCTGGAGCTGAGCAACATTCATGGAGAGGGCCATGGCGATAGGCGGAGAAGTCGATGAAAAGAGGACGGGGCGTTACCCTTGCACGTCGAGCTGATTGCCGACCGCGCTCGGGTTAATGGTTTGGGCGTCTCGGTTGGGGCCGTACAGCCGGAGGGACAGGTCGGGGTCTTCGGGGAAGGCACGACGAATCATGCGCCGCTCCGCTGAAGACAGGTCGCCGGACTGACTCGGCATGGACGAGTTGCGATCGCGCACGTCTCCGGACGGGCGCGCCTTCGCCGCCTTTTCCACGTTCGCCGATTGGATCGAGGCGCGGTCCAGGTTAGGCGCTCGCGTGCTATACGGGCTGTATCCGAGGGGGCTGTAGCCGTTGATTTTCTTGCTCATGGGTGTCACCAAAACAGGTGATGGTACGCGATTAAATCTGGAGCGTCTGTTTGGCCATCTGCTTCGCGGCCGAGACCATCGATAGGTTGGCTTCGTAGATCCGGTTGGCCGACATCATGCGCGACATCTCTTCCACGACGTTGATGTCCGGGTACCGAACGTAACCGTCCGCGTCGGCGTCGGGGTGGTTGGGATCGTATTCGAGCCGCTCGTCGAGCTGTTCAGCGACCTCTGTGCTGGGGCCGAGATCCATCTCAGGCAGGCGCCGCCGCAGCGAGGGCTCGCTAATCGACGAGCCGCCGGAGCCGCCCTGCAGGTCGAGCGTCGACCGGTTGAGCACCTCACTGAAGCGTTTATAATCCTCCTGCGTCACCTCATGGACAGCCCGCTTGATCTGGTACGGCGTGCCGTCTTCGGTGCGGCTCGTCTTCGCGTTTGCGATGTTTTCGGTGTGGGTCCCGAGCGCAATCCGCTGCGCTTCGAGCCCGCGGGCCGCAATCCGAAAGATGGAGGAGAAGCGATCGCCAAGCAGCATACGATTATTTATTTCGTGTTGCGTTTAAGACAGTGGGTCTGTCGGCCGATGAGTTATTCTGTACGGCCTTTGATGCCGGTGCGCATGAGTTCGAAGTGCTCGCGGAGCGCGCGCGTCGCGAACTGTGTGCGCATTTGCACGTCGGCCATGATCATCATTTCATCTTCGAGGATGGGCGGTCCCTCCTCGACTTCCATGCGCGGCTCCACATCTTCTGGGTCGCGCAGGCTCGGGACCTGATGGCGCGCCTCGCGCAGCTGGTCCTCAAACGATACGGAGATGCGTTGATACCCAGGCGTGTCGATGTTGGCCAGGTTGCTGGCTGTAGCCTGCGAGCGCTGCACGTACGCCTTCATGGACGTGCGAAGCAGCGACAGATTCTTGGTAAGCATAGAGGAGCGACGGATTGAATGGGCCAGTGCGTCGTTGTGGGCAACGTGCCACAACCACTATGCCATCGGAAAAATGTGCACGGGTGCCCGTCAGGGCGCGCGGGCGTGAGGAGTCCAGCCATCCATCCGCCGTCCGGGTCTTTGCCCTCGATGTCGATGCCCAAACCCCCTTAGGGCGGCCTGAATGGGGGAGGCCCAGGGAGGGGGCGATCGGAAAGAACTGCACGGCGGATAGACGGAAAATCTTGCCCCAATCCGCCACATCCCGTGTCGAGGGCCGCTGGGCGGCGTCAGGCTATTTTTTCCGGTTAGGTATATTTTTTGATCGAAGCATCTATCGCCCATTCATCTATCGCCCATTCAACGACCCGGAAAAACGATCGGGTCATCTTCTCATCATTCCGCAGCACGTATGGATTCGCGGTCCAACGCTCCCTTGCAGGATGCTTCCGAGCGCCCGATGGCTCCAGCCTCAGGGCCTGGAGACGAGGCGCCGGCAGCCCGCGACGTCAGCGAGGACGTCAGCGAGCGCGCGCTGCGGGCCTTGACCGATCGGTTGTCGCATCAGCTTCGAGGGCTGGTCAGCAGCATCGAAGGGTACACGGACCTGCTTGGAGCACAGCTGGCCACGCCGGAGCAGCGCGAGTTGTCACAGCGCATTTTCGAAGGCACGGCCCAGATCGAGCAGGTCGTTCGTCACCTGCGGTGCTTCAGCGCGCCCGTGCAGCCGGTCTTCCAGGAGGTCTCGCTGCACCACATCATCGACGGGGTGCGCCATACCATCGGCGTAGCGCCGTGGCAGCGCGTCGCGGTGGAAGGTCTCGGTGAGACGGCTGAGGATGAGCCGCTGCTCGCCGATCCGGTGCTGCTGCGCCAGGCGCTGCAGGCGCTGTTGCAGAACGCCCTAGACGCGACCGCGCACGAGGTGCGCATGACGGTCGCCACCGTGCGCGAGGCCCGGGAGGCGCGGTTTGCCGTGTGGAACGAAGGGGCGATGACGCTTCGCCAGCCGCGCGACGTCGTATTCACGCCGTTCTTTAGCACGAAGGACGCGCATCTGGGAATGGGCCTGCCGCTTGCCCGCCGGATCGCCCAAGCCCATGGGGGCACGGTCGAACTGGAGCGGTCAACCGAGGCGGCCGGAACGCACTTTGTGCTGGCCATGCCGCACCCCCGCGACGACATCCCGGAGGCGCTCGTGCTCCCCCGATGCTAATCGCTCCACCCTCCCCGATGCCTAGGCCCAACGCGATGCTTTCATTTTCATTCTTCCAGATCGTACCGTATGTTAGCGGCAGCAATCCCCCCTGTCATTGCGGCGTAATCCCTGTCTGATCGACGCCGTTCCAGCACGCCTTTTTGTCTCAGAGCCGGACGCTCGTGTAGTCCCAGCGGACTGGCCCACCCGTGATTTTCGCTCACCTCGAAGTGTTTCGCCAACCAGCATGCCCGACCAAAAAGAATTCGAAGGGGCCCGCGTCCTCTTTGTGGACGACAACAAGATGCTGCATGATGTGCTCGACCGGCTGCTCTCCCGGCACGGCATCCACGTGACGAGTCTATCCAATGCCGACCGCGCGGTGGCGGCGCTCGATGACGACGACTTCGACTTGCTTATCACGGAGGCCTCGCTCTCGGGCACGGACGGGCTGGAGTTGCTCAGCCACGTGCGTGAGCAGCATCCGCAGATGAAGGTGATCATGGTGACCGGCCAGGCCAACGTGCAGCACGCCGTCGAGGTGATGAAGCGTGGCGCCGTCGATTACATGCCGAAGCCGTTCTCTACCGACGAGTTTGTGGACCGCGTCAAGAAGCACCTCGCCGCTGACGCCGAGCCGCCCGCCAAGCCGCCGGCCGAGAAAACGTCCGCATCGACCCGTTCGAGCAACGAACCGCTCTCGAAGTACGTAGGCGAGCATCCCAGCATCAAGAATCTCAAACGCCTCGTGCCGCCCGTCGCGCAAAGCAAGGCGCCGGTTTTTATTCACGGTGAGAGCGGAACGGGCAAAGAAATTCTCTCCCGGGTGGTGCACGAGCTGAGTGACCGGTCGAAGCAAGCGTACGTCACGCTGAACTGCGCCAACCTCCCGCGCGAGCTCGTCGAGAGCCATCTCTTCGGCCACCGGAAAGGCGCGTTCACGGGCGCCATTGAAGACCGGGAGGGCGCGTTTGAACGGGCCGACGGCGGCACGCTGCTCCTCGACGAGGTGACCGAGATCGATCTGCCTATTCAGGCCAAGCTGCTGCGCGTGCTGCAGGAGCAAGAGTTCCAGAAGGTGGGGGACTCTAGCAAGAAGCAGGTGGACGTTCGCGTCATCGCGACGAGCAATCGCGACCTCCGCGAAGCGGTCAATGAAGGCAGCTTCCGGGAAGACCTCTATCACCGATTGGCGGTGTTTCCGATGCACGTGCCGCCCCTGCGCGAGCGCCTCTCGGACGTGCCGCTCCTGGCTGAGCACTTCGTGCGCAAGTACTGCGAAATGTATAATATGCCAGAGAAGACAGTCGACGATGCGCTGCTGGAGCGCTTTCAGGAGTATGACTGGCCCGGCAACGTGCGCCAGCTGGAAAACATGGTGCATCGCGGCGTCGCCCTCGCGACGGACCGCCCCGTGATCAAGCTGAACGACGTGTTCAACGAGTTCATTTCGGACACGCGTCCCAACGGACACGCCACGGCGGCGCACGTGGATCTCAACGGCGCCGAGCTGACGATCGAAGAGATGGAGCGGCGGATGATCCTCGAAGCGCTGCGCGAGACCGAGAGTCAGCAGCAGGCGGCCGAGCGATTAGGTGTCAGCGCGCGCACCATCCGTAACAAGCTGAAGAAGTACCGCGAGGAAGGCTATGCGGTGTAACGCGCTGAGCCCGTTTCCAGATGCTGAAGCGGCTGTTCTGGGTTCCCTGC
>CAYFRX010000159.1:0-7345 GCA_964345515.1 uncultured Rhodothermales bacterium
CCCCCGAACACCAGCGTGTCGATGCGGGCGGTAAAACGCGCCCCGTGTGGCGTCTTCTCGACGGGGCCCGACACCCGAACGTCCAGGATGGCCCCGTCGACATCGGTATGGGGCGCGAGGAGGTTGCCGATGTGCCCCGGATCGGAGGGCTGAAACGACGCGGTGCGCGCACCGCCAAGCGCGGCCACTGCGAGGCCGAGGGCAAGCGTGGTCGCGAGTGGCCGCAGGGTGACGAGCCGACGGCGGGGCCATGCGTATCCTGCCGCCGCACCGCCGAGTGCGGCTAGTCCGAGCCCTAGCCAGGAGCCCGTCGAAATCCAGGGAAGCGACGCGCTTCCCCAGATGCCGGCAGCCAACGCCCCAGCTAAAAGCAGGGCGGGGTACGCATTCCAGCGGATAGGCGCGTGGCGGAGCATCGTCGTCAGCGGGCCGAGGCGATATGGGGACGATAGACACGCCGCATCCCATTCCGTAACGAAGGGCGCCCGGACTGCGGTGGCCGTCCTCCGTGCAAACAACGCATGAAACCGCCCGCGGCCCCGAACCTGATCTGAGCTTGGAAATAGGAGCATGTGGTTCTGCCTGCGCTGCCGTGACCGCTGGACGGTCGTTTTTTCGTATTTAAGGGTGGACCCTTCGTAGCAACGAATGTCCTTTGACGTGTCAGACCCTTCATGAGCAATCGTCGCCAGGCCCGAGAGCAGGTCATGAAAGCACTGTATGCCCGTGAGCTGGCCAGGGGCAAGCCGGAGCACTTCGTTTACACGCTCATCGAGCCGGAGCTGGAGGGGGATGCATCCAACCTCGAATTTGCCACCAAGCTCTTCGAGCGCACCGTCGAGCATCAGCAGGAAGCCGACCGCATCATCAGCGCGCACGCCGAAAACTGGGATCTCGACCGCATCGCGGCGGTGGATCGCTCGCTCCTCCGCATGGCCACCTGCGAGCTGCTCACCTTTGAGGAGGTCCCGCCGAAGGTGTCCATCGACGAGGCCATCGAGATCGCGAAGCGATACAGCACGGAGAAGAGTAGCAACTTCATCAATGGGATCCTCGACTCCGTCCTCATGCAACTGCAACAGGAGGGTCGTCTCAAGAAGGAAGGCCGCGGACTGATCGGAATGGAGTCGATCCGTGAGCGCGCCAACTCTCAGTGAGCTGCGTTCCATTCACCATCCGCTCGTAGCCATCCATGGGCCTTATCGCAATTGGCGACATTCATGGCTGCCTGGAGACCTTCGACTGTCTCTGGGAACAGCTCGATCCCTCACCAGACGATCGGGTTGTGTTCGTGGGCGATTACGTGGATCGCGGTCCCCAGTCGCGCGGCGTCATCGATCGGATGCTGGAGCTGAAGCAGACGCACGACTGCGTGTTTCTGCGGGGCAACCACGAGAAGTTTATGATCGACTACCTGAGGAACGGGGCCCTGAACCTCTGGAACCAGAACGGCGGCCTGTCCACGCTGCGAAGCTACGGTGGAAACCACACGGGCGCACAGATCCCCGATGAGCATGCCGCCTTCGTCCGCGACACGACGCTATTTCACGAGACGGGCGATTTCTTCTTCGTTCACGCCGGCCTCAAACCACACCTCTCCGTGAAGCAAAACAAAGAGCGGTTTGGAGAGGACACCTTTCTGTGGGAGCGAAGTCACATGGAAGCCAACGGGCTGGACTGGGAGAAAACCGTAGTGTGCGGGCACACGCCACGGCCGGAACCCGTCAACCGCGACCGGCTGATTGCCATCGACACAGGGTGTGTGTATCACATGCATCCGGGACTGGGGCAACTGACGGCCGTGCATCTGCCCGAGCGCAAGTTCGTCTCCGTGCCATACGCGGATGGGTAGGGGGCACGGACGGTTGGACGTTTCGAGGCGCGAACGTTCACACGCTCATCTGTTGAAATGCTCACACGTCAAAAGAGAATATGGCGCTTCGTTGTGGATTGGTTGGTCTGCCCAATGTGGGCAAGTCGACCTTGTTTAATGCTCTCAGCAACGCGGGAGCAGAATCCGAGAATTATCCGTTTTGCACCATTGATCCCAACGTAGGCACCGTTCCGGTCCCCGACGATCGGCTGCCGCGCCTCGCGGAGTTGGCCGAGGCGGCTGAGATGACACCTGCCACGATCGAGTTCGTGGACATCGCCGGCCTCGTCGAGGGCGCCTCCGAGGGCGAGGGGCTCGGCAATCAGTTTCTGGCAAACATCCGCGAGGTCGACGCCATCATCCACGTCGTCCGCTGCTTCGACGACGAGGACGTCGTGCACGTCTCCGGCTCGGTCGATCCGGCGCGCGACATCGAGGTGATCAACACGGAGCTCTTGCTGAAGGATCTAGAGACGATCGAGAAGCGGATCGAGCGGGTGCGCAAGCCGGCGAAGTCGGGCGAGAAGGAGGCGGCGGAGCGCCTCGCCTTCTACGAGCGGCTGCGCGACCACCTGAGCGCCGGCGAGTGGGCCCACACGTTCGAGGCACGCCCCGGCGAAGACGAGTGGCTCCGCGAACTCTTCCTGCTGACGTCGAAGCCTGTGCTGTACGCGGCCAACGTCGGCGAAGATGACCTGCCTGAGGGCAACGAGCACGTCGATGCCGTGCGCACCCTTGCCGCGGACGAGGAGGCGCGGGTCGTCGTGATTTCCGCCGAGGTAGAAGCGCAAATCGCCGAATTGGAGCCCGACGAGCGGGACGTGTTTCTGGAAGAGTTGGGGCTGGAGCGGTCCGGGCTGGAGCGGCTCATCCGCGCGGCGTACGACCTGCTGGGCCTCATCACGTTCTTCACGGCAGGGCCCAAAGAGGCGCGCGCCTGGACCGTTGAGCGTGGCACGCACGCACCGGAGGCCGCGGGAAAGATCCACAGCGACTTCCAGCGTGGCTTCATCAAGGCGGAAACCGTCCACTTCTCCGACTACGAGCGCCTCGGCTCGGAAGCGGCCGCTCGCCGCGCTGGCGTGATGCGCGCCGAAGGAAAGGACTACGAGGTGAAAGATGGCGACGTCATCCTCTTTCGCTTCAATGTATAGGGTTTGTCGGTACCAATGGGACCTGCTTGTCCTTTTGGGCGCCGCGTTTCTTACTTTTACTCAAGTTACGCATCCCGCCAGGTTGCCTTTACGAGCGAAAGGTGCCCCCTTCGGACCTCTATTCCGCTCCGCGCAGGGACTGGCGCTTTCCATACGACGCAACTTGGGCTATTCCGTAGCCACTGCATTCACACCTACTGGGCGTCCACCGAACTGAATCCCTATTCCCCATGCCTCATTACCTTCGCATTATCCCCTCGGCTGCACTGTGTGGTGTACTCCTCGTCCTCGCTGGATGCAGCGCCGAGCAGGAGTCTTCGTCCGTGACCCAGCCGGCCCTTGAGACCCGGGCCGATAGCGTCGCTATGCAGCTCTATGACGCACATGGCGGGCCGGCCGCCTGGGCCTCGATGCCTCACCTCCGGTTCGACTTCGGCGCGGAGCGCGGCGGCGAGACGCGAGTCTTTGCCAGGCACCTGTGGAACCGACAAACCGGCGACTATCGGCTGGAATGGGGCCCCAGCCCGGACTCGCAGTACGTCGCGCTCTTCAACGTGAACGCGTTTGGCGCGGCCGCGTCCGAGTCGGCCCCGGCCGCCGGCGAGGTCTACCTGAACGGCACGGCCGTCGACTCGTCTGCGCACGCGACTCGCATGCGGCAGGCGCATCAGCGCTTCGTGAACGACTCGTATTGGCTGCTCGCGCCGGTGAAGGTGTTCGATCCGGGCGTGAACCGCTCGTACGTGGCCGACTCGTCCGACGCGCAGCACGACGTCATCAAGCTCACCTTCGGCGACGTGGGGCTCACCCCCGGCGATGCGTACTGGCTGTACGTGAACAAAGAGACCGGCCGGCTCGACCGCTGGGCGTTCCACCTGCAGGGGATGCCCGACGATGCCCCGGCCCGCGCGTACGACTGGACGGGCTACCGCTCGTTCGACGTGCCCAACGGTACCGTTCAGCTTGCAGCCCAGAAGCCCTCCGTGGGCGGTGACGGGGCGCTCGTCTTCCCCACGCTCGATGTGCCCAGCACCGTGCCGGCCGCGATGTTTTCCGATCCCGAACCGCAACTGTAGCAAGGGCCGAGTGACGAACTGCGATCTTCGAATGCAGCATCGGCCGCCGTATCGTCCGTAACTCGTCCTTCGTCGATCGTTATTCGCTACTGTGGATTACCGACTGCAAATCGCCCGGCGGTACCTGGCCAGCAACAAAGAGGTGTCGCTGATCTCGGTGATCACCGGCATCTCGATGGTCGGTGTCATCCTGGGCGTGGCGGCGCTTATCGTCGTGCTGTCGGTCATGAACGGATTTTACGACCTGGTGCGCGACCTGATGGTCTCGATCGATCCGCACGTGCGGATCACGAGCACCGGCGAGCGCGGCGTGGCCGACGTGGATTCGCTCACCCAGATCGCACTAGATGTGCCCCACGTGGAAAGCGCCTCGGCGTACGTGGAGGGTAAAGCGCTCCTCGTGCACGATGGCTCGACCGACCCCAATCAGGTGATTTTGGTGCGGGGCGTCAATCCTGCCAAGCTGCGTGGCAATCAGATCGTGCAGCAGATGGGGATAGGCAACTTCGACGTGGCCGTCCGCGACGGCACGCCGGGGCTTGTGGTGAGTATGCGGCTCGCCGAGCGCCTCGGGCTGCTGCCGAACAGCGACGTGCGCACAGGCAGCACCGTGGGACTCCTCTCGGCCCCGGCGCTGGAGCGCACGGTGACGCAGCTCCTGGGGGTGCCCCCCATCCGTCGGTTCGAGGTGCGCGGGCTGTACGAACTCCAGGCTGGCTTCGACGAAAACCACGTGTTCACGAGCCTCGCGGAAGCGCAGCGCCTCTTTCGCATGCCCGATCGTGTGACGGGCGTGGAGCTGCGCCTCGACACCCTGGAGCGCGCCCGCCAGGTCAAAACGCACCTGCAGGCCCGCCTCGACGCCGCGTCCTTTTCTGTGGAAACGTGGTACGACCTCAAGAAGTCGCTCTACGACGTGATGCGGCTGGAGAAGTGGGGCGCCTCCGCCATCCTGATGCTCATCGTGCTCGTGGCGGCGTTCAACATCGTCGGCTCCCTCACGATGGTCGTCATCCAGAAGCGGCGCGACGTGGGCGTACTGCAGGCCATGGGCGTGTCGCGCAAGAACATCCGCACCATTTTTCTGGCGGAAGGGCTGCTTATCGGCGTACTGGGGACGGGAATCGGACTCATCCTGGGCCTGGGCCTTGCGCTGCTTCAAAAATACTTTGAGGTTGTTCCGATGGCGCAGGCCGAATCTTTCCTCATTGATGCCTATCCTGTATCGATCCACGGGGCCGATGTCGCGCTCGTCGCGGCCACGGCCCTCGGGCTGTGTGTGTTGGCGTCGCTCTACCCGGCGGCGCGGGCGGCGGCCATCGTGCCGGCGCAGGCCGTCCAAATGGACCGGTAGCATGCTTCATGATTTGCACTTGATCTGCACTTGATCTCGAACCACGACACGCCTCATGATTCTCGACGAATATGACATCCCGGATCTTCCCGCCCGCCCCGAGAAACCGCGCGAGCGCGGCCTCACCCACATGCTGGACAAGGGCCTGTCCGCCCGCCAGGCCGAGGACGTGCTCGCCGTGGGCGCTAAGTACATCGACCTCGTGAAGCTTGGTTGGGGGACGGCCGTCATCACGCCCAACCTGCGGCGCAAGCTGGAGGTCTACCAGTCGGCCGACATGCCGGTGTACTTTGGCGGGACGCTCTTCGAGGTGTTCTTCCTGCGCAATCAGCTCGACACGTACCGCCGCCTGCTCGACGATCTGAACGTGGAGTACCTGGAGATCTCGGACGGCTCGGTGTCGATGGCGCAGGAGGAGAAGCTGGACGCCATCCGCACGTTCGCGCAGGACTTTTGCGTGCTCAGCGAGGTCGGCTCGAAGGATGCGAATAACATCATGCCGCCGTACAAGTGGGTCGAGTTCATCCAGGCTGAACTGGAGGCCGGCAGCTGGAAGGTGATCTGCGAGTCGCGTGAGAGCGGGACGGCGGGCCTTTTCCGCCCGAACGGCGAGATCCGCTCCGGACTCGTTGATGAGATCGTGGCGCGCGTGAACCCGAAGGACATCATCTTTGAGGCGCCCAACAAGATGCAGCAGGTGTGGTTCATCAAGCATCAGGGCGCCAACGTGAACTTAGGCAACATCGCGCCAGAGGAAGTCATCCCGGTCGAGACGTTGCGCCTCGGCCTGCGCGGCGACACGCTGTTCACGTTCCGCACGCCGGACGTGTCCGCGCCGCTGTCGCAGTCGAACGGGGCCCAAGGCGACGGCGTCGAGCGCAGCTGACGCTCTATCCACGGCTTCTTCAGAAACAATCGCTGCCGGTCTGCGATAGCAAAAGACTGTCGATGCGAAACGATCGACGGCTCACCCTCTGGGTGGGTACGAGCCGCGCGGGCGATGCGCCCGCCTCTCTCGAATTGGAACTGAGGTACGTACCATGGCGCGTAGAGACGATTTGACCGGAAAAGGCCCACAGTCGGGCAACACGGTCTCCCGGGCGAATAACAAGGTCAAGCGGAAGTTCAACCAGAACCTGCAGAAGAAGCGGTTTTACATTCCGCAGGAGGACCGCTGGATTACCCTGAAGGTGTCGGCCAAGACGCTGAAGACGATCAACAAGAAGGGCATTCAGGCGGTGCTGAAGGAGGCGCGCAAGCAGGGCGTCAACGTTTGACCGCACGGTAACCATTCACTGACTACACGGAGGATCCCATGGCCAAAGGCGATCGGATCAAGATCACGCTAGAGTGCACCGAAGCCCCGGGCACGTCCCGCTACCACACGACGAAGAACCGCCGCAACACGTCGGGCCGGCTGGAGCTGAAGAAGTACAATCCGGTGTTGCGTAAGCATACCATTCACCGCGAGAAGAAGTAACCATGGCTGACGATAAAGCATCCCGCAAAATGGCGAAGCTCATCCTCGCCGAGAAGAAGGAAAACGGAAACTACCAGTTCCGCCAGAAGATCGTGCCGGCAGACGACGTGCAGGACGAGCTGAAGGCGGCCCGCGAGAAGGCGAAGTAGCGGCCTCGACGGTTTCCGCAGCGCCTCGATGCATCAGCACTCCGAGCGCGCGACTTCGGGGCGTAGCGCAGTCCGGTTAGCGCACCTGCTTTGGGAGCAGGAGGTCGCCGGTTCGAATCCGGCCGCCCCGACTGTGGTTCTGGTTGAAACGTTAGAAGGTTGAAGGTTGAACAATTAGCGTACCATTGGTTACACGCGTTGCACCCTTCAACCCTCAACTGTTGAACCTGCAACCGCCGAGCTTGCGCCCGTAGCTCAG
>CAYFRX010000160.1:0-4822 GCA_964345515.1 uncultured Rhodothermales bacterium
GCCACGACGTAGGTTAAGTTATAGGCAGCGCTGTGGACAACCGCTGGAGTGCTAGTTTTTCCAGAGCGGCAGGCCCACCACGTTCATCAGCACGCACGGGCGATGCGCCTGCTCCACGGCTTCGCGGTGCAGCACGTCGTTCAGCGGGCCCATCTTTCGGGTCTGTTTGAAGCTTGCGCGCCAGCTGCGGAGCCGATCTGCTCGGTACCGCGCGGTCTGCATGCGGTACTGCAAGCGGCTGGCCGGCGGGAGGACGTTGATGTCGAACGGCGTCTTCATAGGATCACGGGGCTTAGATGTAAGGAGTGAAGGATGAATCCTGGTCGGTTGGTTGCGTCACCCTCTACACTAAGGGGGGAAACTGAGGTGGATGTGAGCTTGATCTGAAACTTCTTTCAGTCCCGCCCCACATCGCGATCGAGCGCCGTCGCGAGCGCGTGGACTGATCTCAGCGATGGCGGCGCGCAACGCCCACCCCAGATCGGGATAACGAGAGGCGGCTTCGACACTTAACCTCGCCGTACCCTCGCCGATAACTGCCACCACGTGCCATGGATTTCCCCGTGTGGGAAGACAGGCGCGCCGCACTGCGCCGCATGAGCACGGCGCACGCAAGGCGGCCGCCCTGAGCACGCAGCGGTTCAGACTGCTTCGAATCGCTCTCGACGCCCCGGCCCTTTGGCCGGGTGGTGCTCGGCTCAGCCGCGCCCCTGGCGTTTTCTTACCTATTCATACGATCCCCTTCAGTACGATGCGTATCTACCCGACTCCCGCTCCTCCCTCTGTCGTTGGAATCCGTGCCCGGCGTTTGCCGCTCGGCACCGGCCGAGCGTCTAGCCGAGGCCCTATCCCCTCTTCGTGAACGCCCCGCCCGCGACCGCGCCTGAGCACACACCCACTCGGCTCTTCGCCGTGCGCCTCGAAGCCACGCGCGACGCGATCCCGCTTCCCATGGGCTGCCCTTCCGATCACGGATCCACGTACGTGTCATGCAAAAGTCCACGATCCTCGGCTTGCTGACCGGCTTCGCGCTGGTGTTTGGGGCCATCTTCCTCGGCACCGGCTGGCAGCAGTTTCTCAGCCTGCCGGCGATGCTCCTCGTCGGCGGCGGCACAGCCAGTGCGCTCGTCGTCAGCTACTCGTTCGACGAAGTCAGCGAGCTGCCGGATGCGCTCAGTGCGTTCCTGAAGTACGATCCACCCCGCCTCAGCACGCTCGTCGACCAGTTTACGACGCTCTCCCGCACGGCCCGGCGTGACGGACTCCTCGCTCTGGATCGACAGCTGGACGACATCGACGATGATCTCACGCGGCTCGGGTTGGAGCTCGCCATCGACGGCTCGGAAGAAGACGAGATCAAAGAGATGCTCGACCGCAAAAGCGATGGCCTCACCCAGCAGAAGCGACTGCTCACGAGCTTCTTCAACACGGCAGGTACGTTTGCGCCGGCGTTCGGTATGGTCGGCACCCTCATCGGTCTCATCCAAATGCTGCAGAATCTAGAAGACCCCACGCAGATCGGTGCCGGGATGGCCACGGCCCTCATCACGACCTTCTACGGCGCACTCCTCGCCAACCTTGTGCTGCTGCCCATCGCCCAGAAGGCCAAGTCGCAACTCGACGACGTCGTCCGCTCGCACGACTTGGTGCGGGCCGGCATCCTCGCCATCGTGCGGGGCGAGCGGCCGAGCCTGATCGAGCGGCGCCTCAGCGTCTTTATTCGCGCGGAGAACGCACGGAGCGATGACGTCGACGCCGACGTAGAGGTCGATGAAGATGCTGACGAGCCCCTTTCCCGCGCCGCCTGACCGTTTCCTCTCTTCCCCGCCCGGTGAACCATGAGTGACAACGAACAGCCTAAGGCCCCCTTTTGGATGACCACCTTCAGCGACATGATGACGCTGTTGATGGTATTCTTCGTGCTGATCGTGTCGATGTCGGAGGTCAAAATTGATCAGTTCGAGAAAGCCCTGACGTATTTCCAAGGCGGCCGCGGCGTGCTCACCCAGCAGTCGATCATAAGTAACACGTCGAGCCCGCAGGAGACCCCCTACATCAATCGGAAGCGGGCCGAGCGGTTCGAACGGCTCCAGCAGTACCTCCGCGAGAACGGCCTACAGGACAAGGTGAAGGTCAGCCTCCGCCCCGACGGCGTCCACACCGTAATCACCGACTCGGTGATGTTCAACACGGGCGAAGCGCGCCTCATCGAACCGGCCCGCACCGTCCTGCGCCTGCTCGCCGGCGTGATCGACACCGAGGTGGAGGCCGTGGCGGTGGAAGGCCACACGGACAGCCGCCCCATTCGAACGGTCCGATATCCGACCAACTGGGAACTTTCTGCAGCACGTGCAGCCTCCGTCGTACGCTTTTTGCAGCAGAACGAAGACGTTCTCGCACCCCAGCGCTACGTGGCCTTGGGCTATGGCGAACATCGCCCGGTAGCAACCAACGCGACGCCAGGAGGTCGCGCACAAAACCGACGTGTCGAAATATTATTTAGTTGGGAACCATGGCAAAACAAGATGAATCCGTCGCTCAAGAATCTGCCCAAGGCGCAAATCAAGAATCCGCCTATGGAGGCCGGTTCATGATTGTGCTGGTCTTCGTGGCCCTGACGGCCGGGGTCGGCGGATCCTTCGTCGCGCACTTCAACTACGACTGGCTGGCCGACCGCTTCGACGCGATGCAAAGCTCGCGGGCCAGCGGTGCAGCAGCGGCCTCTTCAGAGGATGGCGATGCCACCACGGGCGCCTCGAACACCCCGTCAAGCGCGGTGGTGCCGACCGACTATGGCTCGTTCTACGAGGTGGAAAACATGATCGTCAACCCGGCCGAGAGTCAGGGCAGCCGATACCTGATGGTCAATGTAGGATTCGAGAGCGACGCCCAAGAGGTGCTGACCGAACTCGAAAATAAGGAGGTCGTCGTCCGCGATCGGGTCATCAAGCTCCTAGGCGAGTTTACCGTCCCCGAGCTCTCGAACATCGACCAACGTTCCTTCCTGAAGGACACCCTTCGCACGTCGGTCAACCAGGTCCTGCAGCAGGGGGCCGTACGGCGGCTTTACTTCACCCAGTACGTCCTCCAGTAGAGGATGCCCGAGGCGGCGCTGCCTTCGAACGTCAGTGCCCCGCGGTGTGATAAGGCCCGCCCCGCGACCGGCCGGATCAGGTTTCGCATCATGTTTGCTTCCGGTACCGGACAGCCCACTTGCTCTTCGTTCGCACGAGCTTCGCGGCTCGGGGCTGTTCCCTTCGCATGATTAGTTGCCCGCCCCCTCATGGCAAAACCACTCAGCCAAAAGGAGATCGATGCCCTGCTCGACGCGCCGGGCGCGGCCCCTGAGGCCGAAGCCGAAGCCCCCCCGGCCGACGAGCCGGCCGAAGAGACGGCCAACCTGGGATACATCGAGCCCTACAACTTCAAGCGGCCGCGGCTCTTCTCGCAAGACCAGGCGCGCGTGCTCACCTACGTGCACGAGGCGTTTGCCCGCGACTTGTCGGTGTACCTCTCCGCCCAGCTCCGCACGATTGTCGACATCAGCCTGGAGTCGGTGGACCAAGTCATCTACTCCGAGTTCGTGATGTCGAGTGCACCGCCGTCGGCCATCTACGTGGTCGAAGTGGTGGACCTCGACCACAAGATCGTGCTGGAGATTGACCCGCGCCTCGCCATCTACACCATCGAGAAGCTCTTCGGCGGCCCCGGCGAGTTCATCGAGGAGAAGCGGGAGATCTCGCAGATCGAGCAGAAGATCATGTGGAAGGTGATGGGAGAAACCTTCGACAAGCTCGAAAGCGCCTGGGAGCAGGCTATCGAGATCGAATTGGAGGTCGAAGCCTTTGAGACGAACGCCGAGTTCGTCCAGATCATTCCGGCGGCCGAGCCCGCCTTCGTGGCCAATTATAAGGTGTCGATCTACGAGCAGACCTCGTCGATCAACATCTGCTACCCGTACATCCTGCTGGAGAAGATGCTGGCCACCTCCGACATGAAGCAGTGGCTCTCCAGCGCCATCACCGATTCGCCCCCCGAGGTGCGCAAACGCTACGAAGACAAGCTCAAAACCACCGAGGTGGAGCTGCGCGCGGAGCTCGGCCGCGCGCGCGTCCCACTCCCTGAACTCCTCCAGTTGGAAGAGGGCGACGTCGTCCCGCTAGAGCGCCGCCTCAAGGACGCCATCCGCGTGTACGTGAACGGACGCGAAAAATTTGCAGGCAAAGCCGGCAAGTCCGGATCGTACCGGGCCATTAAAATCACCGATGTTAAGGATCAGATCGAGACGGAACAGTAACCGCTATGACTGCTGAGCTTGTACAAGAATACGCGCCGGTTGCCCAAGAGGCATTGAACTCTTTTCTCGCCACCCTGCTCGACGACGACGCCTCGCTCGAACTCGGCGCCCCCTCGGAAGCGCATGGCGCTGGCCTGCAAGACGAACTCGACGCCGGCCTGGTCGTCGGCGCGGAGGGCGTGTTCTTCGTCGCGCTCGACCGGTCCTGGGTTAGCCTGATCTCAGAATCGATGCTGGGCCGGGAAATCGAGATCGAGGACGAAGGCGTGGACGATCTCTTCCGCGAGATTGCGTCGCAAGGCTACGGTACGCTGCGCAACCAACTCTCGGCGCGCGACCTCAAGCTGCCCGACCTGTCCATCGAGTCCTTCCTCCCCGGCACGGACGTGCCCATGCGCGACGCCGCCGGATGGCGCATGCCCTTCGAGCTCACCTACGACGGCGCCTCGTACGGCGGGTACGCGATGCTCCTGGGCGACGACACGCCGGATGACGCGTCGGACGAAGCCCCGGCCAAGGAGCCGG
>CAYFRX010000160.1:4922-7287 GCA_964345515.1 uncultured Rhodothermales bacterium
GGCGCCGAGGCCACCTCGGACGATGCATCCGGGCTGGGCGATGATGACATGCCCGAACCGACCCCGGCCGGACAGGGGGGAGTGAGCGTCGCATCGGCGAATTTTTCCGAACTGGGAGAGGAAAAAATTCATGGCCCGCGCGCCGAAACGAAAAACTTCGAATTGCTCTCCGAGGTCGAACTGGAGGTCTCCGTCGAATTGGGCCGGCGCCGCCTCCCGCTCTCCGACGTGCTCCAGCTGACGAACGGCAGCGTCATCGAGCTGGAAAAGCTCGTGGGCGAACCCCTCAGCCTCTACGCCAACGGCCGCTTCGTGGCCGAGGGCGAAGCCGTTGTGATCGACGAGAAGTTCGGAATCCGCATCACGAGCCTGGCGCCGAAGAAGCAGCGCAGCGAGGCGCTCATGTAGGCTCTCCCCGGTGGCAACCCCCGCAATCGATCCGCTCCGAAGTGAAGCGGCGCGTCGCATGAAGCGATGCGTCGTTTCTTTTTTGGCGAGGGCCGTCGTATGGCATTTAAGTTCGGGGCCCCGCGGTCGATAACATTGGGCTTGGCACCGTTTTAGCGGAAGGGCAAACATGCAGCGCGCGGGGAGTTCCGGAGACGGCGCGCCGTTTTCATTGCATTCTTGCCCCTTCCCAGACCCATGTTATCGTTCCTGTCGGACTCAACCGCGTCCACCGGCAAAAAGCAGCGCCTGATGCACGGCGCCCTCGCGCTGGTCGGTGCGCTGTTCCTGCTGTGGCTCATCGTATGGCTGCTTCCTGCCGACGCCCCTCCGCCGGTCAGCTCGGACGCGGCCGGGACGGTGGCCGCTCCGTCTGCCGCATCTGATGCCGGCTTTCGCTTGATCACCCCCGGCCGCGTTGCGGTCGTCCTGCTCCTGGCTGGCGGCATTGGGTTCGCGCTGTACCTGCGCAAGCAGTCATCGGCCGCGCCCAGCGGGCCCGCGCCCATGCACGTCATCGGGCACCTGTCCGTCGCCCAAGACCAGCGGTTGACGCTCGTCCGCTGCCAGGACGACGTGCTACTGCTCGGCGTCTCGCCCAACGATATCACGCTACTACAAACCTACTCTGAGGCGTCGTTTGCGGCGGCAGCCGCTCCTCCCGTGGCCGCCGACGGCGCGGCCCCGAACGCACCGTCCGACGCGTCCGGAACGGCCCTCTCCGGCTTTGCCGATGTCCTCCGCCAGTACACGAACTCCGGCCGGCATGCGTAGCTTTTGCTCTCACGTTCGGCGGTGGAGCCGGTCCCGCATCGCGCGGCGGCTGCTGATGGGCGCAGTGCTCGTGGTGCTCGTGGGCGCACTGCCCGACCCGGCATGGACGCAAAGTGCCCCCGGCACGACGGCCCCAACGGCACCGGACTCGACGACGCTCGGCCCCTTCCCCAGCATCGACCTCGTGCAGGGCGACGAAGACTTCGCGCTGCCGATCCAGCTCCTCCTGCTGCTGACGGTGCTCTCCGTCGCGCCCGCCATCATTCTCATGATGACGAGCTTTACACGCATCGTCGTCGTGTTCAGCATTCTGCGGCAGGCCCTGGGCCTCCGCCAGTCGCCACCGTCGCAGCTCATCATCGGCCTGTCGATGTTTCTGACCGTGTTCATCATGTATCCAGTCATCGACCAGGTCAACGACGACGCGCTCCGGCCTTACATGGCCGGCGAGATCACGCAGCAGACCGCACTGGACAACGCGCTGCGCCCGACGAAGCGGTTCATGCTGAACCAGACGCGGGATAAGGACCTCATGCTGTTCATGGACATGGCGAACATCCCCGCCTTCGACTCAGCCGAGGACGTGCCGCTTCACGTGCTCGTGCCGGCCTTTGTGATCAGCGAGCTGCGGATTGCCTTCCAGATCGGCTTCATGCTGTTCCTGCCCTTTCTGATCGTGGACATCATCGTGGCCAGCGTGCTGATGAGCATGGGAATGATGATGCTCCCGCCCATCATGATTTCGCTACCGCTCAAGCTCTTGCTTTTCGTGCTCACGGACGGCTGGTACCTCATCGTAGAATCGGTGGTGCGTAGCTACGTGGGCGCGTGATTCGTTCGCGTTCTTTTTTGCTTGCTTCTCGTCCATTATGAATTCTGACGTTGCACTGTACTGGGTCCAGCAATCGCTCGAAACCACGATCATGGTCGTCGGCCCGCTGCTTGGGGCGGCGCTGATCGTGGGCCTCTTCGTGAGCATGTTTCAGGCGGTCACCTCCATGCAGGAGATGACGCTGAGCTTTATCCCCAAGCTGCTCGCGCTGGGGCTCGCCTTGCTCCTGCTCGCCCCCTGGATGCTCCGCATCCTGACCGACTTTACGATGAGCGCTTTCTCGGCCATCCCGTCGGTGTCGCAGTAGGTCTC
>CAYFRX010000161.1:0-7260 GCA_964345515.1 uncultured Rhodothermales bacterium
CACCCGTAGCCCCGGAGCCCACCCGCGCTGGGCCGCACGTTCGGGGCTTCGCCTCCGCGCCGACCGCGTGCCTCTGTGCGCCAACGAGCGGGACCCTACCGGATCGTCGTATTGGCACGGAAACTGCACCTGTCCTCTCGTCTACCAACATAGCCCACGGCGGCGGCTCATCTTCGTAATTTTCCACGCGTCCGCATGGCTTCCTCAGAGAAACTCGAAAAGAGCCTGACGCTGTTCGATGTGTACGTCATCAGCACGGGGGCGATGTTTAGCTCCGGCTTCTTCCTGCTGCCCGGGATTGCCACGGCTGAAGGCGGGCCGGCCGCCGTCCTGGCCTATTTTCTGGCTGGCGTGCTCGTGCTCCCGGCCATGTTCAGCAAAGCCGAGCTGGCGACAGCCATGCCCAAAGCGGGGGGCACATACTACTTCCTCGACCGGAGCCTCGGCCCGCTGGCCGGCACCGTCGGCGGGCTCGGCACGTGGCTCTCGCTCGTCTTCAAGAGCGCCTTCGCGCTGATCGGCATGGGCGCCTACCTCGCCATCTTCTTCGACCTGCCCATCAAACCGCTGGCGGCGGCCCTCACCGTGGCGTTTGCCGCTCTCAACATCTTCGGCGCAAAGGAGACGAGCGGCCTGCAGCGGGTACTCGTCACGGTCTTGCTCGCCGTAATGGCGTACTACCTTGTCGAGGGGCTGGTGTACACCTCCGGTCGATCCGTCAGCGAGCTCGAGCTCCAGTTCACGCCTTTTCTCCCGTTTGGCGGTCGGGGCCTGCTTTCCACCATCGGCCTTGTGTTCGTCTCGTATGCCGGGCTCACCAAAGTGGCTAGCGTGGCCGAGGAGGTGCGAGACCCGGATCGCAACATCCCGCTCGGCATGATCCTGTCGCTGGGCACGGCCACGCTCGTTTACGTGGTGGGCGTGTTCGTGATGGTGGCCGTGCTGGAGCCCGACGCGCTGCGCTCCGACCTCACGCCGGTGGCCACCTCGGGCGAGATGTTCATGGACTGGCTGCCTGAACCGTTCGGCCTGATCCTGATCGTAGTGGCGGCCATCGCCGCGTTCGCGTCGACGGGCAACGCCGGCATCCTCTCGGCCTCGCGCTTTCCGCTGGCGATGGCCCGCGACCGGCTCATGGCCCCGCGCTTTGCCAAACTCGGCCGCTTCGGCACGCCGACATTTTCGATTGTCGCGACTTCAGGGCTTATGCTGGCCGTCATCTTTCTGCTCTCGGAAGAGGGCGTGGCCAAGCTGGCCAGCGCGTTCAAGTTGCTCATCTTTGCGCTGACCAACCTCGCGGTCATCGTCATGCGCGAAAGCCACATCAAGACCTACGCGCCGGGCTACCGCTCGCCGCTCTATCCGTGGATGCAGATCACCGGTCTCGTGGTGTGCCTCGTCCTCATCGCCGAGATGGGCAACCTGTCGATTCTGTTCACCTTGACCGTTGTGCTTCTGGGCATCGGCTGGTACTTCTACTACGTGCGCGGGGACGTCTCCCGCGAAGGCGCCATCTACCACCTGTTCGCCCGGCTGGGCAAGTACCGCGACGATGAACTCGACGTCGAACTCCAGTCCATTCTGGAAGAGAAGGATCTGGGCGACGCGTCGGACTTCGACAAGCTCGTCGCCCGCGCGCCCGTCATTCACCTCGACAATCCGACGCCGTACGAGGACATTGTGAAACAGGTCGCCGAACAGTTTGCCGAGCGCGCCACCATGAACACGGAAGAAATCGCGCGCCGCTTCCTCGAGAGCTCGCAGCACAACGGCATCTCCACGACCCACGGCGCGGCGCTTCCGTACGCGCTGGTGCCCGATCTCGATCAGGAAGAGCTTGTCATGGTGCACTGCCAGTCGGGTATCTGCGTCGAGTTTGAGGACGACGACGAGGTCAGCCGCACCGAGCCGGTCTACGCCTTCTTCTTCTTGCTCAGCCCACGTGAGGACCAGAGCCAGCACCTGCGCACGATGGCCAGCCTGGTCAACCGCGCCGACGACGACCGCTTCCTCGACGAGTGGCGCGCCGCGGCGGACGAACAGCAAACGAAAGAGACGCTCATGCATCACGAGCGGTACCTGTCGCTCGCCCTGCTGTCCGGCACGCCCACGGGCGATTTCATCGACCAGCGCGTGCGGGAGATCAACCTCCCCGCGCAGAGCCTCGTCGCGCTCGTGCGCCGGGACGGAGAGATTCTCATCCCGCGAGGCGACATGGTGCTCCGAGAGGGCGACCGCGTCACGGTTATCGGCGATCCGGCGAGCATCGAGCGGCTCTACGAGCTGTATCAAAAAGGGCACAGGACCAATAGCGTGCGCTGAAAATAGAAGGAGGCTCGACGCGTCTCCCATCGGTTTTCGTTCTGCGTGATTTCACCGACGCACGCGCCCACTGGGCCGCCTGACCGCTGAAGCTCCTGCCCCGTGCGACAGATCTGTTTCTTCGCGGCGGTTGGAGGACGGACGCGGACCTCGGCTCTGGGGACGCCCCCTGCTGGTGTAAAAACGACGCACACATTCAGCCTTTCCCATACCGTTTTCTCCTACCCTACGAGCTCCTATGGCAACGTCCACATCCGAAAAGCTGGACAAGAACCTCACGCTGTTCGACGTCTACGCGATCAGCACGGGGGCGATGTTTAGCTCCGGCTTCTTCCTGCTGCCCGGGATTGCCGCCGCTGAAACCGGCCCCTCCGTCATCCTAGCGTATCTGGTCGCGGGCCTCCTCATCTTGCCGGCCATGCTGAGCATGGCCGAGCTGTCGACGGCCATGCCGAAGGCGGGCGGGGCATACTACTTCCTCGACCGGAGCCTCGGCCCGCTGGCCGGCACCGTCGGCGGGCTCGGCACGTGGCTCTCGCTCGTCTTCAAGAGCGCCTTCGCGCTGATCGGCATGGGCGCCTACCTCGCCATCTTCTTCGACCTGCCCATCAAACCGCTGGCGGCGGCCCTCACCGTGGCGTTTGCCGCTCTCAACATCTTCGGCGCAAAGGAGACGAGCGGCCTGCAGCGGGTACTCGTCACGGTCTTGCTCGCCGTAATGGCGTACTACCTTGTCGAGGGGCTGGTGTACACCTCCGGTCGATCCGTCAGCGAGCTCGAGCTCCAGTTCACGCCTTTTCTCCCGTTTGGCGGTCGGGGCCTGCTTTCCACCATCGGCCTTGTGTTCGTCTCGTATGCCGGGCTCACCAAAGTGGCTAGCGTGGCCGAGGAGGTGCGAGACCCGGATCGCAACATCCCGCTCGGCATGATCCTGTCGCTGGGCACGGCCACGCTCGTTTACGTGGTGGGCGTGTTCGTGATGGTGGCCGTGCTGGAGCCCGACGCGCTGCGCTCCGACCTCACGCCGGTGGCCACCTCGGGCGAGATGTTCATGGACTGGCTGCCTGAACCGTTCGGCCTGATCCTGATCGTAGTGGCGGCCATCGCCGCGTTCGCGTCGACGGGCAACGCCGGCATCCTCTCGGCCTCGCGCTACCCGCTCGCCATGGCGCGTGACCGCCTCGTGCCAACCCCCTTCTCGAAGCTCGGCCGCTTCGGCACCCCCACGCTTTCGATTCTGGTGACGGCGGGGCTGATGATTCTGATTATCTTTGGACTCAGCGAAGAGGGCGTGGCGAAGCTGGCCAGCGCCTTCCAGCTGCTCATCTTTGCGCTGCTGAACCTGGCCGTCATCATCATGCGCGAGAGCGGCATCCCGTCGTACGCGCCGGGCTACCGCTCGCCGCTGTACCCCTGGATGCAGGTGGCCGGCATCGTGTTTTCAGTTCTGCTCATCGCCGAGATGGGCAACCTGTCCATCCTGTTTACCGCCGGCATCGTGCTGATCGGCATCGGGTGGTACTTCTACTACGCCCGCCAATATGTGGCCCGTGAAGGCGCTATCTACCACCTCTTCGCCCGGCTCGGCAAGTTTCGCTACGACGGGCTCGACAGCGAACTGCACACCATCCTGGAGGAGAAGGGCGTGGGCGAGGACTCCCGCTTCGAGAAGCTGGTGGGGCGGGCACCGGTGGTCCGGCTGAACGAGCCAAAGCGCTACGAAGACGTGGTCCGCGAGGTCGCCGAGCAGTTTACGGAGACGACCGACCTCTCGACCGACACTATCGCGCGCGGCTTCCTGGAAGGCTCCCAATACAGCGGCACGTCCGTCTCGCACGGCGCGGCGCTGCCGTACTTCATGACCTCTGGTCTCGACCGCGAGGAGCTCGTACTCGTGCAGTGCCAGTCCGGCATCTGCATCGAGTTTGACCCGGAGGAGAACCGCGCCGCGGAGCCCGTTTACGCCTTCCTCTTCCTGCTCAGCCCCAAGTCGGACCAGAGCCAGCATCTGCGCACGCAGGCCATTCTTGCCAGCCGAACCGAAGAGGAGCCGTTCCTGGCCGAATGGCGGTCTGCCACCAACGAGAAAGAGCTCAAGGAGGTGCTGCTCCACCACGAACGCTATCTCTCCCTGAACATTCTGTCGGATACGCCAACGGAGAGCTTCATCGATCGGCGGGTGGCTAACCTAAACCTGCCGGCGGGCAACCTCGTGGCACTGGTGCGCCGCGAGGGCCAAACCCTCGTGCCCAGCGGCAGTACGCGTCTGCACGAGGGCGATCAGATCACGATCATTGGCGACCCGGCCGGCATCGAGCGGCTCTATGAGCTGCAACGCCAAGGACCCGGCTCGACCCCGGCCATGAGCTGAGCCAGCCACGTCTTGCACCGGCCGCCTTCTTCCGCCGACCACGGTCCTGCGCCGGGTGCCCTTGTGCCTCACAATGACTGCACTGACAATCCTACTCCAGTAACCATTTGACCATGACCTCCTTCCCGCGCGTCTCTCTTCTCCGCGCTGCGCTGCTGCTCGTCATGCTGGTGGGCCTGGCGCCGGAGGCTACCCGCGCCCAGTTTGCGCCTGACCGGCCGGGTCTTGGCGACGGCTCATCGGTCGTCAACCCGCAAACGGTCCAGGCCGAGATGGGCTACGCGCTGAATGACAACGATGGATTCACCCGGCACGAATTGGGCCAGCTACTGCTGCGGTATGGCGTGAATGGCTTCCTCGAGCTGCGCGGCGGCATCAACTCGTATGTCTTCACCGATGCGAACGACGGTTACAGCGGCACGAGCGTGGGCGCGAAAGTGCGGCTGTGGCGCTCCGAGCTTGCACAACTCAGCGGCGTGGCCACCACCGACCTGCCCACCGGTACGGGCCGCTTCGGCGCGCGCGATGACCGCGCGCGGCAGGAGCTTAAGCTCGCATTTGATGGCGCGCTGGGCTCCGGGCTGACGCTGTCGGTCAATGGCGGGCTCCGCTTCTTTTACACCGACAACGCGCAGACGGAGTGGCTCTTCATCCCGACGCTGAGCACGAGCCTGAACGCGCGCACCGGCTTCTACGTGGGCTACGGGGGCTTCTACGCGGAGAACGCCAATGCCAACTTCGTGGAGGCCGGGCTGACGTACCTCACCGGCCCCAACACGCAGGTCGATGTCAATACGGGGTTCCAGGTGGACGAGGGCAGCGACGCCTTCTTCCTGGGTCTCGGCCTCGCACATCGCTTCTAGCCCAGCGTCCCATGTCGATTGATGCCGAAACGCGGCTCGTCACGCTCCTCGGGAATCCGGTGGAGCACTCGCTGTCGCCGCTCATCCACAACACAGCCTTCCAGGTGCACGCCATCAACGCGGCGTACGTAGCCACACGCGTCGCGGCGGGCGATCTGCCGGCTGCCGTTGAGGGGCTGCGGGCGATGCGCTTCTGGGGTGCCAACGTGACGATTCCGCACAAACAAGCCGTGCAGCGGCTGCTCGACGACGTGACCCCGCGGGCCGAGGCCGTGGGTGCGGTGAACACGATCGTGCGCGTCGACCCGCCAACGGGCCCCGCGCAGCTGCGCGGCGACAACACGGACGTGGCCGGCTTCCTGGCACCGCTCGCCCCGCACGCGGATCGCCTGCGCGGCACGGCGGCGCTCATCGTTGGCGCAGGCGGCGCGGCCCGGGCCGTCACGTACGCGCTCCTCACCGAGCACACCCCGTCCCGCCTCACCCTCGCGGTGCGCACCCCGCCGAAGGCCGAGCCGCTCGTGCACGACATGATAGCGCACGCCGCCGACACCGAGCTAAAGGTGGTGCCGATCGGCGAGGCGGGGCCCGCGCTCCGGGCCAGCACGCTCGTCGTGAACGCAACGCCGGTGGGCATGCATCCCGACGTGGACCGCACGCCCTGGCCCGACGCCGACGACTTTGCGCCGTCGCACCTCGTGTACGACCTCGTGTACAACCCGACGACGACGCGCCTGCTGCGGGAGGCGAGTGCTCAGGGCGCCACCTCCATCGGGGGGCTCGACATGCTCATCGGCCAGGCCGCGGCTGCCTACGAGCAATGGACTGGCCGGCCCATGCCCGACGAGGCCGTGCGGGAGGCCCTCCACGCGCGCGGCGCGCTGGTCGATGACGCCGCCTCGTAACCAGGATGCGACATTTCCCATCACTCATGCTCTCTTCTCCTGAAACCGCTCGGCCCCGTGCCTGCTTCGATGCTCCAGCCGGATCAGCTTAACGCCCTCGATGGCATCGTGGCGGGCTTCACCACGCGGCACGGCGGCGCGAGCGCAGCGCCCTACACCTCGTTCAACCTCGGCCTGCACACCGACGACGCCCCCGATGCCGTGCGCAAAAACCGGCGGCGCCTGGCTGCGGCGTTTGGGATGACGCCAGGTCGACTTGCGACCGCCGGTCAGGTCCATGGCACCACGGTGCACACCGTCGACGGGCCGGGCCATGTGCCAGACTGCGACGGGCTGGTGACGACCGTACCCGAGGTGCTGCTCTGCATCAGCGCGGCAGATTGTGCGGCGGTGCTCCTCGCCGACCCTGGGACCTCAGTGATCGGGGCGTGCCATGCCGGCTGGCGGGGCGCGGCGGGCAGCATCGTGACGGCAACCGTCGAGCAGATGGCGGCACACGACGCGGCGCCGGAGCGGCTGCGCGCGTACGTGAGCCCGTGTATCTCGGCGGATCGCTTCGAGGTGGGCCCCGAGGTGGCCGCTCAGTTCGAAGACGCCGTCGTGCACCACCCGCCCGACAACGACAAGCCGCACGTCGACCTGAAGGCTGCCATCGTCCGGCAGCTGCACGTGGCGGGGGTGCCCGAGGCGCAGATCGACGTGTCGCCGCACTGCACGATGTCTGAGACCGACACGTTCTTCTCGCACCGCGGCGAGGACGGCCTCACCGGTCGGATGATGGGCTGCATCGGCCTGCGCG
>CAYFRX010000162.1:0-7219 GCA_964345515.1 uncultured Rhodothermales bacterium
GCGTTGTGCGTTTGGCGTTGTGCGTTTGGCGTTGGAGGGTGCAGGTCAGGAGGTGTCCCCGTCCTTACGTTCCGTGTTCGCGGTGGGAGGGCGTGACGGCCGGCCCGCGCTCCTCCACCGAAAACATCATGAGGATTACCGTGCCGATGACGACGAGGAACACGCCGATGTCGAACAGCAAGGTAGACCCGAGGTGCAGGTGAATCCCGCCCGGCAGGTGCAGATCGGCCCAGAGGCCGGTCAGGAACGCCTCGCCCTGCACCAGCGCTAGGATGCCGCTGCCGAGCGCGCACGCGAGGCCCACGCCCAGCAGGGTCTGCGGCTCGGCGCGCAGGACGCGTCGCGCGGCTCCGACTCCCCGCGAGAACGCGTACAACACGAAGGCACTGCCGGCAATCAGGCCGCCCACAAAGCCGCCGCCGGGATGGCTGTGCCCGCGCAGCAGCATGAAGACCGAAAAGACCAGCAGCAGTGGGATCAACAGCCGCGTGGCCACTTGAAGTATCAGAGAGTAAATCATGGGATCAACGTGCTAACTGGGGGTACGGCCGATCATCCAAGGCTCGGGACCGGGGGCGCGGATCGCGTCGACGGGCATTCACTGTCTTCCTTCCGGCGTTCGCTTCTCCACATCGTTGTTTCTTCCTGCATCAAGCCGCTTCTTCCACTTCTCGGAGCACCTGGTCGTCCGGTTCTGGCGCCCGACCGTCCACCTCGTCGCGGCCCGGGCTCATCATACGCATGAGGACGTACACGCCGAGCGCAGCCATCGCCAGCACGCTGATCTCTCCCATCGTATCGAGCGCACGGAAGTCGACCAGGATCACGTTCACGATGTTGTGCCCCTGCGCTTCGGTGTAGCTTTTCTCGGCCAGGTAGTCGCTGACGTACCGGTCGAGCGGACTGCTGAGCACGGTGAGCATGATCGTCGTCAGGATCGCGCCGACGCCGGTGGCGACGAGCGCATCGCGCAACCGGGCTGCCAGCGGCGCCTCTCCCGTAATGCCGGGCAGGTTCAGCAGCACGATCACGAGCAGGATGACCGACAGCGTCTCGATGGTGAACTGCGTCATGGCAAGGTCGGGCGCGCCGAAAAGCAGGTACACCAGCGCGATGGAATAGCCGCCGATGCTGAGCGCCAGGATGGCAATGAAGCGGTCGTGGGTGCGCACCGCAATCAACGCTGCCAGAACGATGAGCCCTGCGAGGGCCGCTTCATAGTATCGGATGCCGGACAGCTCCCCCGGCCACTGGAGGTCGGTCTGGAGGAGCAGCCCAGCCCCCACGATGACCACGAAGGTCGCAAAGATTGTGAGCAGATAGTGCCGGAAGGTCCCCCCCTGCACGCGGCGCGTCGTCCAGTATCCCAGGCGGGACAGCTCAAACAGGCCCCGCTCAAAAACCGCCGCCGGGCCGCGTCCGAACAGCTGGTTGAGGCCTTCCATGAAGCCGCTCGGCTGCAGGCGCTCCCACGTGAAGTAGAGGGCGAACCCGATGGCGAACGTCACGAGGCTCGCCACGAGCGGGGCGTTGACGCCGTGCCACAACGCAAGGTGCACCTCGACGGACGACTGGAGCACCGCGCCGGAGGCGGATTGCAGGAGGGTGTGGTCGATGAGGCTGGGCACCAGCGCAAACACGAGTCCCAGAGCGGCCAGGATGCCCGGCCCGAGCCACATGCTTGCAGGGGCCTCGTGCGGATGGCGCGTGAAGGCGCCCTTTGCGCCAAAGAAAGGCTTGATGCCCACCACGAGCGCCCCCGCGAGCAGCGCAGCGTTCGCCAGTACAGACACAACGAGCACCACGAGGCCGAGCGGTCCGGCGTGCAGCGCCGCCTCGTAGGTCACCTCTTTCCCGATAAACCCAAAGAGCGGCGGCAACCCGGCCATCGACAACGCGGCGAGCAGCCCGCCCGCCATCGTATACGGCATGTCCGTGCGCAGGCCGCCGAGTTCCATCACGTCGCGCGTGCCCGTGCCATGGTCCACGCTGCCCGCCATCATGAACAGGGCGCCTTTGTAGAGCGCGTGCACGAGTGTGAACACCATCGCCGCCTTGATCGCCTCGACCGTTCCCACGCCGAGCAGCATGGTGAGCAGGCCGAGCACCATGACGGTGGTGTACGCCAGAATCTGCTTCAGGTCGGTATACCGGAGCCCCAGCCAGGCGCTCACGACCATCGTGAAGGCGCCGAAGGCCACCAGCGTATATAGCCACAGGGAGGTGCCGCCCAGCACCGGGCTGAGCCGGGCCAGCAGAAAGACGCCGGCCTTCACCATCGTCGCCGAGTGCAGATACGCGCTCACCGGCGTCGGCCCGGCCATGGCCGCCGGCAGCCAAAAGTGAAACGGGAACTGGGCCGACTTTGTGAAGGCGCCGAGCGCGACAAGGACAAAAATACCCGTGTAATACGGATGCGCGCGGACCGTGTCGCCCAGGGCGAGCATCTCGGAGAACTCGGTCGTGCCGGTCACCTGCTGCAGCAGGAGCAGCCCGGCCAGAAGGGCGAGGCCGCCGCCGCCCGTCACCACCAGCGCCTTGCGCGCCGCTTGGCGGTTGTCCTCGTCGGTGTGATAGAAGCCGATGAGCAGGTACGAGGCAAAGCTTGTGAGCTCGAAGAAGACGAAGAACGCGAAGATGTTGTCGGCCAGCACGAGGCCGAGCATGGCGCCCATGAACAGCAGGAGCTGCGAGAAGAAGCGCCCGTAATGGTCGTGCCCGTGCATGTACCCGCCGGCGTACACGACGATCAGCGTACCGATGCCCGTGACGAGTAGGGCAAAGAGGAGGCTGAGTCCATCGAGGTAAAACGACAGCGGGGCGTTCAGGCTGGGCACCCACGCGTAGGCTTCGCGGATTCCGCCCCCTTCGGCCACGGCCGAAACGTGGCGTGCGAAATAGATGAAGAGCCCCAGTGGAAGCAGCCCGAGCACCCACCCGGTCGCGCGCTGCGTGGCCCGCGCCACGAAGGGAGCGATGGCGGCAAGGACAAAAACGCTGAGTACGGCCCAGAGCATAAAGGTCGTAAGGAAAGCGTGAGGAGGGGTGGTTCCTTGAAACGGGTCAGGCGGGCATCAATCAGCGGGCGTGGCGTCGTGGCGCGCGCCCGGCGGGCGACTCTCTTCGTCCGGCATGGCCCCGAAGCGGCCTTCGAGCTGGTCCATGAGCGTGCCTTTCCACATCAGCACTTGGTCGAGATACCCGGCCCGACCGATCATGTGCGCGGAAACCGGCGCGGTGAACAGCACGAAGACAATAACGGCCAGGGCCCGCGTGGTGGCACTCAGATCCCAAAAGAAGACGGCGATGCCCACGAGGACAAGTCCGATGCCCAGGGTGCCTGCTTTCGTGATAGCGTGCATCCGCGTGTAGAAGTCGGGCAGCCGAAGCGCGCCGATGGCAGCGACCAACATGAAAGCCGACCCCCCTAGCAGCAAAAGGGCAGCAACAATTTGAGTCATAGCTCCGTGGTCTCTTCCTCCGCGTGAATCCGTTCGATGTATCGCGCAAACGCCACCGTGCCCAAAAACGCAAGCAAGCCGAGGACCAGCGCGACGTCGATGTAGGTTTCTTCTTGAATCAAGATGGAATACGCGCCCAGAAAGCCCATCGTCAGATACGCGACGAGGTCGATGGCAATGACGCGATCGGGCAGGCTAGGCCCGCGCATGAGCCGGATGAACACGGCGAGAATCGCTAGGCTGATGGTGGCCAGGCTGATGTACACAGCCCACAGCAAGACGGGATGCAGTTCTTCCATTATCGCGAGATGGCCTCAAGCAGGGACACGGATTCATACGGATTCATGAGGTCGGCCCGGTGATCGAGCACCTGTTCGTTGGGTCGGACATATGTTAAGCACGAGGCAAACACTTTTTCCACCGCCTCCGCTCCACAAAGCAGAAGGGCAGCGGGTGAAGCCCGCTGCCCTTCCCGCTCACGTTTGTTCAATGCCGGTTTTTGGCTACCCGGCCACTTCGGTGAAGTTTTCGTTGACCTGATCCCAGTTGACCACGTTCCACCAGTTATCGATGTATGTGCCCCGTTCGTTTTGGTAGTTCAGGTAGTAGGCATGCTCCCACACATCGAGGCCCAGGATCGGCGTCTTGCCCTGCATAAGCGGGCTGTCCTGATTGGCCGTGTCGAGCACCTGGAGGCTGCCGTCCGTGTCGGCCGTGAGCCACGCCCATCCGCTGCCGAACCGTCCGGTCGCGGCGTTTTTGAACTCGGACTTGAAGTGCTCGAACGAGCCAAACGCACTGCTGATGGCATCGCCCACGTGGCCAGAGGGCGCGCCGCCGCCGTTGGGCGACATGGTCGTCCAGAACAGACGGTGGTTGGCAAAGCCGCCCCCGTTGTTGCGCACGGCCGTTTGGATGTCGGCTGGCAGGTCGTCGATGCCGCTCAGTAGCGCTTCGATGGAATGCTGCTGCAGGTCATCGTGCCCTTCGAGGGCGTTGTTCAGTTTGTTGGTGTATCCCTGGTGATGTTTGGTATGGTGAATCCGCATGGTGCGCTCGTCGACGTGCGGTTTGAGCGCGTCGTAATCGTACGGCAAATCCGGAAGGGTAAATGCCATGGGTCTTTCGGTTTGTGCGTGGGAGAGTGAACGGCTATTAATGCTGCGGTAAAAATCAATTTAGGTAACAGTCTGTCGTCCAGATATGTTTTCCTCGGTCTACCGTGTTAACGATCCGTTTCATTCTAACGCATGCTCCCGCCGCTCCGTCAGCGCGCCCGGTCTTGCACGGCCATGGTCAGCCGGCTCGCACAGACGAGGCGCCCCTCGCCATTCCGGACGTGAATCTGCCACACGTGGGTCGACCGCCCCCGGTGCAGCGGCCGCGCCGTCCCGACAACGTACCCCTCGCGCACAGCCCGTACGTGGTTGGCGTTGATCTCCAGCCCCACGCAGTAGTACCGCTCGGAATCCACGCAGTAGTTGGCGGCCGTGCTGCCCACCGTCTCGGCAAGGGCGACGGACGCCCCGCCGTGCAAATGCCCAAACGGCTGATGCGTGCGGCGGTCCACGGGCATGCGCGCCCGAAGATAGTCCGGCCCGATCTCGGTAAACTCGATGCCGAGGTGCGCGCCCATATTCCCTTCCACCATGGCGTTCAGCGCGTCGAGCGTGAGCGGCTGCTGCCAGATGGACGACGCGGCCGGACCGTTCGTAGCCTCCGTATTCGACATGGCATCACGCTTCGTTCAGCTGGACGACGACTTTGCCCTGACTCTGGCCGCTGTGCAAGTATTCCACGGCGTCTGGGATCGACTCGACGCCATGGAAATCGCGCCCGTCGATGGCGACGTGCAAATCGTCACGGTGGAGCAGCTCCATCAAATGGCGCAGGTGCTCGCCGAAATACATGGCGAACTGCGGCAGGAAGAATCCGCGGATCGAGGCGGATTTACTCAGCAGCTTCGTGTAGATGCGCGGGCGCGTCACGGGCTTCGGGCCGTCCACGTACTCGCTCACGTATCCGATCGTGAGCAGCCGTCCGTGCACGGCCAGCGCGTCGATGCACGTATCGAAGAGTGTGCCGCCCACGCCTTCGTACACGAGATCCACGCCGTCGGGATACTCGCGCTCCAGCACGGCGCGTACGTTTTCCTCGCGGTAGTTGATGGGCCGGTCGCAGCCGAGGTCGTTCAGCAGCTCCACCTTCTTCTCCGTGCCGCACGTGCCGATGACGTGATTGCCATCGCGCTTGGCCAGTTGCACGGCGTACTGGCCCGTTCCGCCCGCCGCGGCCGTCACGAGCACCACCTCGTCCGTGCCCATGTTGCCCACTTCCTGCAGCGCAATCGAGGCCGTCAGGCCGCTCACCATGATGCTCAGCGCTTCGGGGGTCGGCTCGAGGACCTTGTAGGCATTGCTGGCCCGCACGCAGTTGTACTCTCGATACCCGCCGCCCAGCGTGCTGGTCACCACGGCATCGCCCACCTGCAGGTGCTTCACGTCCCGCCCGGTGGCCACTACCTCGCCCGCCGCCTCCGCGCCCAGATCGAAGGGCGGCTCGGCGTCCGGCGCGTAGCGGCCCGCGGTGATGTTGACATCGGTGGCGTTGACGCCCGCATACCAGTTGCGGATGACCACCTCGTGTGGCCCCGGGTCGGGGATGGGCGCTTCGACGATCTCCGCGGCCTTCCTGAAGTCGGATGAACGTTGGGTCGCTACGAGCTTTTTGTACGTCTCGGGCATAGCACAGGGGGAATACGTGACATGGACTGGAGGGGTAAAGAAACGGTTCTGGGCCTCACGCACAAGCGCTGTGCCGCGCTCGGCCTCACGATTCGCGCCGGCGCCAGTAGCGTGCGAGGCCGTGCCAGCTCTCCCGCGGCCGGCCGAACTGCTCGTACGGCGCCCAAAGCGGCTCGGGGACGCACTCCCGCATCGCCGCGACGTGGCGTTCGTGGAACCGATCGGCTTGCGCTTCGGCATCAGCGCCGGTGCCCAGCATCGCCTCTACCTCTTCGGCAAACGCATCCAGGCGGCGGGCCATGGCGTCGAGGTGGCGCTCTACGTCCGCGAACGCCCCAAAGTGGGTGAGGAAGAGCCGGTCGGGCTCCCATGCGCGCAGCGTGTCGATGCTCGCGTGCCACGCGTCGAGGTCGATGTCGGGCGGCGGCGTGACGGGCAGCACGTACTCTGCCCCGTCGACGCGCATGCCGGCCACGTCGCCCACGAAGGCCGTGCCGGTGGCCAGGTCGCGGTAGCTGACGTGGTGGGCAGCATGGCCTGGCGTGTACGCCACGTCGAGCGCCCGCCCGCCTGACGTGATCGTCTCACCGCCGGCCAACGGCGTCACGTTGGATTCCGGCACGGGGAGGACGTCGCCCCAGAGCCGATCCATTGCATCGCCATAGATGCGCCGGGCACTGCGCAGAAGCCGCCTGGGATTGATGAGGTGCCGCGCCCCGCGCTCGTGTACATACACGTGCACGGCCGGCCGCTCTTGCACGACACGCCCCGTGGCCCCGGCATGGTCGAGATGGATGTGGGTGAGCAGCAGGGCCTGCACGTCGTCCAACGACGCCTCCTCCCGCTCTAGCGCGCGGATCAGCGTGTCGAACGCCGTTTCCGGGCCGGGGTCCACGAGGAGCAGGCCATCGCTCGATTCGAGCACGCCCGTCGCGATGAGGCGCGGCATGCCCTGATACTCGAGGTCAATGTATCCGCTGTCGGGCGCAATGGTATGCATGACGTTTTCGCGTC
>CAYFRX010000163.1:0-7195 GCA_964345515.1 uncultured Rhodothermales bacterium
TGAAATAAAATTGTCTTGTGGGGCGAGCCTGCTTGACATTTTTGGGTGGTTTTCTATTTTCGACTTCTGGTTTTAATTCAACAAACACAGGCGCACTGGTGACCAAAGAGACCATGATTGAGGGCGTCCGTCCACGCCGGCGGCTCTGCATCATAGGCGCTCCGCATCACAGGCGATGAGGACAGGGACGATATGCGTTCCCATCGTCCTTTATTGCACACCCCGAGACCCGATCACACACGCAAGATGGGCGCGCGCAGGCACGCTGCGGCGCCGCAATGGATTACACACGAACGGAGGACTGAACATGGCGCAACGACTACGACCGGCTTTGTTTACAGGCGTACTTCTTGTCATCGCGAGCCTGCTCCTGCCCGCGGAGGTGCAGGCGCAGACGGGCACTATCGAGGGCGCGGTCACGAGTGCTCAGAGTGGTGAGCCGCTACCCGGCGTGAACGTCGTCATCGCAGACCTGAACATCGGCGCGGCCACGGGGCCTAACGGCCAATATTCGATCGACCAGGTGCCCGCGGGCACGCACGAGCTCACGGCACGCTTCGTCGGATTCCAGACGGCCACGCGGACCATCACAGTGGCGGCTGGGGCGACCCAGACGGTCGACTTCGCCCTGCGCGAGCAGGTGGTCGGCCTCGACGAGATTGTCGTCACGGGAGCGGCTGGAGAGGCCCGGCGCAAGGAGATCGGGAATACCATCTCCTCGGTCGCCGTGAGTGAGCTGCAGTCGCCGCCGACCGACGTTGAGGACGTGCTCACCGGGGCGATTGCGGGCGTGTCCGTTAATCTCGGCGAGGGGATGTCGGGGTCCGGCGCCCAGATTCGCCTGCGCGGCAACACGAGCGTGTCGCAGGTCAATGCGCCGCTCGTCTACGTCGATGGCCTCCGCATCCGTAGCACGGGCTTCCCGAAGGTCGTACCGCCCGTGGGGTATGATGGACGGAGCGCGAATGTCACGGCCAATCCCATCAACGACATCAACCCGGTCGACATCGAGCGGATTGAGATCGTGAAGGGTGCAGCGGCTACCACGCTATACGGCACCGAGGCCGCGCCGGGTGTGATCCAGATTTTCACCAAGCAAGGGACGGACGACCAGGCGCAGTGGTCCTTCCGTACGCAACAGGGCTTTCATGAGATGCAGGCGTTCGGTCCTTCCAACGAGCCGTTCTTCCGCATCGATCCCTTCCTGCGGCGAGCGCACGTTCAGAACTATGCTGGATCGGTCCGGGGCGGCATCCAAGGCGTCACGTACTTCCTGTCGGGCTCGTACGCGGACAACCAGGGCGTGCTGCCGGATGACAACCAGCAGAAGTTCTCGACGCGCGCCAACGTCGGGTTCAGCCCCATCGACGCGCTGCAGGTCGACTTCAACACGTACTACGTAAACGACGACGTGCAGAATCCGCCGGCCGGCAACAACGCGCAGGGGCTTACGCTGAACGCGTTCCGCGGCGAGCAGAACTACTTTGCCGATAGCAGTCCGTCGACCATCCGGCAGGTGCTGGATACACGGATGACCACGGAGCGCGACCACTTCGTAATCGGGGGCACGTTCCGCTACGCTCCGGTCGACGGATTTAGCAATCGGCTCCGAGTGGGGCTGGATCGCGTCGACATGGAGCTGCGCTCCTTCCGGCCCCTTGGGTTCGTCTTTGCCCCCGACGGCATCATGTCGAACCGGAACTGGACCTCCAACCTCGTTACCGTCGACTTTGTGAGCAACCTGGAGCTTGACATCACACCAGACTTCGGCTCGCGGCTCTCCGTCGGCGGGCAGACCGTGGAAACATCGACGCGGTCCGTGTGGGGCTATGCGGAGGGCTTCTCCTCGCCCGGTGAGCCGGTGCTCAGCGACGGCGCCAGCACCCTCGCCTTCGAGGAGCGTATCACAGAGGTCAACGCTGGGGTCTTCGCCCAAAATGTGTTCAGCTACCTGGACCGCTACTTCCTGACCGTCGGGCTGCGTGTGGATGGGAATAGCGCCTTTGGGGACGACTTTGGCCTGCAGCCCTATCCGAAGGTCAGCCTTTCGTACGCTGTCTCGGACGAGACCTTCTGGAACGACGACTGGGGCACGCTAAAGCTCCGCGCCGCCTACGGCCACGCCGGGCAGGCGCCGGGCAACTTCGATGCCGTGCGCACCTGGGCGAGCGAGCCGTGGGGCGCCAACTCAGCCTTCCTGCCGCAGAACGTAGGCAACCCGGCCCTGGGGCCAGAACGCACGGTCGAAACAGAAGGCGGATTCAACCTGACCACGTTAGGCGAGCGCCTGAACGTCGACTTCACCTACTACCGGCAAATCACCAACGACGCGCTGCTCCCGGTCACGCAGGTCCCAAGCCAGGGGTTTGCCGGCAGCCAGCTCGAAAATGTCGGTGAGCTCCGCAACAGCGGCTTCGAGTTCAGCGTGGACGGCACCGTCTTCGCCGCGCAGGACTGGGGCCTGGACCTGGCCGCCACGTTCACGACCAACGACAGCGAGGTGCTCGACCTCGGCGGTGCACCGCCTTTCGGTGTGTCGGGCGGTGGCTGGATTACCGGAGGCTCGCCGTTCCCGGCCATCCGCGGGCGCCGCATCCTCAACCCGGACGAGGTCGCCGACCCGGAATTTCTGCGGGATGATGAAGGCAACATCACCTTCAACATCTACGGCCCGAACAACCCCACCCGTACCGTCAGCTTCAGCCCGACGCTGCGGCTGCCGTACGGCGCCACGCTGTCGGGACGCTTCGAGTACCAGGGCGGCCATTACATGGATGATGGGGCCTCATCGAATCTCGCGGCGCGGGGCAATCTGCCGCAGTGTGCATCGTTCTACGAGAATCCGGGGCAGGCGACGGCGCTCACGCGGGCACGCTGCGACGTCGACCTCCAGTCTGGAGCCTTCTCGTCGTTCGTGTATCCGGCCGACTTCCTCAAGCTGCGGGACGCGACGCTGCGGATTCCGTTGCCCTTCGCACAGAGCGTGACGCGCGCCGCGACGTTTAGCCTCTCCGTGCGCAACGTGCGGCTGTGGTTGGATGACGACTTCACCGCCTTCGACCCGGAGATGACCGGGCAGGAAGGGCTTGGCCAGATCACCCGGAGCATCACCGAGCACATCCCGGCGCCCTACACGGTGACGGCCACGCTCGACATCGGCCTCTAGCCCCCAACATGCCCCCAACCCACGCGGCGAGACGCCAGCATGAGGCGTCCCGGGCAGCCTGCGTCACCCACCGGCGGAGGGCGCCCGGAGCCGTCGGAAGGGCGATGGCCTCCCTGCTTCAAGCCGTGGTCCCTCGTCTCCCCCTCTTTCTCCAATCGACTCATCGCATCGTACCCATGATCAAACTGTTACCCATGAACATTTCGGACCGCACTGGCGTGGCCTTCGCCGCTCTCATCCTCAGCGCACTGACCCTGGCCGCATGCGACCTGACTGTGGAGAACCCGGGTCCTACGCCAGACAATCAGCTCAATCAGGAGATTGCGGTTCCCTCCGTTGTGGCGGGCATGGAGCGGGCCATGGCTGAGGCCCTCAACTACATTGCCTACGAGGGCGGAGCGGTGAGCCTGGAGATCAACGCGGCCGGCTCGATCGGCAACTTCGGCATCAGCACGGCCGAGCGCCGAGGCGACCTCAACCCGAGCGAGAGCAACCTAACGTGGGAGCTGGGCCACCGGGCCCGCTTCACCGCCGAGGACGGCGTGCGACGGATCCGCGAGGTGCTCGGCGACGGGTTTGCGTCGAGCGAGATGGCGGCGCGCGCCCTGCTGTGGGTGGGCTACTCCAACCGTCTTCTGGGCGCCAACTTCTGCAAGGCGGTGGTCGACGGCGGGCCGGCCCAGCCGAACGACGAGCACTTCAGCCGTGCGGAGGCGGCGTTCACCGAGGCGCTCCAGATTGCACAGAACGCCGGCAACGCCGAGCTGGAGAACGCCGCTCTGGCAGGGCGCGCCTCGGTGAACGTCCACCAGGGCGACTGGCCCGACGCGGTCGCCGATGCCGAACAGGTCCCCATCGACTTCGAGTACGCCATCTCGTACTTTGGCGATGCCCAGGAGCAATACAACCGTATCTACTGGGCGAATGCCAACGAGCCGTACCGCGCCCACACCGGCGCCGATACGTATTACGGCCCCGATGCAACGGGCGACGAGGACCTGGTCTTTGCCCCGGTGGACGGCAGCGACTACTACGGGACTACCGGCGACTCGCGGGTGCCGTACGATCCGGATCCGGCCGAGGAGTTTGGAGACACCGGCGACATCATCTGGTATCCGCAGCTCAAGCACGATGCGCGCGAGTCGCCCATCACTCTGTCCAGTGGCGACGAGATGATGCTCATCATCGCTGAAAATGAGATCCGTGAGGGCCGGTGGCCCGATGCCATGACCATGATCAACGACCTGCGGGCAAGCGTGCCGAATGACAATACCGGCACCATGGGCGTCGAAAGCCGGACGGCGAGCACCGAGACCGAGGCGTGGGCGCATCTCAAGCGCGAGCGCGGCATCGAGCTCTGGCTCGAAGGACGCCGCTTGGGCGACCGGCGCCGGTGGATCGAAAACGGCGTGCCCGGCGCGCAAGAGGATATGTCCAGCCGCGATCTCTGTTGGCCCATCAGCCAGACCGAACTAGAGTCCAACCCAAACGTGTCGCCGGCCGACAACGACCAGGACCGGGCGAATTGAGACGCGTCGCACGCGCGGTGGCCGTCCGATCTGGGGCGGCCCTGATCCACTGCGATACATCGCGCAAACGGTTCAGGGTAGGCCTGTTTGAGTCCGCGCTGTTTTGTATCATAACCTGAGTTGCGGCTTACATGCTGATGGTCCGAGAAGACAGCAGACGGTAGACAGACGACCGCCTCACCGAGGCGACCTGCAGTCCACGGTCCTTGGTCGTCCGTCCGTCTGAGCACTACGAAGAGACCTCGCAACTTGGGTTATCATATGTCTTGGGGGCGGGCGGCCCCTCCACGACCCCACCCCGCTCACGTTCTTTTTTGCTCATTCCAGTCCCCAGTGCTATGCAACGGACGCTTAACCAGGGCCCTCAATTCGGCTCGCTGCTCCTACTCATCGCGGCGCTCCTCATCGCGCCTGCTTTCCTTTTTGCCCCCAGCGCCCAGGCGCAGCAGGTGCCGGCGCCTGAGGACGTCTTCGGCTTCCAGCCGGGGGCCGACTATGAGCTCGCCGGCTACGACCAGCAGCTCGACTACTACGACCAGCTTGCCACCGCGAGCGACCGCGTGCAGGTGACCCAGATCGGCACGTCCGTGATGGGTCGGCCGATGCTGCTGCTCTTCATCTCCAGCGCCGACAACATCGCCCAGCTGGGCCGCTGGCAGTCCATCAGCACGCGCCTGGCCCGCGGCCGCCTCTCCGAGGACGAAGCCGCCCAGCTCGCTGATGAGGGCAAGGCGATCATCTGGATCGACGGGGGGATGCACGCCACCGAGATGGCCCACGGCCAGATGACGCCCGAGCTGGCCTACCGCGTGGCCACCGAGGAGTCGGCCGAGATGCAGAAGATCCGTGACAACGTAGTGCTGCTCCTCATGCCCATGATGAATCCGGGCGGGCTCGACATCGTGAAGTCGTGGTACGACCGCAATCTGGGCACGCCCTACGAGACGAGCGATCTGCCATGGCTCTACCAGAAGTACGTCGGCCACGACAACAACCGCGACTACTTCATGAACAACATGCCGGAGACGAAGGCGGTCAGTGAGGTGCTCTACAACACGTGGAACCCGCAGATCGTCCTCAACCACCACCAGACCTCGCCGGCCTGGGCGCGCATCTTCGTCCCGCCCTTTTCCGACCCGGTCAACCCGCACATCCATCCCGGCGTCACGGCCGGCGTGAACCAGGTGGGATCGGCCATGACGCAGCGCTTCGCCATCAAGGACATGCCGGGGGTCGTCTCGGACAACCGCTACACCATGTTCTGGAACGGGGGCGGGCGCACCACGCCGTACTACCACAACCAGATCGGCATCCTGACGGAGGTGGGGCACGCCACGCCCACGCCGCGCTACTACGAGCCCGACTCGCTGCCCGCCTTCATCGGCGCGCGCAAGAGCACCGACGGGACCACCATCACGTACCCCGACCCGTGGATGGGCGGCGAATCGCACTTCCGTGATGCCGTGGACTACATGCTGACCGCCTCGATGGCCGTGCTCGACCTCGCGGCCGACCGGCGCCAGCAGCTGCTCCACAACATCTACGCGATGGGCCGCGACGCCATTGAGGCCGGCGAGGCGGGCGATCCGTACGCGTACGTCATCCCCCCCGAGCAGTGGGACGCCGGCGAGGCCCACAACCTCGTTAACATTCTGCGGCAGGGCGGCGTGGAGGTCCACCGCGCGACCGCCTCGTTCGCAGCGGGCGGCGCGCAGTACCCGGCCGGCTCGTTCGTAGTCCGCGCCGATCAGGCCTTCCGGCCTTACGTGATGGACCTCTTGGAGCCGCAGGACTACCCGACGCGCTATGAGTACCCGGGCGGCCCGCCGGATCCGCCGTACGACCTGGCGGGCTGGACGCTGCCGATGCAGATGGGCGTCACCGTCGACCGCGTCGACGCGGCGTTCGACGCGGCGGTGGAGGCCGTGACAGGCGACGTCGCGCCCGCGGCAGGGACCGTCGCCGGAAGCGCTGGCTTCGGATGGGCGCTCTCGCCGCGGCCCAATGCGAGCGCGAAGGCCGTCAATGAGCTGCTGGCCGCCGGCGGCACGGTGCACTGGGCCGGCGCGCCCCTCACGGCCGGCGGCCAAGAGCACCCGGCTGGCACCGTCCTGGTTGAGGCCGACGGCGTCGAGGAGGACCAGATCGAGGCGCTGGCTGAGACGCACGGGCTCGATTTTGTGGGGCTTCCCAGCGCGCCGTCCGTCGAGACGCACACGCTGAGCACCCCGCGCGTGGGCCTCTACAAGTCGTGGGATGCCAGCATGGATGAGGGCTGGACGCGCTGGCTCTTCGAAAACTACGCGGTGCCGCACGACACGCTCCATGACGCGGATGTGCGCAGCCGCGACCTGTCGCAGTACACGGCCATCGTATTGCCGCATCAGTCAGCCCGGGAGATCTTGCACGGCCACGCGCCCGGCACGATGCCCGAGGAGTACGTCGGTGGGCTCGGCCTCGACGGCGCCGCGGCGCTGGAAGACTACGTCGAGCAGGGCGG
>CAYFRX010000164.1:0-1555 GCA_964345515.1 uncultured Rhodothermales bacterium
CCCGCCCTCGTTCAACCATCCCGCGTGCCGATCGATCAAGCTCCGCAACGAGCTTCCGACCAACGCGTCCGATCCAGGCGTGATCGAGACGGCCCAGCGGCCCGACGCTCTGCTGCTTCCGCTGAACGGCGATTTTGCCGACATTGTCCGGTCGACCATCTCCCTGAAGATCTTAATTCGATAGCCGGGGTTGCGCGCGCCGCCCTCGCCTCGTCGCCTCCGGACCGTCAGGGTGCCAGCCAGGGACGGTGCGCGTCGAGCCGCGCCCGGACGACATCGGGGCGCAGTCGCCCGGGGCTGCCGTCAGTGGTGTACGTGGCCAGCACGGCATCGGGCGACAGCTCGGCGCCGTCCTCGTTGGCCGCCGCCCGGTACGCGTCGCGGAAGGGCATGCCCTCCTTCACGCGGCGGAGCGCCCGGTGCGTGGCGAACAGCTCCGGCGTGCACGCCGCGGCCATCCGGTCCGTCCGGAAGCGGAGGCCCTGCACGACGTTCGTCGTGGCCGTCAGCAGATCGCCAGCCAGGAGGACGCTGCGCATCGCGGCCTCCTTGGTGAGTTGCAGGTCGCGGTGATACCCCGACGGCAGGTTGGCCGGGAGCGTGGTGAGCGTCTGCTGCTCGGCGAGGAGCCGGTGATAGTGCGCGCGAGCGAGCTCCAGCACGTCCGGGTTCTGCTTCTGCGGCATGATGCTGCTGCCCGTGCAGTGCGCAGCGGGCAGCTCGACGAACCCAAACTCGGCTGTGTTGAAGAGCACGAGGTCGGACGCCACCCGGTTGATGGTGGCCGCCACCTGCACGAGGGCGTGGACGACGCTGAGCTCCAGCTTACCGCGCGAGAGCTGCACGGTCGTCGCATGGGTCTGCACGCCGCGGAAGCCGAGCCGCTCGGCCACGGCGGCGCGCGGGAGGTCGAGGTGCGGCACGCCGTAGCCGGCCGCGCTGCCCAAGGGGGAGACGTTGTTCTGCTCGGCAGCATGACGCAGATCGGCGAGGTCGCCCGCCAACAGCTCGGCAAATCCCAGCGCCCAGAGGCCGGCCGTCGACGGCATGGCCCGCTGCAGGTGCGTGTAGCCCGGCATCAGGGCGCCTTCGTGCTCGGCGCCGAGCGTGCACAATGCCTCAGCCAGGTCGGCAACCTGCCGGCCGAGCGCCTTCAACCGCTCGCGCAGGAAGAGCCGCAGCGCGGCCAGCACCTGATCGTTGCGCGACCGGCCCGCGTGCACCTTCTTCCCCACCGCGCCCAACTCGCCCGTCAGGTACTGCTCGACGACCGTGTGACAGTCTTCGTCTTCGGGCGTCACCTCTACCTCGCCGGCCTCGACCTCCGCATCGAGCGCGTCGAGCGCCACCTCGATCTGCTCATGCTCCGCCGCCGTCAGCACGCCGATCTGCGCGAGCCCCCATACGTGCCCCCGTGTGCCCGCAATATCGTACGGCAGGAGGATCGTGTCCCAGCGGTAGTCGTCGCCCACCGTGAAGCGGGTGACCCAGTCCTCGGCGCGCGTGCCTTTGTGCCAGAGCGTCACTTCGTTTTGGTTGAAGGTTGGAAGGTCGA
>CAYFRX010000164.1:1655-7114 GCA_964345515.1 uncultured Rhodothermales bacterium
GGTTGGAAGGTTGAACGTCTGAACGTGAAAACGTTGAACGGGAGAACGTTGCAGATTTCAAGTGAGACGCATCACGCATCACGAAAATACGCCCGAATGATACCGGTGTAGACGTCCACGGCGTGCTCGACCTCGGCGAGATCGATCCGCTCGGCGGCCGTGTGCGACCGGTCGCTGAGGCCGGGGCCCAGCTTAACGACGGGGACGTCGTGCAGGAAGATCCAGTCGGAGGCCGTGGGCGAGCCGAACGGCGTGGCGTCGGGACGGGCGGCGCAGGCGGCCTGGACAATGCGGGCGTCTTCGTCCGTGGCCACGGGAATGAACCGGTTGCTGTAGACGTCCACCTCCGACTCGACGAGATCGGTGATCGTGTCGATGATCTCTTCGTGCGTGTACGCCGGCGTCGTGCGGATGTCGACGGCGAAGGTGCACCGGTCGGGGATGACGTTGCGGGCCGTGCCGCCGTCAATCGTCGTCACCGAAATGGACGGCGCGCCAAGATGCGGATCGGCGCGGTCGAGCGTGAGGGCGTCGAGCCGCTGGATGTCGCGCGCCGCGCGGGCGATCGCACTGTCGCCGAGGTGCGGGCGTGCGGCGTGTGATGACGTGCCGTGGGCATGCAGCTTCAGGATGAGCAGCCCCTTCTGCGCGACGCAGGGCTGCAACTCGGTCGGCTCGCCCACGATGCCCGCGCGGATCGGCGGCAGGTGCGGGCGCAGGTCCTCCAGTCCGTTGTACACGCCGCCCGTCTCCTCGCACGTGGTGAGCGCGACGAGCACGCGGCCCCCCTCGGGCTGCCACCCCACCCGGGCCAGTTCCAGCACGGCCGTCGTCATCGTCGCCGCGCTCGCCTTCGCGTCCACACTGCCGCGCCCGTAGAGCTCACCATCCTGGACGACGGGATCGAACGGGTCGAACGGGTGGCCTTCCGACGGGGGCACGACGTCGAGGTGCGTGTTGAGCAGAAGCACATCATCGCCCGTGCCGAGGCTAAAATACACGTTGTCGCCATACCGCGCGACCGGCATTCCGGCCGCGGTTACGTGCTCCTCTACGAAGTCCGCGATCGGGCCTTCCTCCTGGCTCAGCGACGGAAGCCGGATTAGCGCGCGCAGGAGTTCGACGGCGGGGGGGTACGTGGTAGCGGTGACAGGAGGCATGGAGTGGGTTCTGAATATTGGATGGTGTTTGGGTGTTATGATGCTGGAGCGTTCGTGTGCTTACGGGCGCGGTGACGGCCGACCCAAGACCCAACGACACATGAACACATCAACACCTAATCGACGACGCGCGTAGCTCGGGCACGGTCGACCAAATCGTCGGGCGCCAGGATGAACACGTCGTCCACGCCGTTGCGGAGCGCCTCGAAGGCCACTTCCATCTTCACGCGCATACCGCCGTTGATCCATCCCGCCTCGGTGCCCTGTTCGAACGTCTCGGCCGTGCAGGTGGCGAGGTGTGACGCCGGCACGTCGGCCTCACGGCGGAGGCCACCCGTGGCCGTCACGAGCAGCAGCTCCTCTGCCCCGAGGGCCCCCGCCAGCGCCAGCGCCACCGTGTCGGCGTTCACGTTGTAGGTCTGCCCTTCCGCGTCGATGCCGAGCGGCGCCACGATGGGCACCATGCCCGCAGCCATCACGTGGTGCAGCAGCGCCGGGTCAACGCCCTCGACGTCGCCGACCCAGCCGAAGTCGACCGTGTCGCCGTTCACGGTCCAGGGCGGGCGCTTTTTCACCTGCAGCGTGTCCCCATCGGCGCCGGAGAGCCCCACGGCGGTGATGCCGTGCTGCTGGGCGTTGCCGACGAGCTCTGTGTTGAGCTTGCCGCGCAGTGCCCACTGCACGATGTCGAGGTCCAGATCCGACGTCACGCGCCGCCCCTGCACGATGGTGGGCTCGTGGTCGAGGCGCCGCGCCATCGCCGTCGCCTGCGCCCCCCCGCCGTGCGCGATGACAACCGGGGCGGTCTGCTGTAGTGTGTGCACCGCCGCCCAAAGCGCCTCAGGCGCGCCGCCGTCCGCCAGCAGCGTCCCGCTGATCTTGATAACGGTGGGGTTTGATTCGGGCGTCGTTCCGTTATTCGATTGCTTCACCATTCCTCTGAGGTTTTGCTTGTATCACATCGTTTGGGAGTGTGGGAGTGCAAGCGTGTGGGAGAACAAACGTCCATATCCCCAAACGCCCACGCACCCATACTCAATCACGCCCATGCTCAACCGCCCCAAACCCGCTCCAGGATGGCTTTCTGCGCGTGGAGGCGGAACGCGGCCTGGTCGAGGTGAATGGCGTGCGGCCCGTCGATCACGGCATCGTCAACGACGACGTTGCGCCGCACGGGCAGGCAGTGCATGAAAGCCGCTTCGTTCGTGCGGGCCATCCGATCGGCCGTGACGCGCCAGTCGGTGAGCTGGCTTCGCAGGAAGGCCTCGCGGGCCGGATCGGTGTAGATCATCGGCCCGCCCCACGACTTCGCGTAGACGACGTCGGCCCCGTCGTACGCCGTATCCATGTCGGCCGTCTCGGTGATTGTCGCGCCGTGCTGCTGCGCGTACCCGGCGGCGCGCTCCAGCATGGAATCATCCAGCGCGTGCGAGTCAGGCCGGGCGACGGTGACGTCCATCCCGAGCCGGCTGGCGGCCAGGAGCGCCGAGTTCGGGACGGCCATCGGGAGCGCCTTCGGATGGTGCGCCCACGAGAGCACGAACTTTTTGCCCGCGACGGCGCCGTCGAACCGCTCGGTGATCGTTGCCGCGTCGGCCAGCGCCTGACACGGGTGGTAGAAGGCCGACTCCAAGCTGATGACCGGCACCGTGGCCGCCGCGGCGAACTGGTGCAGGAGCGCGTCGGTACGGTCCTGCTCCAGGTCGGTGCCCGTGGCGAAGACGCGCACGCCGATGGCGTCGTAGTACCGCGAGAGCACGCCGACGGCCTCGTGGATGTGCTCGGCGGCGTCGCCGTCCATCACGGTGCCGGTGTCCCACTCGAAGCCCCACGTCCCCTGCCCGGGCACGAGCGTCGTGGCGTGCGCGCCGAGCTGGTTGGCCGCCACCTCCATCGAGGTGCGCGTGCGGAGCGACGGGTTGAAGAACATCAGCGCGATGCTCCGTCCGGCACCCGGCTGTTCGGTCGGCGTCTCCTGCCACTTGTGGCGCCGCGCCGCGTCGATCTGCTGCTGCCACGTCGCGTCGTCGAGGCTGTGCCAGTTGAGGAGGTGGTGGAGTTTCGTGTCAACCTGCATCATGGGTCTTTCCTGGTCATGAGGGAGTGAAAGCGGAGATATACGGCTCGGCGCATGATGGCATCGGAGAGACGGCGAATCGAGGAAACGAGGAGCCTACGATCCTTCCTCGTCTCTCCGTATCCCCGACTCCCCGATTCCTAAGCTGCCGCGGGCACCAGCACCTGCTTGAAGGTATCGATGAACAGCTGCACGTCGTCGTCCGTCGACGTGAGGGGCGGCATGCAGCGCATCACGTGCGGATCGGCGGAGCTGCCGGCCAGCACGCCGTAGTCACGGAGCGCGTTCAGCACCGGTTTGACCGGGCGGTCGAGCTTGAGGCCCATGAGGCAGCCCTTCCCGCGCACCTCCTCGACGACGCCATCGAGCCCCTCGGCGATCTGCGCGTGGATGGTCGTAGCGCGGTCCATCAGGTCACCCTCGACGAGCGTGTCGAGCGTGGCCTTCACGGCCGCCATGGCCAGCATGCCACCGCCGAACGTGGAGCCCTGATCGCCGGACTCGACAGTCGCCGCGATCTCGTCACTGACGAGCACGGCGCTCACCGGAACGCCCGCGCCGAGGCTCTTCGCGAGCGTGATGAGGTCAGGGGTGATGCCGTAGTGCTCGCTGATCGAAAAGGTGCCGGTGCGCCCGACGCCGGTCTGCACCTCGTCGAAGATCAGCAGCGTGCCGTGCGCGTCGCAGAGTTCGCGAAGGCCGGGCGCGCATACCGGCGGGAGCATCCGCATGCCGGCGATGCTCTGGATCGGCTCTAGGATCACGGCAGCCACGTCACCGGGCGCGAGGGCGTCCTTCAGCGCCTCGTGATCGCCCCACGGGACGAACCGCGTCTCCGGAAGGATGTCGGTGTAAGGGGCGCGGTATTTTTCGCTGTGCGTCGTGGCGAGCGCGCCCACCGTGCGTCCGTGGAAGGCGCCTTCAAGCGCGACGACGGCCGAGCGTCCGGTAACCGTGCGGGCGAGCTTGAGCGCCGTCTCGTTCGCCTCCGAGCCCGAGTTTGCGAAGAATACCTGCCCGAGCCCGTCCGGCGCGCGCTCCACGAGCCGCTGGGCCGCCTCGGCGCGGATCGGGCTGTGGGCGACGTTCGAGTAGAAGAGCAACGTCTCGGCTTGCTCCTGCACGGCCTGCACCACGCGCGGTGGGCAGTGGCCGAGCAGCGCGACGCAATGGCCGCCGTAGAAGTCGAGATACTTGTTGCCCTCCGTATCCCAGACGTAGCTTCCTTCCCCGCGCGCGAGCGCCATCGGAAACTTGCTATACGTGGGGATCTCGACGGCGGCCTCGGTCTGGATGATCTCGTCGGTGGTCATGGAAGTAGGGTCAGAGATGGTCAGGAGTGGTCATGGATAGTCATGTAGTGGTCAGGGATGGTCAGGGATTGCCACCCCCGCACCTTCTGTCTTTGGGAGCAACCCGGCCGTCTCGGGCAGTCCGAGCAGCACGTTCAGATTCTGGACGGCCTGGCTCGCGGCGCCCTTCAGCAGGTTGTCGATCGCGAAGCCAACGACGAGCTTCGTTCCTTGCACGGTCCAGCCGACGTCGCAGAATGGCGTGCGCACGGCCCAGCGGAGCTCGGGCAGCTGCCCGAGCGTGCAGCGGACGAGCGGCGCGTCGTCGTACGCGTCCTCGTACCACGCTGCCACCGCGTCGGCGTCGAGGGCGTCGGGCAGGGCGACGTGCGCCGTGCCCCAGATGCCGCGCGTCCACGGGCCGGACGCCGGCGCAAAGGCCAAATCGACGTGCTCGCCGAGCGTCTGCTGGATCTCAGGCGTGTGCTGGTGGGCGAGCACCTTGTATGCCCGCACGTTGCCGTCGCGCGTCGGGAAGTGCGTGGCCGAGGACGGTTTGGCCCCCGAGCCCGAGGCCCCGGTCAGCGCCGTCACGGACGCCTGGAGGGGCCGGTCGAGCCGGGCGAGCGGCCAGAGGGCCAGCGTGATAGCCGTCGCGTAGCAGCCCGGGTTGGCGATGAACTGCTGATCGGCTGCGTACGGCCCGTTGATCTCTGGGATGCCGTACACGAAGTCGTCGATCAGCTCGGGCGCCGGGTGCGTGTAGTCGAACCACGTCGCGTACAGCGTGGAATCAGTATACCGGAAGTCCGCGCTCAGGTCGACGATCTTGCCGTCGAAGCCGGCGTCGAGCAGCGCCGGAATCTCGTGCGCGCTCTGCCCGTGCTCGCTGGCGACGAGGAGCGCGTCGACGCCCGCAAGGTCGAGGTC
>CAYFRX010000165.1:0-7070 GCA_964345515.1 uncultured Rhodothermales bacterium
GCCATGCCGGGTGGCTTCAATGTGTCGTTTTCGATGGAGCCCGAGAAGCTCTCGCCCCAGGAGCAGACCGAGCAGGAGAACGTGTCGCTCCGACCGGCGCAGGTGCACGCCAACTACATCGAAACGCTGGGGCTGGAACTGCTCGCGGGCCGTAGCTTCTCCGCTGACCGCGCCACCGACCGCACGCAGGCGTACGTCCTGAATCGAGAAGCCGTCGAGGCCATGGGCTGGACGGCAGAGACGGCGGTGGGCAAGCCGTTTACCTTTGCGCGAGGCGACGACGCGCCCATGGGCGCGGTGATCGGGGTCGTCGAGAACTTCCACATCGAGTCGCTCCGAAACGAGATGTCGCCCGTCGTGCTCCAGATGGAGGCCGACCGCTTCTCCTCGTCCGGGGGCATCTTGGCGGCGAAGCTGGCGCCCGAGGGCATCCAGTCCGGCATGGACCACATCGAGCAGGTGATGGCGCAGGCCGTGCCCGAGGCCGCGTTCGAGTACACGTTCCTCGACGAGGAATTCGACGCGATGTACCGCTCGGAGGAGCGACTCGCCACGATCTTCACCGTGTTCGCCGGAATCGCAATCCTTGTTGCCTGTATGGGGCTGTTTGGACTGGCGGCCTTCGCGGCCCAGCGGCGGACGAAGGAGATTGGCATCCGGAAGGCCCTCGGCGCATCGATCACGAACGTGGTGGCGCTGCTTTCGAGAGAGTTTGCGCTGCTCGTTGGCGTGGCGCTCGTGGTGGGCGTCCCGGCGGCCTACTGGGGCATGCAGCGCTGGCTCGAAGACTTCGCGTACCGGATTGAGATCGGCCCGGAGGCGTTCGTGCTCACAGCCGGGGTGGCGCTCCTCATCGCCGGCGGGAGCGTCAGCTACCACGCGATCCGCGCGGCGCGCACCGACCCGGCGGCGGCGCTGCGCACCGAATAGCTGTCGAATCTTCTTCCAATCGCTATGGATCAGGTTTGCATCCCCGTCCCGATGCCCTCGGGCGATGAAACGCTGGAGCTTGAAGTGACCGTTGACGGCACCAAGCATCTGATGCAGTACCGCATCGAGACGCTGCACTGGGGGCCGGACGTGACGCCCGATGCGCGCTTCGAGCAGCTGCAGCGGTTCATCCAGGCGTACGATCCGGCATGGACGCTCGTCCAGATTGGCGCGCCCGGTGAGGGCGTGGTGCCCATCACGTTCCGCCAGCGGCGCACCACGGACGCTGATCTGGCGGAGGCCGACGAAAAGGCGTGACGCAGCCGACGCCCTAGCCCTGCCACGGCCTCGTTGACCGGTGCGCAGGGGCCGTCAAAGCGCGGACGGGTCCGTCCAGCCCGCGGCGACGAGCGTCTCGACATCGGGAATCCACGTTTTCTCCAGGCGATATCCGGATCCGACGAAGCCGAACCCGTTTTCGACGTTCGACATCGTTCCGGGCTGCACGAGTGCGTCAGGATCAAACTCGCCGTCCGGCGGATCCCACTCCGCGTTGGCGACGGTCAGGCGCAGGGTCATGTTGATCATCACGAGGCCGTGGCGCGGGTTCCAGAGGTCCGCGTTGTCGAGCCGCTGGCGCAGCGTCAGAAAGTCGACGGTCATTGTGATCGGGATGATCCATCCATTGTCCGTGCGGCGCTGCGTGTCTTTGTACGACTCGGTGACCCGGAGCATCGGCGGCTCGCTCCCGGCCGATGCGGCAAAGTCGTACTGAAAGAAGTACTCCACCTCGACGCCGAAAAGGCGCGGCACCGTGTTGTTTACCAGCACCGGGAGGGTGACGCCCGTGTAATTGATCTGGGGCGGTTGTGGCACGAGGTCGGCGCGGGCGGGTACATCGACGTTCACCTGCGCAGTGCCGCGCGGGCCCTTGGCCTCCAGCCGATAGGTGTGACCGTATTCCACCTGAAACGGATACCAGTAGACGTGCCCATTGTCGCCGCTGGGTTCCTGGACGATCGAGTCGCGCCAGGCGTGGGTGGGGCCGGTTTCGAGCGCCGTCGAGGTGAGCGTGGCGTCGAGCGGCGTCGGCGGCGTCGGGGTCAGTTCGTCCTCGATCGGGTAGACACGGACCCACTGCGTATCCGCCTCCGGCTGCAGCACGCCGAACAGGGAGAAGGCCTGGTCCGACCCGATGATCGGATCCACGGTCGTTTCGCATCCTCCGAGCAGGAGCGCACAGCCGATCCAGAACGTCAGCGCAACGCGTGCCATGAGCAGGTCGAGAGCAGGTCGAGGGTTACCGATAGCGGAGGGCAAGGCCCAGCGAGGGCGTGATGGGAAGCTGGTCTACGCGCTGCAGCGTGAAGGTGTCCAGGTAAAAAATGTTGGGACGGTTGTAAGCATTCACCACACTGGCCTGCGCGGCGAGTTCGACGTTCGCACCGAGCGCGAACGAGCGCTCGATCGAGGCGTCGAGCCGGTGATAGGGGGGCAGGATGCCATCAAACGGGCGGGTGTAGATGACGCGCCGCGATCCGGGAACGTCAACGACGCCCTCCACCTCGTCGATCAGCGCGAACCCGTCAAAGCCCACGACGCGGCTGTAGGGCTGCCCGGAGCCGAACTGCCACCGCACGCTCAACCCAAAGCCGGCGAACTCGACGCTCCCGAGCGCGCTGAGCTGGTGGCGCCGGTCGTGGGGCGGCCGGAAGCGGAGCGTCTCGGTTCCGTACCAGAGGTCGAGCGCGGCCTGCTGCGAGTCGTACACGGTGTTCGAGTAGCCGTAGCCGACGTAGCCGTAAAACGGCCCGTGCCGCGCTTCCAGGCGTACCTCGCCGCCGAACGAGCGCCCCTCGGCCGGTTGGAGGCGCGTCGTGAGCCGCGGGAACGCCGTCCACTCAGCGACGAAGAGGTCGGCGAGGTCTTTGTAATACCCTTCCACCGAGATCTTCACGCTCGAACTCAGGCGGGCCTCGTACCCCAGGATGCCGTGCAGGGCCCGCGGGGTGCGTCCGAGGCGCACGTCATCCGGACGTTCTTCCAGCTGCTTGGGGATGTGCGTCCAGACCGTGAACACGTTCGCCGCGTCTCGCCGGTCGGTGATACCAAGCATCTCCTGGTAGTACAGGCCGGCGGCGGCGCTCACCTGGTAGGCCTCGCCCTCCCACACGATCCGGAGCCGCGGCGTGGGGAAGGGCTCGAACCGGCTCTGAAGAAACTGCAGACGCAAGCCGGCCCGTGCGCGAAGCCGCGACGTGATGTTGAACTCCGGCTCGAAGTACAGCGCGAAGTGGTCGAGTGTCTTATCCTCGTCCGTGTCCACGTTCTGGTACAGCCCGCCGAGGTCGTTCGAGAAGCGCGCGAAGTTGCCAAGCAGCCCGGCCTTCATCGTGGTCCGGTAGCCGGGGAACGTGGCGTCGAGCGCGATGCGTGTCGTTTGGACGCGTGAGATGCGCTCCGGCGCTCCAGGGGGGCCAATCTCGGTGTGCAGCCCGGAGAAGGCGAGGCGCACGTCGGCCACGACGGGAAGGAGGCGCGGCAGGGCCAGGTAGCGGCCGCCCGTGGCCCAGTTTCGCCAGCGCACTTGCTGGGTGGACGCCGCGTCGCTGTTAGTGGGCGCCAGCGTCCCGCGGTCGTAGGTCCGGAGCGCGCTCACTGCCACGCGACTGTTGCTCGTGGGGATCGCGTGGATTTTGGCAAAGGCATCGCCGAAGACGAACGGCAGGGACTGGTCCAAGACGCGGTCGATCCCCTGCTCTAACATGGATTGTCGCCCGGACGCTAAAAATGATGCGCGGCCTGGGACGATGGGGCCTTCGAGGTGCACGGAGCTCATAAACGGCGAGAGGGTGGCCCCGCCAGCCACGTTGTTCTTATTGCCGGCCCGTGCCGACACGTCGATCACCGACGAGAGCCGTCCCCCATATTGGGCCCCGAAGCCGCCGGCGTACAGGTCCGTGTGGTTGATGATTTCGGACGGAAATGCGGAATAAAAGCCCAGCAGGTGGAAGGGTTGGTACAGCGTCATGCCGTCGAGCAGCACCAGGTTTTGGGACGGCTCGCCGCCCCGGATGAAGAGCTGCCCGCCGCGGTCTGCCGTGGTGACGACGCTGGGCAGCGTGGAGAGGTACGTCGCGAGGTCGCCGCCCACGTCGGGCGTCGGGATGCGCTCGATCTCGGCGGGCTGGATGGTTTGCTGCCCAGCGGTGAGATCGGCCACGCCCTGACGCTCTGATTCGACGACCACCTCCTCCAGGGCTGCCTCCTGCGGCGAGAGGCGAATGTGAACCGATCGCGTCTCCCCCGCGCGAAGGGAAAGCGTATCGGCGAAGGGCGCATAGCCGATGAACGAGGCGCGCAGGGCATAGCGCCCCGGGGGGAGGCGCGGGATCAGGTACAGGCCGTCGCGGTCGGTCGCTGCGCCGCGTTGGAACGACGAATCGTCGAGGTGCTGTATGACGACGTTGGTTCCCGAGAGGGGATGGCCGTTGGCCGCGTCGGTCACAAATCCGCTGACGGCCGCAGTCCCGCTCGTTCGGCGCTGCGCTTGCGCACTGGCGGGCACCAGAAGGCTACCCACCAGAAGGAGGGCGGTGAGCCAAAGCGGTGCGAGTCGACTGGCACGCAGGCGACGCCGTCGACTACGTTCAAACAGAGGCAAGGGCATAGCGGAGACGACCAGCGGGGTGCGGAAAGGCCGATTCGCCACAGCCGACGAAGCGAACCTCACCCAATAAGAAATGAAGCGAGGCCGTATAAATCCACCGTGTCATGCGGGCAACTGCAGAAAAGTGAGTGCGTTGCTTCGAATGCCTGGTCTGCGTCGTGGAGCGTCCGTGAACGGGATGCTAGCCGGCGGCCAAAGCGACGATCGCAGTGGGGCGGTGTGCGCTGGCGCGCACTTCGCTGTGCGGAACCGCACACCAGCCCGCGACGCAGCACGTGCAAATCCCCCGATGGAAGCGCCGTGGCACGGCATGGCATGATTGGCATGTGCGTTGTCGGTACTACAGCATAGCCTGTCGGACCGGCGGGCTCGCACTGCTTCTGTTCTCTCAACACCGATCGACGCGACGCATGAGAACGCTTGCCAAAATTTTGTTGCTCGTATTCTGGTTGCTCGGGGCAGGATCGGGCATTACCGTTTCGGAATCCACTCCGGCCGATCCACCGGCGTACTACCGCTACGCCGTCGCCGAAGGCGTCGACGTGGCCGTTCAGGGCCATCGCGTGACGGTGCGCGTTGAGCATCGCGCGGTGCCTCGGGCCGTTGCGCTGACCGTCGCCGTGCCCTCCTGGGTGGCCGCATGGTCGCATCGCCCGAAACGGGCGCTCACTGCATCCTCCGATGCCGTGCCCTCTGATCCTGCACCCTCCGACGCCACGCCCCACAACGACAATTCGTAGTTTGTGGGTTCTGCCTTGTGCCTAACCATTCTCTCGGTACCATGATCAAACTCCGCAGCATCACCAAGTCCTACCGCAACGGCTTCTCGCGCACGTTCGTCCTCCGCCGGGTCGACCTCGACATCGACGAGGGCGAGTTCGTCACCATCATGGGGCCGTCCGGCGCCGGCAAGTCGACGCTCCTCCACATCATGGGGCTGCTCGATGAGCCCTCCGACGGCGAATACCACTTCATGGGCGAGCCCGCGCACGCCCTCAGCGAGAAGCAGCGGACGGAGATCCACCGCTCGCAGATCGGCTTCGTCTTCCAGGCCTATCACCTGATCGACGACCTGACGGTGTACGAGAATCTAGAGACGCCGCTGCTCTACAAAGGGCTGTCACGCTCGGAGCGCAAGAGCAAGGTGGCCGACATGCTGGACCGCTTCGGCATCGTGGCCAAGCAGAAGCTCTTCCCGAGCCAGCTCTCCGGCGGGCAGCAGCAGCTCGTGGGTGTGGCCCGCGCGCTCATCATCGAGCCGCGCGTCATCCTGGCCGACGAGCCGACCGGTAACCTGCAGTCGGCCCAGGGCGAGGACATCATGGAGACGCTGCGCCGCCTCAACCAGGACGACGGCGTGACCATCGTGCAGGTGACGCACTCCGAAAAGCAGGCCCGCTACGGCGATCGCATCGTGAACCTTGTGGACGGCCGCGTCGAGGAAGACTCCCCCATTGGCCACGCGGACGCCGTGCCGCAGGAGTAGTGTTGGACCGTTCCGCGTTTCAATGCTCACCGTTCCAACGTTCAACGCGCTAACGCTCCAACGTTCTAACGCCCAACCCCCAACCCGAAACCCACAATGCTCCGCAACTACTTTACCGTTGCCGGGCGCGCGCTGCGCCGGCGGGCGGGCTACACGACGATCAACGTGTTCGGCCTCGCCGTGGGGATGGCGGCGTGCCTGCTCATCGGCCTGTACGTGGGCGATGAGCTCAGCTACGACACCTTCCATCCCCGCGCCGATCGCATCTACGTGATGGGCACGGAGAGCGACTACTTTGGGCGGAGCATCGCCACGTCCTACCCGGTGGCCGCTACGCTGGAGGCGGACCTCCCCGCCGTCGAGCGTGCCGTGCGGACGGCCAGCCGAAGCGCGTCGACGGTCCGCCGCGTGGGAGGTGAGTTTGAGGACGAGCGCGACGTCCTCCTGGCCGACGCGGCGTTCTTCCAGGTGTTCGATTTCTCGCTCGTCCGGGGCGACCGGTCGTCCGCGCTCGATGCGCCCGACGTCGCGGTCATCACGCAGTCGATGGCGCGCGACGCCTTCGGAGATGACGACCCAATGGGACAGCCCCTCACGGTGGAACTGCGCGACACGACGCACACGCTCACCGTGCGCGGGGTCACTGAAGATGCGCCCGACAACTCCACCATCCAGTTTGACCTCGTGGCGCCGACGCGCCTGTTAGATGCCGACCAACGTGACGCGGAGGGCTGGGGGCTGATGATGTACAAAACGTATGCACTGCTCGGCCAGCCGCTGCCCGCCGACACACTGGCTGCCCATGCCGGGCGGGCCGCGGCCGCGCGATTGAGCGACGCCGGCCGCGAGCCGCCGTCATTCTTCTCGATTCCGCTTCCTGAATTGTACCTGTCCGACCAGCACAACACGGAGGGCTTTCGCGGGCAGCAGCACTACCTGTACATCTTCGGCTCGGTGGCGCTGTTCATCCTGCTGATCGCGGCC
>CAYFRX010000166.1:0-3705 GCA_964345515.1 uncultured Rhodothermales bacterium
CGGAGGGCTGGTCGGCCGCGCGGGCCTGAGCCGCACGATCTGCCGCGCCATACTTGTTCTTGAGCCATACCTTGCACGCCCATGAAAGCGCACATCCTGACCATCGGCGACGAACTGCTCATCGGGCAAACCGTGGACGCCAACGCAGCGTGGCTCGGGGAGCAACTGAGCCTGCTGGGGGTCGAGATCGTCCGGGCCACCACGGTGGGGGATGATGCCGGCACCATCCACACCGAGCTCGACCGGGCGTATCAAGACGCCGACCTCGTCATCACCACCGGCGGCCTCGGGCCCACCCACGACGATGTGACGCGCGAGGTGGTGGCCGACTATTTCGGGAAGCCGCTCCGTATCAACGATGCACTGATGCGCCAACTGCGCAATTACTACGAGCGGCGCGGCCGGTCCTTCCCCGAAGCGGCGCGCAAGATTGCGCTCGTCCCGGATGGGTTCGAACTGTTGGAGAACGCCGTGGGCACGGCGCCCGGGTTGTGGTACGCTGCAGAGGCGCAGAGGCGCATGATCGCCGTGCTGCCGGGCATCCCGCAAGAGATGCAGTCGATTGCCGAGACGGCGCTGTTGCCTCGGCTTCGTGCGCGCGGCGATCTGCAGACCGTCGTGCACCGCACCCTGCTGACGACCGGCATTGGGGAGTCGAGCCTCCAAGAGAAGATCGGCGACCTGTCCGACTCCCTCGACGACACGCTCCGTCTGGCGTACCTGCCGTCCACGAGCGGCGTGCGGCTGCGCCTGACGGCGTACGGTGACGACCGCGACGCCGCCTCGGCCCGGATCGACCGGCTCGAAGCTGTGCTGCTCGATCGCGTGGGGCGCTACATCTTCGGCACGGGCGCCGACGAACTCGAAGCCGTGCTGGGCGACATGTTGCGCGAGCGGGGCCTCACCGTCGCGACCGCCGAGAGCTGCACGGGCGGCTTCGTGGCGCACCGGCTGACCAACGTCAGCGGCTCATCGGATTACTTCGTGGGCAGCGTCGTGGCCTATGCCAACGCCGTCAAGGTCGATCAGCTGGGTGTCGACCCGGGGGCGCTGGAACAGTACGGGGCCGTGAGCGAGCCTGTGGCCCGGCAGATGGCGCAGGGCGCACGCCAGCGGCTCGGCGCCGACATCGGTGTCGCCACGACGGGCATTGCCGGACCCACCGGAGGCACGCCCGACAAACCGGTCGGTACGATTTGGGTTGGCTACGCGGATGCGGATGGGGCTCGCGCCACGCGACTGCAGTTCGTCGAGGATCGCACCGTCAATAAGGAGCTGTTCGGCACATCGGCGCTCGACATGATTCGGCGGCACCTGCAACGCGCCCCAGCGAGCGATCGCGCGTGATCGGCGCCTGGTGCGATGCCGGCTGCGACGGCGCGGTGACCTCGACGTATACATGTGTGAATGGTGGGTGCGCAAGGAACAAAGCCGGCCACTTGCGCGCTACCACAGTGCGCGTACACGTTATGTTTTTGCGCGGGCGCTGTCTTCTTTCTGCCGGTATGAACGAGGGGTGTCACCCGCTGGCCTGGTATTGTTACGGCGCCTGCATCTTTCCCCACGACAGACGAGCATTATGGCTAAAGATAACGGAGAGGCAAAGGACAAAGCACTGGGTCTGGCCGTCAAGCAGATCCAACGCGAGTTTGGCAAGGGCTCCATCATGAAGATGGGCGACGAGCCAAACCGCAAGATCGAGGCGATCCCGACCGGTTCGCTTGCGCTCGATCACGCGCTGGGAGTCGGCGGCGTGCCGCGCGGGCGCATCGTGGAGATCTACGGGCCGGAGTCCTCCGGGAAGACGACGCTGGCGGCGCACATCATCGCCGAAGCCCAGAAGTTGGGCGGCACCTGCGCCTTCGTCGACGCCGAGCACGCCTTCGATCCCAACTACGCCGAGGCGCTGGGCGTCGACATCGACGAGCTGCTCATTTCCCAGCCGGACACCGGCGAGCAGGCGCTCAACATCACGGACATGCTTGTGCGCAGCGGCGCGCTCGACGTCATCGCCATCGACTCCGTGTCGGCGCTCGTGCCAGAGGCTGAGCTCGAAGGCGACATGGGCGACTCGCACGTGGGCCTGCAGGCGCGGCTCATGAGTCAGGCTCTTCGCAAGCTGGCCGGCACCATCAACCGCACGAAGACGGTCCTCATCTTCATCAACCAGATCCGGATGAAGATCGGCGTCATGTTCGGTAGTCCGGAGACGACCTCTGGTGGGCGGGCACTCAAGTTCTACTCGTCGGTCCGCATGGACATCCGCCGCATTGGCGCTGTGAAGGACGGGAAGGACGTGATCGGCAACCGGACGCGCGTGCGCGTCAAGAAGAACAAAGTGGCGCCTCCGTTCCGTGAGGCTGAGTTCGACATTATCTACGGCGAAGGCATCTCGTCGCTCGGGGAGATTATCGATATTGGCACTGAGCACGACATCATCGAGAAGCGCGGCTCGTGGTACTCGTACGACGACGACACCATCGCGCAGGGCCGCGAGGCGACGGTCGAATGGCTCGAAGAGCACGACGAGGAGCGTGAGGAAATTGCGTTCCAGATCCGTAAGGAGCTCGGTGTGCTCAGCGAAGAGGAGATCGAGGCGATGGAGGCTGAGGCCCCCGACGAAGAGGAGCAAGAAGCCGAGGCCGAAGAGGCGTAGCGGACCACGCACTGCAGGCCGCAACGAGAAGCCGCCCTGGACATCCGGGGCGGCTTTTGTATGTTGAGGCGTCTTCCGCTCATTCACTGCTCTACCGCGATGCCTATCGTCCACCGATGTGCAGTAATCATCGTTCTGCTCACTGGAGGCATCGTCGGGGGGCCGGGCATGGGCGACGCGGCCGCGCAGCCTCACCGGCACCGGGCGCCCGTGGCGGCGGCAGATCCGCCCGCACTCGACCGGCACGTGCTACATGCGGTCTACGGCGTTGAAGCGCCGATCTTCTGGGGAACCATGCGGGGCGCCGACCGGTCCGCGTTTCCCGTGTTCTTTGCCGCGCCCATCATGGCCTGGGGCGGCGTGTGGGCCGTTCGGGGCGGGGGCGACTGGTCCGATGCGTACCGCCTCACCGTGTCGCAAGTGGCCACGTACGGGGCGGTGAAAGGGCTTAAGGCGCTTTTCCGGCGGCCGCGCCCGTTCATGGTGCTGCCAGAGATCCAGTCGCGCTCGCCGCGGTACAGCCTGTCGGGGCCGGAGGGGGCGTCGTTTGCCTTTCCATCGGGGCATGCGGCGATGGCCTTCGCGGTGGCTGCGTCGTGGAGCCTCTCGCACCCGGAGTGGTACGTGGTGGCGCCAAGCGCGCTGTGGGCCTCGGCGGTCGCGCTGAGCCGCGTGTGGCTCGGCGTCCACTACCCGAGCGACGTCCTGGCGGGTGCGCTGCTCGGTACCGGACTAAGCCTCAGCGTGCATCTGCTCGGGGCGGCGATTACGCCGGCTCTCTTTGAGAGCGAACCGGCTGCGATGGCGCCCGCCTTCCGGTTGAGCATTCAGCTCTGAGCCGGCAACGCGCGACGCCGAGTCTGCCCCGCTGGTCGATCGGTCCGCACAAAATCGGAGGGGGCTAGCCGGGACGGGACAGCGGACCGATCCGCACCTTGAGTTGCGAAAACCGCGCGTCCTTCTCCCTCCGATCCCCATCCCGTCGAATCCCGTCCGGCGACTCGTCGGCGTGTTGATGCTCCTGGCCGCCGTAGTGCACCCGCTTCAGG
>CAYFRX010000166.1:3805-7023 GCA_964345515.1 uncultured Rhodothermales bacterium
CTCTACGACGGGCTCCGCGTGGTCGACGTGTCGGACGGCATGGATCGGGCGGGCCCTTGGGACGTGGGGCTGGTGGGTACGAAAATCCGCCCGCTGTGGCGCGACATCGATGACATGAACCACCAGCTTCAGGGCATTGCGGTGACGGCCCGGTTCGTCCCCCACCAGCCGTCCGCTTCCCGATTCGATGACAGCTGAGGAATTTGCAGCGTGGGAAGGCCAGTGGTACGGCGACATCTCGCCGGAGTCTGTACGAGCAACTCGGCCGTCCGCTCGACGAGACGGTCCAGCAGCAGTAGCGCATCGTCTCGACGGCGCCATCCACGGCGTGCGCGATGGGCAAGTTAAGTGCAGTCAAGCCCGGAGTTGGGAGTTGACCGCTACCGAATGCGCCATCCCGCATTGCACGAGCCGATTTCATCTTGCAACCTTCCAACCCTTCAACCTGAAACCACTTAAAGCAACGCACGGAGGGGAAGCCGCTCGTGCCCGGCGCGGTGCGCCACGATGGCCAGATACAACTCGGCGGTCGCCAGCGCGTCGGAGAGCGCGTTGTGGGCCGGGTAGCGCGGGAGCCCGTATTGCGATCGTGCGGCATGGAGCCGGAGCTCGCCGTCCTTCGGCTCACGGTGCGTGCCGTGATGTCGCCGCCGTGCCAACGCCAGCGTGTCCACGACGCGCATGACGAGTGGGGCGTCCCACAACCGCCGGCAGGCCGCATGCAGAAAGCCGAGGTCGAGCGGGGCGTGATGCAGCACGAGCACGCGACCCGCAAGGACGTCGAGCAGCCGCAGCAGCGCCTCGCCGAGCGGGGCGCCGTCGGACAGGTCGGCGTCGACGAGGCCGTGGAGCGTCGCGCTCTGGGCGACGGACCCATCGATCTGAATCAGTTGGTGGTGCGCTTGCTCTAGGCAGATGCGATGCTGCTTAATCAGCACGTACCCGATCGAGGCAATTTCATCGCGGCGTGGGTCCAGGCCCGTCATCTCAAGGTCCAGCGCGACGAATTCCAGGTCGCGCACGTCGGCGCGGCGGGACGGAAGTGGCGCGGCGAGGAAATCCGCCATCGGGGGGGCGGGGGCGCGCCAGCGGTGCCATCGTTGTCGGAGCGCAGTCCACATGCTACCGAATCAGATTCGTCTGATAGCGCTGCTCGAGGGCTGACTGCATGCGGCTAATTACTTTGAACGCATCCTTCAGGTGGCGGCGCTCAAAGTCGGATAGCGACTCCGGCGATACGTAGTTATCGGGCGCGGCGGCGGCGCGTAGCTGCTGGGCTTGATGGCGCAGCCGCACGAGCGCGATAAATTCGAGCGCGTCCTTCATGTTGGCCGCGTCGGATCGATTCATGCCCCCGGTGGCGGCGAGCGCATCCAGCCGGTCGTGGGTGTTGACGGCCTCGATCCGATGGGCGAGCGTGTGGACTCGCGTGATGTCGATGGCGGGGACGACGCCGTTGTGCTTGAGGTCGAGCGTGTCCTCCTGGTCCCCGTGCTTCTTCAGCACAAATTGGCGAAAGAAGCCGAGCGGCGGCGCAAAGTTCAGTGCGTCGACCGTGAGACTTGCGAGAAAGATCGTGTTGTTGGCCGTTTGCTCCAGCACGTCCGCGCGCAGTTGATCCGTCAGCGATGCGTCACCGTGGACGTGGCGCATGTCGAAGAAGATGCTGGCGTGCATGAGCGCTTTTGGCGAAGGCTCTTGGATCCAGTCGCGAAAGTACCGCCGCCACTGACCGACCGGCTGGCGCCACGTCGCGTTCGTAGCCATCACCTCGCCGGGGCAGTAGTCGTACCCGCAGGCGGCGAGGCCGTCGGTGACGAACTGGGTGAGCGAGGCGAAGTAATCGTCGTGAACGTCGAGGTCGGCCTCGTTGGCAAGAAGGAGCGCGTGGTCCTGATCGGAGTGCGCCATCTGCTCGCGGCGGGCCTGGGAGCCGAGGGCCACCCACGCGTACGGCACAGGCGGGGGACCCTGCCGGGCCTCGGCCAGCTCCAGGAGTTGCTGCGTAATGGCGTCGGTGACGGCAGTCACGAGCCGGGTCGTGTCGTCGGCGCGGGCGTCGGACTCCACGAGGTGGATCACCATCTGCGGAAGCCGCTCGCTGACCGCGGCAAGGCCGTCCACGGAATCCTGTTTGCGCACCTCGCCCACCAGATACACCGGGTTGTCAGCCTGGAGGCGCATCAGGTCGGTCGTCGTCACCATGCCCGCGATGCCGTCGTCGTCCAGTACGGGCAGGTGATGGACGTTGTGCTGGCTCATGACGAGCAGCGCCTCGAAGGCGTACGCGTCCGCCGAGAGGGTGACCGGGTTGGCAGTCATGATGGAGGCGACCGGCGCGTCCAGCCGATGAGTCGACGCCACCACCCGGCGGCGCAGGTCGCGATCCGTGACGATGCCCTGCAGCCCGCTCTCATCGCAGATCAGGAGCGACGAGATGCGCGCCTCCGTCATTTGCTGGGCGGCCTGACGGATGGAGCAATCGGTCGGGGCGGTGACCGGAGCTCGACGGATGAGCGACGCGAGGCGCGTCGTGAGGGCAACGTTCTTCTTGCGCCGCTCGCGCAGGGCTGCCTCCACGCGCTCGGCATGCGCGCGGTTAAAGAAGGGGTCGAACGCCTCGCTCTCGCTGCGCAGTCGATCGAAGACGGTCTCCGGGATTAAGTAGAAGAGTGAATCTTCGATCGTCGTCACGCGCCGTGCCGCGGGTGCCTCGGTGAGGAGCGACGGGTAGCCGAAATATTCGCCCTCGCCGAGACGTTCCACGAGCGTGTCCTCCGCGTCGTGTAGCTCTACCGCACCGGTGCGGATCAGGTACAAGCGGTCGTTGGGGACGCCGAGGTCCAGCACGGTCGTGCCGGCGCGTTCGTAGGTAACCTCCAGGTGCCGCGCGGCATAGCGGCACAGCGAGGCCGGCATTGCGTCAAACGGCGCGTGCGCCGACAAGAAGTCGATGACCTCCGCCACTTCCACGGGGTCGGCATCGGGGGTGCGGCGCGGGCGTCCGGTCATGGCACAGGACGGCTGTAGGGATGCGAGCGAATTCGTCGTTTCAACATAGAAAATACGGTCGTCGCGTGCAGTGGCGGGATGGAAGGGGAAAGGCCGTCAGAAGAGAAGGGAAAACAAAAAACCCTCCCGCCGAGTGGCGAGAGGGTTTCAATAGTAGCGGGGGCGGGATTCGAACCCGCGACCTTCGGGTTATGAGCCCGATGAGC
>CAYFRX010000167.1:0-7009 GCA_964345515.1 uncultured Rhodothermales bacterium
GTAGACGCGGCGTCAGTCACAGGCGATAATCGGTTTCAACAGGAGAGACAAAACAGGCATGTTTTCGCAGTGCGCATCAACATAATGCACACGTTCCTTTCGTGCGAAAGCGCGCCGGTGAAAGCTCCATGCGATTACCATCATTCTCTGCTGCTGCAGGCGTACCCCGTGGGCCATGAGCCGATGCAGCTGACTCTTCCCGGCCTAAAAACTGGAACCCACAGTACCGTGGAAAAAGAAGGAAGCCCCCGAGTAGATCGTCGCCAGCTCCCGCACCGCTGAGAAACTTCGCACGGAAGGAATGACCGCCGCCGAGGCTGTCTGCCAGGTTGGCGTCTCCGAGCAAACCGACTACCGCTGAACGACCGATCCGCGCGACGGGCGAGAATCGGCTACGAACAGGCTAGCAATACCTCAGCAATGCTACTTCACGAGCACGGTACGAAGCGCCTTTTGGAACTGCTCCCCATCAACCCAAAGCAGGTACAGCCCGGCCGCCCATCCGGCGCCGTCGAGCGTAAATCGGTGCACGGTACCTGCCGTGAGCGTGCCGTCGTGGAGCTGCGCCACGCGCCGCCCAAGCACGTCGTGGACCGTGATGCGCACATGCTGGGTCTGCTGCACCGAGAGGGTAAGCTGCGTCTGAGTGCTGAAGGGGTTTGGGGCGGGTGGAGTCAGCGCGAAGGCGTCGGGAAGGCCGACCGCGACTTCGACCGCCGGGCTGTAGGCGAAGGTGCCATCGAAGTCGATCTGCTTGAGGCGAAAGCGATGGGGGCCAGGGGCGAGGTCGGCGGCGGTGTGACGATAGCGCTGTGCTTCGGTCGTCGTGCCGGCCCCCGGGACGAAGGCGATCTCACGCCATGCTGCGCCCGGCGAGAGCGGGTCGTGCCGCTCGACGGCAAAGCCGGCATTGCCGCTCTCACTGGCGGTGCTCCACTGAAGGAGCACGTCGGCGCCATCGGCCAGGGCGGTGAAGGTTGTCAGCTCGACGGGGAGGACGGAGGAACCGAACACGTAGGCGCTGCCGGAGTCATCGCCGTTGTCGTCGTCGCCATCAGCCCCGACGAGGGCATACGTTCCGTCCATGTTGAGCGAGACGGTCCGACCGAAGAAGTCGTTCTGCGCCGCGTCGGAGGCGTTCAGCTTGTTGACTTCGCTCCACACGCTCCCGCTGCGCCGGAAGACGTAGGCGGCGCCAGCATCGCTGCCGCCCGCGTCTTCTGCATTGGCTCCAACGAGGGCCATGGTCCCGTCGCCGCTGATCGCCACGGAGTAGCCGAACTGGTCGTTATTCGCCGCGTCACTGGCGGTGAGCTTGGCCTGTTCGCTCCACGTCGTGCCGCTCCGGACGAACACGTAGGCGCTGCCATCCTCCGTCCCACTGGCATCGTCGAGATACGCCCCGATGACGGCGTGCTGGCCGTCGTCGCTGATGCCAACGGATCGGCCGAACAAATCCCCTCCAGCAGCGTCGCTGGCGGTGAGTTTGGCCTGCTGACTCCATGTCGAGCCGCTCCGGTCGAAGACATACGCGCTGCCTGCGCCCGCGTCGTCGCTTTGTGCCCCGATGAGGGCAAGCTGACCGTCCGCACTGAGGGCTACAGCCGAACCAAACCAGTCCCCGTCCGCCCCGTCGTTGGCGGTGAGCTTGGCCTCTTCCGTCCACGTCGAGCCGCTGCGCGTGAAGATGTAGGCGCTGCCGGTTGAGTTGCCAGGTCCTCCATCGAGCCACGCCCCGATGAGGGCCACCGTCCCGTCGGCATTGAGGGCCACGGCCTTGCCGAAGCGGTCGTTGTCGCCGGGGTCGGAGGCGTAGAGCGTGTCCTGCAGGCTCCACGCCGAGCCGCTGCGCACGAAGACGTAGGCGTTCCCCGAGAGGAAGAACGTGTCGTCGTTGCCCGGCGCCCCGACGAGGGCGTATTGGCCGTCGCCGCTGAGGGCGACCGCCTCGCCGAACTGATCGCCTGCGGCCGCGTCGAAGGCCGTCAGCTCGACCTGCTCGCCCCAGGTGTCGCCGTTGCGGGCGAAGACGTAGGCGCTCCCGGAAAGAAAGGTCGGATGATCGTGCTGCCACGCGCCGACGATCGCGTAGTCCCCACCATCGCTGAGGTCGAGGGCCGTCTGCCCGAAGAGATCCGACCTGGCCCCGTCGCTGGCGGTGAGCTTGGCGTCCTGCGCCGAAGCAGTGCAGGGCAGCAAGATGACGAAGAGAGCGCTGGTGGACAGGATGAGAAGACGAAGTAGTGAAGACATGGTCGGACCTCCAGGAATGGTCAGGTGAGACGTACACGATTGAGCCGCGCACGTATCATGGCGACACCCAACGCGCATTCTGGACATCGATTCGCGAAAACGTGAACGAGGCGGGCTTGACGAAAAGATGCCCGGCCCGCCTCGGTCACCAGCGTGACGCTCGCTATAGCCTCCGCTGAGCCAGCGGCAAGCGGATTGTCTTTCTGGTTGTTGTGTAGGTCCCCGGCTTAATAAACCAGTTTCCCCGTAGGCCCGCGTACTGCTTCATGCGAAGCGGGATGGCGACCGGACGCGTCAGATGTACCTCGACGATGTCCAGCGCACTGGAGCGCGCCATCGTGACCACGAGGTGCGACCTGGCAATCTCCACCTTGGCGTAGCGCAGCTTTTGCAAGACCGTAGAGCAATCCGGGGCTCCGCTGGATTCTTCCGCATTGCCTTCATTTCCTCCGCCGGGCGGCGCTTCCCCTTCACCCGGTGGTGTTTCTCCCTCGCCGGGCGGATTCTCTCCTTCGCCAGGCGGCGTTTCTCCTTCGCCGGGAGGATCCTCCCCTTCACCGGGCGGCGTTTCCCCTTCGGGAGGCGTTTCACCGCCGCCACCATTGCCGCCGCCTCCCAACGAGCCGAGCAACGTATCGATCCATTCCTTTACGTCCCCCCATTCCAACCGTCCCTTTACTTCTCCCTCCGGGGACTGCCATTTCCCTGAGATTTCGATATAGCTGCCATCGTCGCCTCCATCGTCACTTTCGCACACAACGGGTGGGTTCGGATCGACGATCTGCCCGAAGGCGTGCTCTGCGCTGAGTGCCAAGAGCAGAACCAGTAAAACGGTCTTCAGAAATGTGTTCATGGCGTTCATGATCTAACCTCTTTTTGATGTAGTGAGTGGATAGCCGAATTATGGAAGACCACAGGAGATTTGCCTTCCGGGGCTTCCACACTACTTCATGGCGACACGGGACGGCCCTTTTGGACATGGACCCGTGAAAAAGCCGCCCCCTACCTTCGATCAGCAAGATTTCGTACATTTAGCGAGGAACCATCCATGCACTGTTTGTGCGCTCGAGGGGAGAACCATGCCGGGACAGGTCACCCAGTGGCTGCGGCGGCTGCGCGACGGCGACGAGGCCGCTCTCGAACGGCTCATGCCGCTGCTCTACGACGAGTTGCGCCTGCTGGCCCGCAAGCAGCTCCGCAGCGAGCGGCCCGGCCACACGCTCTCGACCACGGCGCTGGTCAATGAGGCGTACCTCCGGCTCGTCGACCAGCGCCAGCTCCGCGCCGCGGACCGGACGCAGTTCTTCGCCATCGCGGCCACGACCATGCGCCGCATCCTGGTCGACTACGCCCGCACGCGAAAGCGCCTCAAGCGGGGCGGCGGGCAGCAGCCCGTTCCGCTGGAACATGTCGCGTCGTTCTTGACCGACGAGGAAGCCGACGAGGTGCTGGCCCTCGACGCGGCGCTCGACCGGCTCGCTGCCCTGGAGCCACGCGTCGTGCAGGTCGTACAGTGCCGCTTCTACAGCGGCCTGACGCTCGAAGAAACCGCCCAGGCGCTGGACGTCTCGGTCAAGACCGTGCAGCGCGACTGGATCGCCGCTCGCGCTTGGCTGCGCAAGGAGATGGCCGAGGACCGCCCGCTACGTCCTCCAGAAAATGAAAAAAGAGACGACAGGTGACCGATGCGGTCTGCCTTTGTCGCCACGGTAGCGGAAACCGCTGCGCATAAACCAGAGGGGGGGGTCGGCATGAGCGCCATGCGTTGGGAACAGATCGAACGGCTTTTTTTCGGCGCGCTCGACCGCGACATCGAGCAACGCGCGGCGTTTCTGGACGCGGCTTGCGCCGGCGATTCAGCGCTGCGCGGTGAGGTCGAAGCCATGCTGGCTGCCCACGAGCAGAGTCAGCATCTGCTGCTCGAAAACCGATTCCTGACGGGCGATGCCCTCACGCTGCCCGAACCCGACGCCCTGATCGGCAGGCGCATCGGCGTCTACCGGCTGACGAAGCTGCTCGGGCAGGGCGGCATGGGAGCTGTCTACTTGGCCGAGCGCGACGACACCCAGTACCGGCAGGAGGTAGCGCTCAAGCTCATCCGTCCGGGCCTGCAGACGGCCGACGTCGTCACGCGTTTCCGCATGGAGCGGCAGGTGCTGGCTCGCCTCCAGCATCCGAGCATCGCCCGGCTGCTTGACGGCGGCATGACCGAAGAGGGGCTTCCGTATCTGGTGATGGAATACGTCGCCGGCACCCCCATCACCCTGTTCTGTGACGCGCATCGGCTTCCCGTCGCCGAGCGCCTGCGGCTGTTTCGAGCCGTCTGTCAGGCAGTGCAGTTTGCCCACCGTAACCTCATCGTCCACCGCGACCTCAAGCCCTCGAACATTCTCGTCGTCGACAGCGGGAGCGAAGAACCTCCTCGCATCAAGCTGCTCGATTTCGGCATCGCCAAACTGCTCGACCCGGCGGCGGTGCCGGCTTCGATGCCGCTGACGCGCGCGGGGATGCAATTGTTGACGCCGGAGTATGCCGCGCCGGAGCAAGTACGCGGCGAGGCCATCACGACGGCCACCGACGTCTACGCCCTCGGCGTCCTGCTCTACGAGCTCTTGACCGGCCATCGCCCGTACCGATTGCCCGAGCGACGCCAGGCCGAGATCGAGCGCGTCATCTGCGAAGAAGAGCCGACGCGCCCAAGCACGATCGTAGCGGAGATCGAAGAAATCGCCAGGGCGGACGGCACGACCGAAACGCTGACCCCGGAGCGGGTCAGCGCCGCCCGCAGCACTCCGGCCGGACGGCTCCGGCGCACCCTGCAGGGCGACCTGGACAACGTGGTGATGATGGCCCTGCGCAAGGAGCCCGAGCGCCGCTACGCCTCCGCCGAGCAAATCGCTGAAGACATCGGGCGGCACCTGGATGGGCGGCCGGTGATGGCCCGAAAAGACACGCTCGCCTACCGCGTGAGCACGTTCATCCGACGCCACCGGGTGGGCGTGATAACGACCGTAGCCCTGCTGCTGTTGGTCGTGGGTGGCAGCGTCGCGTACACCCTCAGCGTCCGCGCCGAGCGCGCCCGGGCCGAGGCCGCCCGGGCCGAGGCCGAGCAGACGGTGGCCTTCCTGGAAGACTTCCTCGGCGCCGCCGACCCCTTCGAGACCGAGCGGCGCGACACGCTCCGCGTCGGCGACCTCCTGCGCAGAGCCGGCCGCTCCGTAGCGCACGATCTCGCCGGGCAGCCCCGCCAGCAGGGCCGGCTCTACATCGTCCTGGGGCGCGCCTTCGAAGGGCTCGGCCGCTACGCCGAAGCCGACTCGGTGCTCCGGCTGGCCCTCGCCCGTTTCGAGGACGACCCCGCCCGGCAGTCGGAAGCCGCTGAGGCGCTGGGCAGCGTGCTCGTCGCAGCCGGCGACGCGGCTGCCTACGCCGAGGCCGAGCGCCTCCTCCGCGAAGCGCTCGCCGAACGGCTGCGCCGCCTCGGCCCCGACCACCCGGATGTGGCCGGCACACGAAACACACTCGCCTTCGCCCTCTATCGTCAGGGCGCCTTCGAGGAGGCCGAGGCCGCGTACCGTCGATCTCTCGCCTATCACCGCCGCGCCGTGCCTGTGGACTCGGCCGAACTCGCGTTCGTCACGAAGAACCTCGCCGTCGTTCTCGAGGACCGGGGCATGCTCGACGAGGCCGAGACGCTGCTGCGCGAATCGGTGGCGCTGCGGCGCGCACACTTCGGCCCCGCCCACCCGAGCCTGGCCGTAGCTCTCCACAGTCTCGCTGTCCTCCTCCGCAACGCGCAGCGCCCCGACGAGGCCGAGGCGCCGGCCCGAGAAACGATCGCTATCCGTGAAGCAGCTCTGGACCCAGACCACCCGCACACCCTCGACGCGCTGGGCCTGCTTGGCTCCATCCTGCGGGGCCAGGGCCGGCTGGCTGACGCGGCGGAAACCCTCGAAGACGTCGTCGCGCGGGCCGATCGCGCCACCGGGGCACCTCCCCCCAGCTACCCTGTCTACCTCGATCATTACGCCCGTGTCCTCGTCGCGCAGGAGCGGTACGACGAGGCAGAAGCCATTGCCCGCCGATCCCTCATCCTGAACCGGGAGCTGCACGGGGATGTCCACGTCGGCATCGGAGGGGCCTTGTCGAAGCTGGCGCGTATAGCGCGCGGTCGTAGAGACCACAGCCTGGCCGAGCAGCACCATCGCGAGGCCATCACCCAGTTCGATGCCTACTTCGACGCGCCGAACCTCTTCTCGGCATTTGAGCAGGCTGGGCTGGCAAGGAGTCTTGCGGCGCTTGAACGCTACCCCGAAGCGGAGACGGCACTCCTGGAAAGCCTGAAGATGCTGGAGACGATCTACGGCGGTGCGCACGAGCAGGTCCAGAAGGCGCGGGAGCGGCTGAACGCGCTCTATGAACAGTGGGACCGCCCCGAAGAGGCCACGCGCCGGGCTTCTGGATGAGTGGACAAGGTGACGCTCAAACCGGAGGGCTCTGCAACAAGCAAAAGCGAGCGGCCCCGTGCCGGACCCGACAGCGTGCCCCCGACAAGAGCACGCCGGGTGAGGAAGCGGCGTCCCTCACGGCGGGTTAACAGGTTCAGCAGGAGCAGCTGTCGGGCGCGCGCGACGCGGCGCCCAACATGACGCGGCGCCCAACATCATGCGATGGCCTTTCGGGCGAAAAGGATTGGAGGACGCCTTGATGCGATCCTCACAGGGCAGCGCGTAACATTGCCCCCCAAGGCCCCACA
>CAYFRX010000168.1:0-6959 GCA_964345515.1 uncultured Rhodothermales bacterium
CCCAATCCTGCTCGGATGCTACAAAAAGGCCGGGTCGGCTGAAAATCCGCCAGCCACATGTTCAGGGGACTGAACCAAAAGGCTTGGCATCAGCGCCGTCCCCTTCGGCCCAAGCACCGCCGCTAGAACGGAAGGAGACTGGACCGGCACAATGTGAGTTTGACGTAACACAACACCCCGTGTAAGCGCTTCCGATTTATAATATTGTACATGTAAGCGCTTTTGCAGGAAAAACGTGGGGTATAGGATTTTTTACGCTAATTAATGGCTTGATTATGACGATGTGGGCCAACTATAATGGTTTGCTCACCGACGAGCCGGGCCCGGGTTTGAGGCCTACTTGACCTGCCGTTTGCGGGCGTTTCCCTGTAAGTGTCTCTGGCCGAGCGGCTCGTGGGGCTGGTCCTCCATTAGATTTAGTCGTCTCACTAGAAGCCGTTAGAGTCCATGTCGAGAGATACGAGTTCTTGCGCCGCTACGGCAGCGGTGCTACGCGTTACCCTCCTCATCGTCTGCCTACTTGCCACCGGTGCGTGGGCTGCAATCGCTCAAGGCACCATCGAAGGCGCTGTTATAGAAGCGGACGGCGGTGATCCTATTCCCGGAGTCAACATCGTCATCGAGGAACTCGATCTCGGCGCCGCCACAGGGCCCGACGGTCGCTACGCGATCGAGCAAGTACCTGCGGGGACGCACCTTGTCACGGCCCGCTTCATAGGATACCGCACGGAAACTCGAAGCATCGATCTTTCGACCGGGGACACGGCTACACTTGATTTTCGCCTGGAAGAGGAGGCTCTCGGGCTTGACGAGCTGGTCGTCACAGGTGAGGCAGGCCAGGCCCGACGGAAAGAGGTCGGAAACGCCATCTCACAAATCAACCCTGCAGAAATCCAGAAACCCTCTCTTGACATGGAGGGGGTGCTTCAGGGCGAAGTTACCGGCATGATCATGTCCCAGGCGTCCGGGATGGCCGGATCAGGCTCATACATCCGGCTTCGGGGCAACTCCAGCGTGACGCAAGGGAATCAGCCACTGGTCTATATCGACGGGGTGCGCGTTCGGAGTGAGGGTTACGCGAAGAACGTGCCGCCCGTGGGCTACTCTGGCCGGAGCGGAAACGTCGCGGCCAGTCCGCTCAACGACATCAACCCTAATGACATCGAGCGTGTCGAAGTCATCAAGGGGGCAGCGGCCACGACCCTCTACGGCACAGAGGCCTCTGCCGGCGTGATTCAGATTTTCACGAAGCAGGGCGGGGAGAATACGACCCGCTGGACGATGCAAGTTGACCAGAGCTTCGATCGGGTGCTGCCGTTTGGCACCGAAGAGGTGCCGTACGTCTACATCGACCCCTGGCTCCGCAGCTCGCACGGCCAGCGCTACTCCCTCTCCGGGCGAGGCAGCACCGACAACGTCTCATTTTATCTCTCGGGAAACTTCGGAGATGATAAGGCGCCCCTTCCAAACGATCGGGAACAGAAATATGGGCTTCGCGGCAATCTCGAATTTCAGGCCACCTCGGACTTGATTGTTCAATGGAACACGTCCCTCAGCCAGCGGGACGTCTCCAACACGGCCGCGGGAGATAACGCCCAGGGGCTTGTCCTCAACGCCTACCGGCAGGAGACCAACTACGTGGGCACCTCCGAGGCATCCAGAACATTCAAGGAAGAAATTGACCGGCTGCTGGAGTACGACATCAATTCTAGCATCACGCATCTAACCACCGGCGTGACGCTCCGGTTTGCCCCCTCTGAGCAGCACGATCAGCGCCTGACGCTGGGGTACGACCGCGCCTTTCAGGAAAACCGTCAGGTACGGCCCTTTGGCTTTATCCTGGCCCAGGAAGGCAAGATGTCCAACCAGCGGTGGGACAATCAGCTTTTCACGGTCGACTACGCGAGCAGCTACGCCGTTGACCTCTCCAGCGCGATAGCAACGACGGTGTCGGCCGGGGGACAAATCGTCGCGGAAGACACGCGGAGCACAACGGGCTACGCGGAGGATTTTCCGGGACCGGGCGAGCCGACCCTCAGTTCAGGAGCGCTGTCGCTCTCGTTCGAAGAGCGGATCCGGGAGATCAACGCCGGGGTGTTCGCGCAGAACCGCCTCGGTTTCGGGGATCGGCTCTTCTTGACGACCGGCCTTCGAGTAGACGGAAACAGCGCATTCGGAGAAAGCCTCGGCTTACAGCTCTACCCGAAAGTCAGCGCGTCATATGTCCTCTCCGATGAGCCGTTCTGGAACGAAAACTGGGGCACGCTGAAGCTGCGGGCCGCATATGGCCACGCAGGGCGAGCCCCTGGCGCTTTTGACGCGGTGCGCACTTGGCAACCTACCCAGCTTGGCAACCAGCCCGGCTTTTTACCGGGTAACCTGGGCAACTCTGAACTCGGCCCGGAGCGCACCGAAGAGTTCGAGACCGGGTTCGACGCTAGCATCTTCAATGACCGCGTCTCCACCACGTTCACATACTACCGTCAGGTCACACGGGACGCTCTCTTTCCTGTCCGTCAGGTTCCCTCTAATGGCGCCTGGAGCAACCAGCTTGAGAACGTCGGCAAGATCCGTAACAGCGGCGTCGAGCTCGACGTGAATGGTTCAATCCTTCGCGGCCCTTCGCTGTCGTGGGACATGGGTGCCAGCCTGACGACGAACTTCAGCAAGGCGTTGGATCTTGGCAAGGCCACCTCATTTCAGGTCGGAGGAGCGGCTTACATCGAGGAGGGATACCCCATTCCCGTGCTCCGGGGCCCGAAGGTTCAAAACCCGAATGAAGTGGCCGACCCCGTCTACGAAGAACATCGCTTCGGCCCGAACCTCCCGACCCACACCGTCCGCCTGAATACTCGCGTTGAGTTTCTGGGCGGAATTGTCTTTCGCGCGCTCGGTGAATTCATGGGAGGAAACTACATTCAGGACACGAATACAGAAGGCAAGATCTCACGTGGGCAGCGCTCCTGGCCGACGTGCCTGGGCACGTTCGACCAGGCCGAGCAGGAGGGGCTTCAGTCGCTTACAGCGCTCCAACGAAGCCGGTGTCTCGCCACACAGATGGCCTTCGACTCGTTTATCCATCCCGCCGACTTCTTCAAGCTTCGCCTTTTGAGCCTGCAGCTTCCACTCGGACGCTTCGTCCCTCGCGTGGACCGTCCGACCTTAACGCTCTCCGCCCGCAACGCCCTACGCTGGTTCAATGACGACTGGCCGATTCTGGACCCGGAGATTGGAAGTAACGTGGGCCACAAGTCGTTCGTGATCGAACCGCAGGAGCACATTCCACCTCCGGCAACATTCTCCGCGTCCCTACAATTCAGCTTCTGAGACGCATGACCACCACCCCTCAAAGCCCCCGCCGGAGAAGGAAGCCCAACGCCAATCTCGCAATGATTAACGCAATGAACGCAACCACCCAGCCTCGTACGAAGCGGCGCTTTACTTGGAGCCTCTCGACCCAGGCACGAATTGCCTGCACGCTCAGTCTTGTAGTCACCATCGCCGTGATGGTGGGGGGATGCGACTTCTTTGATGTAAGCAACCCGGGCCCTCAGCCAGACGCGGACCTGAATACTCCGGACGCTCACCAAGCCGTCGTCAACGGAATGATTCGCGCGCACAGCGATGCGCTCGGCTCCATTATGCAAGTCACAGGCTCGGTTACTCGGGAGATTTTCCCCTCGGGGAATACGGGTCGCTTCGGCATTACTGTCAACGAGGGACGCGGGTTACTACTCCCCGATGAAACGAGTGGCTACTGGAATGGTGCGCAAAATGCCCGCTGGGTCGCCGAGGATGGTATCCGGCGCTTCAGCGAAGTTATGGAGGAGAGCGAATTTCAAAGCTCTGAACTCGTCGCCCAGGCGTATCTCTGGGCCGGCCTGTCTAACCGTCTCCTCGGGGAGAACTTCAGTCAAGCAATATTTGATTCCGGAGAGCCGCAACCCAGGACCGCGTATTTCGAGCGGGCCGAGCAGCAGCTCACAACCGCTATGGACATTGCCGCGCAAGCCGGAGCCCCAATGGTCCAGACCGCTGCCCGGGCAGGGCGAGCGACAGTGCGCATGAACCTCGGGGACTGGGAAGGCGCCGTAGCTGACGCTCAGAGCATTCCCGATGGCTTTTCGTTTGAGGCTCCCTTTTTCGGCATCTCGGAAGATCAGTACAACTACGTTTATTGGTCGTCGGCCAACGCACCCTATCGCGCCCATTCGGTCTGGAATACCCTGTACGAGTCGTACTACGAGGATACCGGCGACCCCCGCGTCTCATGGAGCGAAGACCCAGAATTTCCGTTTGGCAGCACCGCTCGCGAATGCTGCGGCCAGGTTCCCTGGCGGTTTCAGACGAAGTATCAGAGCACCGGCGACGACGTTGACATCGTCGACAAGCGCGAGATGCGGCTCATCGAAGCCGAAAGCCTTCTGCGCCAAGAGCAGTGGAACGACGCAGTGTCGATCGTCAATGACCTGCGATCGACCGTCGGCGTCGATCCGGTCAGCGCAAGCTCACTGGAGGAGGCCTGGACGCTCTTCAAGCGAGAGCGGGGTATCGAGCTTTGGCTTGAGGCCCGGAGGATGAACGACCTACGCCGCTGGCAGGAAAACAGCTCGCCCGGCGCACTGTATCCGCTCGAAGACGCGTCTAATCCAGATTCATTCTTGGATGCAGATCGGGACCTATCTTTCCCGATACCAGACTCAGAACGCGAGACGAATCCGAACCTCTAGTCTTGCTCGCCTCAGGCTAGACCGCGCTGAACCGTATCAGCATTCGGGGCCGCCAAAAGCTTTGTTACGCCGCCTTCCGGGCCGGGCGCATTCACACGCTTCGCCACGTTGTCCTGCGCGTCGCGTTATCCTACAAGCCATCTCACCCACACCCTTCCACCTGCAGAAAGCAGACATGAACGAGTCATCATTGAGTCAGCCCGACTATGCAGATAGCAGTAGCCTGCCCGACCGGCGGCAATTCCTGGGGTTTTTCTCTGCTGTCGGCGCCGGCACCCTGTTTCCGGGTGTGTTGTGGGCCCAGGCGCAAGACGAAGGGGAAATCACCCTAGAGACGATTCAAGGGGCCGAGGCCGTGGCCGGAATCAAATTCACCCCCGAAGAGCGGGAGCTCATGCTTGAGGGGCTAAACGAACGACTTTCTGACTACCGCGCCATCGCTGAGGTGGAAATTCCAAACTCCGTGCCGCCCGCACTAGAATTCGATCCGGTTCCTCCAGGACTGGACCTTCCCAGCGGCGCCTCTTTTCTTCGCCCAGCTCCCCAGGAGGTGGAGCCCGCTCCCTCGGATCTGGAGCAGCTCGCGTTCGAGCCGGTTTCCGCATTGGCCGAATATATCCGCACCGGCGCCGTGTCGTCGGTTGACCTCACGCAGATGTATCTGCGTCGGCTCCGCCGCCACGACCCGGACCTCAACGCCGTCATCACCTACACAGAGGAGCATGCGATGGAGCGGGCTGAGCAGGCCGACGACGAGCTCGCTCGCGGCATCTACCGCGGTCCTCTGCACGGCATTCCCTGGGGCGCGAAGGATCTGCTCGCCGTTCGGGGATATCCCACTACATGGGGGGCCGAACCCTACAAGGATCAAGTCATCGAACGCAATGCTACGGTCGTGGAGCGGCTTGCCGAGGCAGGCGCCGTCCTCATTGCTAAGCTGAGCCTCGGTGCGCTGGCGAAAGGCGACGTCTGGTTCGGTGGGAAGACGCGCAACCCGTGGAACCTGGAGGAGGGCTCCAGCGGATCATCCGCAGGACCAGCCGCCGCAACGGTTGCGGGCCTTGTGGGGTTTTCAATCGGCAGTGAAACAATGGGGTCGATCGTCTCCCCATCTAACCGCACCGGTGCGACAGGCCTCCGGCCCACGTACGGACGCGTCAGCCGATACGGCGCAATGACTCTGGCGTGGAGCCAAGATAAGCTTGGGCCGATATGCCGGAGCGTAGAAGACTGCGCGCTCGTCCTCGACGCCGTTCATGGACCGGATGACAAGGACCGGTCGGTGCGCGACCTGCCATTCCAATGGGATGCCTCGGCTCCTCTCGGCGGCATCCGCGTCGGATATTACCGATCGGCTTTCGAAGCCGACCACTCGACGAAGCCCTTCGATGACGAAGCCCTCAGCGTGCTCGGCGAACTCGACATTGCCCTAACGCCCATTGAGTTTCCCGACGAGTTTCCCATCGAGGCTATCGGGTTCTTGTCGAAAGCAGAAGAGGCGGCCGCGTTTGATCAACTCACGCGATCCGACCGAGACGACCTGCTTACTCGTCAGGACGCAAACGCCTGGCCAAACCTCTTTCGCGAAGGTCAGCTCATCCCAGCCGTACAGTACATCCAGGCCAACCGCGTGCGGATGATGATCATTCGCTCTATGCAACGCGTCTTTTCAGAAGTTGACGTGGTCGTGACTCCAACGTACGGCGGCAACGTCCTTCGGCTGACCAACCTCTCTGGACACCCTGCCCTGGTTCTGCCAAACGGCTTCGAAGGTGATCAGACGCCGGTGAGCCTATCCTTCATCGGGGGCCTTTACCAGGAGGGGCAGCTTCTCCGCGTGGCCAAGGCCTACCAAGATGCCACGGGCTTTCATGCCCAGCACCCTCCGCAATTTGCTTAGTCGCACATGAATCAAGCACATGAATCAGTGGTAGGTAGCGAGTCTCTGAAGTATCAGCCATACTGACACTGTCCGTTGCATACAATTTGGATATGCCGTTGAATGGCTGAAAAAGCTGCCTTCAACGCGGAATAACAAACTTTTTCAGGGAGGCCGCATGTGTGCAAGGTGCTGGATAGAGAAGCGACAGCAAGCAGATTGTTTTCCACGCGGGCGGTAGATGATACGTAGCACGATTTACCGTCGCCGCTCGCCATCCGGCCCGACGTAGCGGTAGAGCGTCGCCCGCGAGATGCCAAACCGCTCGCAGATCTGCCGCGTCGAGACGC
>CAYFRX010000169.1:0-6797 GCA_964345515.1 uncultured Rhodothermales bacterium
GCTCCATCTCCGCTAAAATCTTCGAAACGCCCTCCCTCACGGCGTTCGGTTGGTCAGACAGCGAAGATTTGTAGCCGCTCCGATGCCGCTCCGGTCGAGCCGCCGATTTCTTCAAGGCCGAGGGGCTCAGAGGACCATCCGGGAAGTTGGACTCACCACCACTTCAGGGAATTGGTATCGTATCTACCAGGGGAAGAGGTCTGGTCCGCTTCGTACCTTACCGGGGTCCGGGAGGCTGCATTGGTATAAAGCCGGCGCTGTGATGGGCCAAGCGCCCGGCGCGCCAAAGCTTGCGTGTTAAACCAACCCCCGTCCACCCTTCGATTTCACATGCAACGCTTATCCGGCAAGCTCGAGGGCGAGCGCCGTGCCGCCCCCCGTGCCATGGCAGATAGACGCCAGGCCGAGCGCTCCGTCGTGCTGGCGCAGCGCGTGGATGAGCGTCACCATGATGCGCGCGCCGGAGCAGCCGATGGGATGGCCCAGGGCGATGGCGCCGCCGTGCACGTTCAGCTTCTCGTACGGCACGCCGAGCTTGCGCTCCATCAGCACGCTGTTGATGGCGAAGGCCTCGTTGTTCTCCACGAGGTCGAAGTCGTCCACGCCGACACCCGTCTTGTCCGCCACGCGTTGCACGGCCGGGAGCGGCGCTTCAGGGAAGCGCCACGGTTCGCCCGCGGCCCATGAGCTGCCCAGTATTTTGGCAATGGGAGTCAGGCCGTACTCGTCGATGGCGTCTTCGCTGGCAAGCATGAGCGCCGCCGCACCGTCGCTGATCTGGCTACTGTTGCCCGCGGTGAGCACGCCCTTCTCGATAAAGGCTGAACGCAGGTTGGCCAGGCTCTCGGTTGTCGTGTCGGCCCGGATGCCCTCATCTTCCTCCAGCGTTTTCGTCTCACGCCGCTCGCGGTACTCGACAGGCACGATCTCGTCGGCGAAGTGGCACTCCTCGGTGGCCGTCGCCGCCCGCTGGTGCGACATGGCGGCCACCTCGTCGAGCTCCTCGCGGGTGACGCCCTCATCCTTGGCCAGGCGTTCGGTCTGCTCGCCCATCGCTTCGCCGCTCATCGGGTCGGACAGCCCGTCACGAAACATGATGTCCTGGACGTTGGCGCCATCACCCATCACGAACTTGTAGCCCCACCGGGCATCGGACGAGAGGTAGAAGCCGGCTCCCGACATCGACTCGACCCCGCCGGCGAGCAACAGGTCGGCCTCGCCAGCCTTGATCATGGTCGCGGCATTCATCGTGCTCATCATGCCCGACGAGCACACCATGTCGACGGCCATCGCGTCGATCTCTTTCGGGATGCCGGCCTGGATCGCGGCCTGGCGCGGCACGAGTTGGCCGTGCCCGGCGCGCAGCACATTGCCGAACACGACCAGATCGAGCGCGTCCTTGGGCGCGCCGCTCCGCTCGATGGCCGCCTCCATCACGGGCGCAGCGAGGTCCACAGGGGAGTGATCTTTGAAGGCCCCGCCAAAGCGGCCGATGGCCGACCGCACGGCGGATACAATATACACGTCTCGCATGATAATCCTCCCTTCCGTTCGTGATGGAGTGAATCGGTCAATCGTCGCCGCTATCTATGTTTTTTAAGATAGTGCGAACGGCATGGGGATTATGGAAACAGCGTATAAAAATACCATAAATCAATGGCGAGGGACGGCTGCCACGGCAGGGCGGTCCAATCGCTCGCGCACCGTGCGGAAGAACGCGTCGTCCCCGAGCAGTCGAAGCTGGAAGCCTTTATCGATGCCTGTTTGCATCAGGTGATACAGCACAGCCATCGGCACCTGCTCCATGAAGAGCACGACGATGCGCGGTGGGGCATCACCCGTGCGGCGCGCGTATCCGGCGAAGCTGACGAGCCCTGGCGTGGCGCCGCCCTTCGCCCCCACGCTTTCGAGCGTGATGTCGATGGAGTCGGGGGCAAACGCGCGTTCGAGGGACGCCTGCATGGATTCGGCCACGCCCGGCGTCGGAAACACGCCCGTGACCACGCGTTCCAGCAACGCGGCGTACTCGGTCGCCGTGCCGCGCGGCGCCGTCTGCTGGGCGAGGGTGCGCTGCTGCCCAAGGCTCAGCCCCGAACCGCGGCGGGCCAGCCGCTCGCGTTCGAGCCGCCGAAACGCCGTGTCGCGCCGCAGCCGTTCCAGGTGGCGGTACACCTCCTCTGTGAAATCCGCCGGGGGCATGGCGCTGAGGCGGTCGATGCGCGCCGCAACGGGCTTGGTCTGCGCGTGGTTGCTCCACGCCAACTGCACGCCACTGCCGGGCTGCGGCGGGTCGCTGTGCGTCAGCCCCATCGCCTTGGCGGTGCGGCGGAGTCCAGCTGCACCCAGTTCGCCAATCAGCCAGTCGGCGGCGGCCTCGTCGTTGTGGCGGATGGCCCCTTCCACGAGGTGACGCAGGGCCACCGTGCTGTCGGGCCCGATGTGGCCGGCGGCCTCCCACCGTGCGCGCGCCTGCCGATGCCGAGTCTGACTCGCGCCGGGCAGGGCGTATACGGCCACCGAATCGAGCGCCACGCGCCAGTCCGGATCGAGTTGTCCGCGCTCGACCTGCCGCGCGTAGGCCGCGAGCAGAATCAGCTTGGGGACGCCGGCAAGGGGGCGGGGCATCTCGGCCCGGTAGAAGATGCCGTCTTCCTTCGCGCCCACGTCGTACGCCACGAGCGACACCTGCTCGGGATGGGCGGCGAGGTAGTCGACGAGATCCTCGGGATAGCGGAGCGCCTCAGCCTGTGTGGCCCCTTCCCCCATCACCGCCATGTTGTCGACCATGAGCGAGAACGCGTCCCAGTTCTGCACCACCGCGTAGACGACGACGGCGAGCACGAGGCCCGACGCGATGAGCAGGTGCTTGACGCATCCCGATTTGTTGATGGCACGCATGACGGTGCGGTGCGACAGTAAACGAGTAGAGACTTCACCGTTGCCACGTGGTGCACGGGTCGGGAGGAGCAGCCGGGCCGAGCTACGGAGCGCGGCGGCCGCCATGCCACACCGTGCCCCGAGCGCCCCGCCCCCGCAAGCATCATCCGGCTTCAGGCGCCGCCTCGCGCAGCTCCTCAGCCGAGAGCATGCGCGGATAGCGAATCTGCTCGACGATGTCCTGCACGTCCTGCGGCGGCGCCGGCGTCGCCTTCGTGACCACGTACGTCACGACGAAGTTGAGCACCATACCTACAACGCCAATGCCCTGCGCGTTGATGCCCAGGAAGCTCTCGATAATCGGGTCCTGTACGCCTGGCACCACGACGTGGGCGCGCATGAGCACAATCATGATGAACGTGAAGGCGAGGCCGGTCACCAGTCCCCAGACGGCGCCCTGGCGGTTGCATCGCTTCCAGAAGATGCCGAGCACAAGGATCGGGAAGAAGCTGGCCGCGGCAAGGCCGAACGCAAAGGCCACCACCTCGGCCACGAAGCCGGGCGGGAAGATGCCCAGCAGGCCCGCCACGATCAGCCCGGCGAAGATGGCGATGCGGCCGACGAAGAGGCGCCGCTGGTCTGTGGCCTCCGGGTTGATGATCTCGCCGTAAATGTCGTGCGCGAGCGAGGAGCTGATCACGATCATCAGACCCGACGCCGTCGAGAGCGCGGCGGCCAATCCGCCGGCCGCCACGAGCCCAACGACCCAGTTCGACAGGTTGGCCAGCTCGGGCGTGGCCAGCACGATGATGTCCCGATCGATGGTGCCGAGCAAGGCCTGCGGCGACATGCCCTCGGTCCACTGGCCCGTCTGGATGAGGCCGGTCTGCGCCCAGTTCTGGATCCAGCTCAGTTCCTGCATGCCCGTCGCGCCCAGCTGAGCGAACGAGTCGAGGATGTAGAAGCGGGAGAACATCGCCACGGCTGGCGCGGACGTGTACAGAATGCCGATGAACAGCAGCGCCCAGAAGGCCGACCAGCGCGCGCTCTTCACGTCCTTTACCGTGTAAAAGCGCACGATGACATGTGGCAAGCCGGCGGTGCCCGTCATCAGCACCACCGTGATACAGAACACATTCAGCATACTCAAATTACTGAACGGCCCACTGTAGGCTCCCAGGCCCAGCTCCTGCTGCAGCCCGTCGAGCCGAGGCAGCACCTCACCAATGGCAATCTGGGGGATGGGGTTGCCCGTCAGCGTGTAGGCGATGGCGAAGACGGGAATCAGGTAGGCCGCGATGAGCACGCAGTACTGCGCGACCTGCGTCCACGTCACGCCCTTCATGCCACCCAGCACGGCGTAGACGGCCACGATGCACATGCCGATGACGACGCCCCAGGTCACTGACACTTCGAGGAAGCGGCTGAACACCACGCCCACGCCGCGCATCTGGCCGGCCACGTACGTGAACGAGACGAAGATGGCAGCCACGGCAGCCACGACACGCGCCGTGTTCGAGTAGTAGCGCTTCCCGACAAAGTCCGGCACCGTGTACTCGCCGAACTTGCGCAGGAAGGGCGCGAGCAGGATGGCGAGCAGCACGTAGCCCCCCGTCCAGCCCATCAGGTACACCGACCCGTCGAAGCCCATGAACGAGACCAGCCCGGCCATCGAGATGAAGCTGGCGGCGCTCATCCAGTCGGCGCCGACGGCCATGCCATTGGCGACGGCGGGGATGCCTTGGCCGGCCACGTAAAACCCGGCGGTGTCCGACACACGGCTCCAGACGGCAATGCCGACATACACCGTAAAGGTGATTCCGACCCAAAGAAATGTCCACCCAATAATACTCATGATTGTGTATCCTCCTGATGTGCTGCCATGAATGGATCGTGTGGGGGGAAGCCCGCGCTTAGTGCGACGATGGAGGCGGTGGACGCTCCGACTCGATCTCCTCGACGCCGGCCTCGCGGTCGAGCTGCTCCATGCTAAGGACGTAGATGAGAATCAGGGCGATGAAGACGAAGATGCTGCCCTGCTGGGCCATCCAGAAGCCAAAGGGAATCCCGCCGAAGTTGATGGCGTTGAGCGGCTCGGCGAGGAAGATGCTCATGCCGTAGCCCACCATAAACCACACGGCAAGCAGGATGAGGCTGCGACGGATGGTCTTTTTCCAGTACGTGACGCGGTCAATGTTAGGCTTAGGTTGGTCAGCCATGATGCGAACCTCTCGCTTTCGTTCGATACGGTGAAGGAAACGAATTCAGGGGTCGGCCTCGCCCCGAGCTCGGACGAGGATGCTAAAGATAGGGAAAAGGAGTACTCGAAGAACAGGAACGCCGTGACGCTGCCCCGCCCGTTGGTCGCCAATTGAATCGCGCCGGCGGAGGCGGCGTGATCGTCCAACGCAGCGGCGCGGCGGGCTGACGTGGCGTCAATTTCCGGGGCAAAGCGCATGGGTCCACAGCTCGGGTTGAGCCCCAGCCCCTTGGCGTGCCCCTCGGCGGCGGCAGTGAAAAGCGCACCGTGCAGCCGGCAGGTCGCCGATCCCGGACAACCACGACGTGCCGCCCCTTATGGACATACGCGCCATCGAGGAAGCCACCAGCGTCGAACTCTTGTCCGGCACCACGGCGGGGAACAGCCAGTGTCAGCGCCAGGGCCAACGCCGTGGATCCCGACTGGATCGCGGCGGCACGCGGTCGCTCCTGCATGACCATGCTCCGCTGCAATCGCCCTGGCTGCCAGAGAATGCACGTCGCTTCTCTGCGCGTCTGGACCTGTGCGGCATGCGCCCGCGATCCATCTCGAAGGGGACAGCCCCCGCTTTCCAAGGCGGACCGTCCCCCATCGGGATCCCTGCCGTGCAGACGCGGCGCATCACATCTGTTTGCGCTCCTCGATAAGCTCTTCGACGACGCCCGGATCGGCCAGCGTGGACGTGTCGCCGAGATCGTCGTACTCGCCGGCCGCGATCTTGCGCACGATCCGCCGCATGATTTTGCCCGAACGGGTCTTCGGCAGCGAGGGCGTGAACAGGAGCTGGTCAGGCTTGGCGATGGGTCCAACCTGGCTGCTGACGTGCTGGATGAGTTCGTCGCGGAGCGCATCGCTAGGCTCCACGCCCTTCACGAGCGTGGCGTACGCGAAGATGCCCTGCCCCTTCACCTCGTGCGGATAGCCCACCACGGCGGCCTCGGCCACCACATCGTGAGAGACAAGCGCGCTCTCCAGCTCCGCTGTGCCGATGCGGTGCCCGGAGACGTTCAGCACGTCGTCGATGCGACCCGTAATCCAGTAGTAGCCGTCTTCGTCGCGGCGGCAGCCGTCACCGGTGAAGAACGTCCCCGGGACCTGCGAGAAGTACGTCTCCTCGAAGCGATCGTGGTTTTTGTACACGGTGCGCATCTGGCCGGGCCAGGAGTCGGCGATGACGAGCCGGCCCTCCGTAGCGCCCTCCTGCACGGTCCCCACCGCGTCCACGATCTGCGGCTGGATGCCCAAAAAGGGCTTCGACGCCGAACCCGGCTTTTGCGGAACCGCTCCCGGGAGCGCCGTGATCATGATGCCGCCCGTCTCGGTCTGCCACCACGTGTCGACGATCGGGCAGTTGCCTTTCCCGACCTTGTGGTAGTACCAGCGCCACGCCTCGGGGTTGATGGGCTCCCCCACGGTGCCCAGCAGGCGCAGCGAGTCGCGGCTCGTGCTTTCGACGTACTCGTCGCCCTGGCGCATGAGCGCGCGGATGGCCGTCGGCGCCGTATAGAACTGCGTCACCTTGTGCTTGTCGACGACCTTCCACAGGCGCGCCGCGTCCGGATATGTCGGTGTACCCTCGAAGAAGACCTGCGTGCCGCCGTTGACGAGCGGGCCGTACACGATGTAGCTGTGTCCGGTAATCCAGCCGACGTCGGCCGTG
>CAYFRX010000170.1:0-6794 GCA_964345515.1 uncultured Rhodothermales bacterium
GGGATTCCCCAATGGGGACTTCGCCACAGGCACGAACTCGCACCCCAGGAGCACTTCCTCCCGTTGGTCGGGGCGCTCCGACAGAGCCTGTGCTGAGCGAAGCCGAAGTGCTCAGAATGACACACAACTTGGATTGGTTTAGCGAACGGCGATTGACGAATGTCGATTGACGCGTGTGCCGTTCGACATGCCCCTTTCGTAAATCGACATTCCACGCGATGCACGAGCGAATCATCATTCTGGACTTCGGATCGCAGTACACGCAGCTGATTGCGCGGCGCATCCGGGAAGCCGGCGTGTACTCGGAGATCCATCCCTGCACGATAAGCGTCGAGGACGTCGCCGCGAAGCAGCCCCACGGGCTCGTGCTGTCCGGCGGTCCCTGCTCGATCTACGACGACGAGGCGCCGCAACTCGACCCGCAGTTTCTCGATCTGACGCGCCCCGACGGCACGCCGGTACCGGTGCTCGGCATCTGCTACGGCCTGCAGGCCATGGCGCACCTGGCCGGCGGCGGCGTGGAGCGGGCCGACCGACGCGAGTTTGGTCGCGCGCGCATCCAGGTGATGGGGCACAACAACGGCCACGCGGACCTCTTCGCCGAGGTCCCGGACGAGTCGACCGTCTGGATGAGCCACGGCGATCACCTGACGGAGCTCCCCGACGGATACGAGGTCATCGCGCGCACCGAAAATGCCCCCGTGGCAGCCGTCAAAAGCCACGACGCGCCGCACTACGGCGTGCAGTTCCACCCGGAGGTCGTGCACACCGACTTCGGCCGGCAGATCCTGGAGAACTTCGCCTACGAGATCTGCGGTTGCCACGGCGACTGGACGCCGGCCTCGTTCATCGAGGAGCAGACGCAGGCGATCCGCGAGACGGTGGGCGACCGGCACGTCATCCTCGGGCTCTCAGGCGGGGTGGATTCGTCGGTGGCCGCCGCGCTGATCGACCGCGCCATCGGCGACCAGCTCCACTGCATCTTCGTCAACAACGGCGTGCTGCGCAAAGGCGAGTGGACGCAGGTGCAGGACACCTTCCGCGGTCACTTTCACATGGATCTGCGCGCGGTGGACGCCTCCGATCGGTTCCTCGCGAACCTTGACGGCATCGTCGATCCGGAGGAGAAGCGCACGATCATCGGCAACACGTTCATCGACGTGTTCGAGCAGGAGACCGAACGGATCACCGACGAGTTGGGGCACAAGCCGGAGTTTCTGGCGCAGGGTACGCTGTACCCGGACGTCATCGAGAGCGTCTCGTTCAAGGGCCCCTCGGCCACCATCAAGACGCATCACAACGTGGGGGGATTGCCCGAGGAACTGGGCTTCGAGCTCATCGAACCCTTCCGCGAGCTGTTCAAAGACGAGGTGCGTGAGATTGGCCGGCTGCTCGACGTGCCCGAGCCCATCGTGGGGCGCCATCCGTTCCCCGGCCCGGGCCTGGCCATCCGCATCCTCGGTGCCGTGACGCCGGAGCGATTGCACCTCGTCCGCGAGGCCGATGCGATCTTTATCAACGAGTTGCGCGCGAACGACCTGTACGACGCGGTGTGGCAGGCGTTTGCCGTGTTGCTTCCCGTACAGTCCGTCGGCGTGATGGGCGATGAGCGCACGTACGAGAACGTGTGCGCCCTCCGCGCGGTCACGAGCGTCGATGGCATGACGGCCGACTGGGCGCACCTGCCCCACAACTTCCTGGGCCACGTGGCGAATCGGATCGTGAACGAGGTGCCCGGCATCAACCGCGCCGTGTACGACATCAGCTCCAAACCGCCTGCGACCATCGAATGGGAATGACCCGTGCTGGATGGATCGAGCGGCTGTGTCCCCGATGCCGGCGGGCACAATAATGTCCCTGCGGCGCGCGTTGCCTACACTGCATTCCGAAACTCAAATGGCATCCCTCCTCATGAGGCCCATCGTTACTCGCTTCATGCCCTTGTTCGCTGCCCTCGTAGTGGCTCTCGTTTGCTGGGGCAGCGCCGGCTCGTCCCTTCACGCGCAAGGCACCATCGACGAGATCCAGCGCATCGATGAGGCCGATTCGCTCTTCAGCCAGGGGCTCGATGCGTTCCAGCAGGGCAACTACGAAGCGGCGTACCAGCGCTTTCAGCAAATCGCCGACTATCCGCTCAACCAGCGGACGACTGCAGCCTTGCTGATGGCCGGGCGCGCGCTGTACCAACTCGACGCCTACGACGAGGCTGAGACCACGCTGCGCACCCTCATCCAGCGCTACCCGGAATCGCGGTACCGCAGCGAGGCCCGTGAGGTGCTGGGCTACGTGCAGGAGGCCCGGCAGCCCACCGTGCAGCAGCCGGATGACCCGATTCGATTGGGTGTTGCGCTTCCGATCACCACGAACTCGGCGCTCACGCAGGCCATGTTCAACGGCATTCGGCTCGCCGTGGAAGAGCGCAACGGCGTAGATCGGCGCCTCGTGCCCGTCGATACGACGTACTTCACGGTCGCGGACACGATCGCCATGGCCGACGACTCGTCAAGCGTGGTCCGGATGAAAGACACCATGCGCGTCGAACAGACCGTCGAGCTCGTGCAGGAGGCGACGTCGCGCCGGGCCGTCCGCATGTTCTTCCGCGACACGGGGAACGACCCGATGAAAGCGCGCACGGTTGCCGACTCGCTCGTCAACGACGACCGGGTTGATGCCATCATCGGGCCGCTGTTTAGCCGGGAGGCGCGGGCGGCCGGGTCCGAGGCGGAGCGCAACCGCACCGTACTCATTGCCCCGCTCGCCACCGACGAAGACATCGCGCGGGGCCGCCGCTACATTTTCCAGGCCAACCCACCCATCCGCACGCGCGGCGAGATCATGGCGCGCTTCGCCGTGCGCAGCCTGCTGGCCGACACGCTCGGCGTCATCACCGAAGACGGGCATCCCTTCAGTGCCCGTATGGCCGAGGGATTCATGCGTGAACTGGAGCGTCAGGGCGCCACGCTGCAGTTTTCGGAGGTGCTCGCCAACGCGCGGATGTGGTCCCGGCTCCCCGAGCATTTCGAGGAGGACTCGCTCTTTACACCCGACACGCTGCGTGGGATCGACAGCATCTACTTGCCGTTCTCGGGGCGGAACGCCGGCGGCCGCATTCAGGAGGCCCTCACGGGCATGACGCGCCTGACGCGGGTGTATGGCCTGCGCGCCCGCGCCCTCGGCAACTCCGAGTGGCACAACCTGGCCATCGAGCAGTCCGCCAGCCAGTTCAACACCATTTACACGAACGATTTCTACGCCGATCAGAGCCGGCCGGAGGTGCGCGAGTTCGTGCGTCGCTACCGCTTGCTGACCGGTGCGACGCCGGACGAACTGGACGTCTCGGCGCAGCGGCTGGCCTACACCGGCTACGACGTCGCTACCTTTCTGCTCAACCAGATGGAGCAGCCCTCGGACCGGCCGCTGGCCGAGCGGCTTCGCAACACGGCGCGCTACGAAGGCCTAGGCACCCGCATCGACTTTCAGGGCGGCAACGTGAACCGCACCATGTTCATCCACCGGTACCGGAATGGGACCATTGAGCTGATTCGCTAGCCTCGTGTGGAGGAACAGTGCCAAACACCCTGCCGTACGACCCGAGCTTTGTAATCAAGGCGGAGACGTACTCTGCGACGCTCGCGCGCTCGTGCCTTTTGCATTCGACGACGTTCTAGATTCCATGGCGCTTCGCTCTTACATAGCAACGATCCTCGTCGCCGCGCTGGTGGTCCTCGCGGGCTGCGGCGGATCCAACCGGTTGCAGTACAACTCGGCCCAGGATGCGTATCAGCAAGGCATGGATCGCTTTGAGAGCGGGGATTACGAAGACGCCATCCAGTACTTCCGGGCCGTGTTTTCGTACGGCCGCGCCAACGACTGGGCTGACGACGCGCAACTCCAGATGGCGCGGGCCTATCGGAATAACAACCAGTACCGCCTCGCGGCCACTGAGTATCAACGCTTTCTTCAGCTCTACCGCAACGATGAACGCATGCCGGTGGCCGAGTTTGAGCGGGCCATGTCCTACTACGAACTCTCGCCGCAGTACCAACTGGATCAGAGCGACACGCGCCAGGCGGTTTCGCTCTTCCAGCTTTTCATCGACCGTTATCCGAACCACGAGTTGGTTCCCGAGGCGCAAGAGCACGTGGAGGAGCTGCGCGCAAAGCTCGCGCACAAGAAGTACGAAGCGGCGACCTTGTACGAGACGCGCGACATGTACCGGGCCGCGGCCCTGACCCACGAGGTCGTCTTCGACCAATATCCGGAGACCGCATGGGCCGATGATGCGCTCCTTGGCGCCATCCGGAGCTACATCGAATACGCCGCCCAGAGCATCCCGCAGCGGCAGGCTGAGCGGCTGCAGAAAGCCATCGAGAACTACAATCGTCTCGTCCAGGTTTTCCCAGACAGCCCGCTGCTTAAAGACGCCGAATCGCTCTACGAAAAGGCGCAGGAGCGCCTCGAAACCATACAAGAGCAGCAGTCCCTTGCCGATAACGGGTAGCCGTTTCCTCTCCACCTCCAGGCGTCGCGCGCATCGCTTTCCTCTATGGATATTGGCCTTTTCGGAGGATCGTTTAATCCTCCTCACACGGCGCACTGCCTCGTAGCAGAGACGGTGCGCGACCAGTTTGGGCTCGATGCCATCTGGTGGATACCGAGTCACCGTCCGCCGCACAAAGGCGAAGAGGAACTGGCCAGCTCTACACACCGACTGGCCATGACCGAGCGCGTCACGGCCGAGCATCCGGCGTTCGAGACCTGCGATATCGAGATCCGCCGCGAAGGCGTTTCGTACACCGTCGAGACGCTGCGTGCGCTACAGGATGAGCAGCCCGACACGTCGTTTCAACTGATCATCGGGAGCGACAGCCTGCGCGACTTCGGCACGTGGCACTGTCCCGACGAAATCATCGAGCGTGTGCCGATCATCGTGTACAAGCGGCCCGGCGCCATCTCGTCGGTCGTGGATCCACAGTTTGCCAACCAGGTGCGCTTCGCCGATGCGCCCTTGCTGGAGATTGCCGGGACGGAGATCCGCGCCCGCCATCGCAAGGGGCGCTCCATCCGCTACTTCGTGCCCGAGCCCGTGCGCGCCTACATCGAAGAGCATGGCCTGTACACGGACGCCGCCTGATGGCCCCTCGCCCATCCCTCTGCACGTGATGCGATGACGCTTCCCCGGAAACCGACTGCTCTTCGCGACAAAGCCGCGCAGCTCGTCTTCGTCCGGCTCGGCTCCAACATGACCCCGCCGGTCACGGCCTCCGACGATGCCGCGCGCGTCGCCGATCTGCTCGCCCGCTACCCCTTCGGCGGGCTGCTCCTGTTCAACGGGCACTTCCCCGCGACGGCAGACCGGCTGGCGGCGCTGCAGGCGCAGAGCGTCTATCCGATGCTGGTGGCGTCCGACATGGAGCGGGGGGCGGGCCAGCAGATGGAGGGGGCCACCGTCTTTCCGCATGCGATGGCTTTCGGCGCGTTGGGGGACGAGGCGGAACCGGCCATCGACGCGATGGGGCGGGTCACCGCACGGGAGGCGTTAGCGTGTGGCATCCATCAGTTGCTGACGCCCGTCGCGGACGTGAATCTCCATCCGCGTAATCCCATCATCTCGATCCGTGCGTTCGGCACCGCAACGGACGCGGTGGCGCGGCACGTGAAGACGTACGTGACCGCGTGCCGTGACGAGGGACTCCTCACGACGGCCAAACACTTTCCCGGCCACGGCCGCACCGCCGACGACACGCATGAGACGCTGCCGTCCGTCGAGGCCGAGGCCGACGTGCTGCAGGCGACGGACCTCGTGCCGTTCCGCGCAGCCATCGCGGCCGGGGTGGACACCATGATGACCACGCACGCGGCGTTTCCGGCGCTGGATCCCGACGGCCGGCCGGCGACGCTCTCGTCCCCCATCCTGCACGGCGTGCTCCGCGAGCAGATGGGCTTCGACGGCCCGATCGTCACGGACAGCCTGCTGATGGCGGCCGTGCGTGCGACGCATGACGATCCAGGCGACCAGGCCGTAGCATTGCTCAAAGCTGGCGTAGACTGCATCCTCGACCCTTCGGATCCCGAAGCCGTGGTTGAAGGCCTCGTGCGCGCCGTCCAGACTGGGCGCCTGTCGGCCGCTCGCATCGACATCGCCTTCGAGCGGATCTGGCGGTTGAAGACGCGGCTCGCCACACGGTTCGGCCCCGACGTGTTCACCGCGCCCGAGCGGTACGTGGCTCGCGACGAGGTTGGCGCCGGCCCCCATCGGTGGCTCGCCGCCTCGGTAGCCGCGCGGGCCGTTACGGTGCTCGACGCCGAGCCGGACGCGCTTCCCCTCCCGTGGACGGGCGATGGCGAGGGGCTCATGGTGCTGTTCGTGACGCCGCGCGCCCGGAGCGAGACGGCCCCCGAGGCGCCGCTTGGACGTGCGATTCGGGTGCTGGCCCCGGCGGCGAGCTACCATGAGGTGGATGCCGGCACGAGCGAAGAAGCCCTCGCCACCCTCGCGGACGCGACTGCGCAGGCCCAGCGCGTCGTGCTGGGCTTGGCCGTCACGCCCGCAGCGTGGCAGACCTTCGGGTTGCAACCCGCACAGGAGCGCTTCGTCCGCCGTCTGTGTGAGCAATCTCCGTCGCTTGTGGCCGCCGCGCTCGGCAGCCCACACGTGCTCGATGCGGTGCCTCAAGCGGCGGCGCGGCTCTGCACGTTTAGCGACGTGCCCGACGCGCAGCGCGCCCTGGCCACACGTCTTTTGGTCGGCGATCAGTAACGTTCATCGCGAGCCGGCCTTCAGCCTGAAGCTA
>CAYFRX010000171.1:0-6781 GCA_964345515.1 uncultured Rhodothermales bacterium
AATCGTGTGCCTCACGACCTATCGTATCCAAGTCCTACTGATAGGAGTTCCCACATCGGATGTTTAATCCTCGCGGGAAACTTGAGAGGGTCCTCTTCAGGCCGGCTAAAGCCGGGAGCTCTACAAGCCCTCTCAAACTCTCCCGATAATGTAGCGCGGTCGGCCGCTTGCGCTGTGGCCGCAGGAACGGGACTCGATGTGACGGCGAGCGTGAGCAGCGTGAGCAGCAGCGTGCGGCAGGCCATGGGAGCCGGAATGGGGTTGATAACACGGTCGATCGGTCTTCCCAATATCAATATAATGACCAGCGGACGACGTGCGAGCGCATTCGCCCTGTGTTACCGTTTCGCAACCTGCAGCCGCATGATAACGGCTGCAGATGAACCCGCCTCCACAGTGGTTGTTTAGATAAGTCCGTTTGCTCAACACTATCCGCGCGCCGATGTCCATGGCCACTGATTCGCTCCGCCGCCTGGCCGACGTGCTGCACAACCGGCGCGTCGTTGTGCTGAGCGGCGCGGGGTGCAGCACGGAATCCGGTATCCCTGACTACCGCGGCCCGGAGACGCGCCACACCAAACGCAACCCGATTCGCTACAAGGAGTTCATGGGCGACGCGGCCGCGCGACAGCACTACTGGGCGCGCAGCGCGATCGGCTGGTCGTCCTTCGCCGCCGCCGAACCGAACGACGGCCACCGGGCCCTGGCCAGCCTGGAAGCCTCTGGGCAGGTGCGCGGCATCATCACGCAGAACGTAGACCGCCTGCATCACGCGGCCGGCAGCACGCGCGTCGTGGAGCTGCATGGCGCGCTGGACGAGGTGGTGTGCCTCGACTGCGGCGTGGTGGAACACCGCCCAGCCGTCCAGCAGCGCCTGCTCGCGCTCAACCCGGGCTGGACGGATCGCGACGGCGCTGCTATCGCCCCCGACGGCGACGCCGAGCTGTCGCGCGAGGCGACGCGCTCGTTCGCTGTGCCCGGCTGCCTGCGGTGCGGCGGCGTGCTCAAGCCGAACGTCATCTTCTTCGGCGAAAACGTGCCGGCGCCGTGGGTCGATGAAGCCTGGGCGCTACTCGACGAGGGCGATGCGCTGCTGGTCGTCGGCTCGTCGCTGACGGTGTATTCCGGCTTTCGCTTCGTGCGGCGCGCGGCCAAGCGCAGCCACCCGATCGGCATCGTCAACCTCGGCGAAACGCGCGGCGATGACCTGGCCGACCTCCGCGTCGATGCGAAGACGGGCGACGTGCTGCCCCGCCTCGCTTACGCGCTCAGTCGGCGCACGGCGCCGCGCCTCCCGAGCAGGCACCGCGCTTCTTGAAGATGTTGGTAAGGAAGAACGCCCGGATCCGCAGGTAGTCTGAACCTCTGGTTATCCCTCAGCGGGTTTACGACCCCGTACCCGCCCCCCGCCGGGCCCGGTTACCTCCTGGAGCGATCGTCCGCGTCGCCGCTGCCGTCACCGCTCTTGCCCCACTCAGTACGCACCGCTCAATGTACACGCGTCCCGTCACCGAAATCGACATAGCCATCATCGGGAGTGGGTTTGCCGGACTGGGCGCGGCGATCCGGCTCAAGCAAGAGGGCGTCGAGGACTTCGCCGTCTTCGAGCGCGCCGACGAGGTGGGCGGGGTCTGGCGCGCAAACCGCTATCCGGGCTGCGCCTGCGACACGGCCTCGCACCTGTACTCGTTTTCCTTCGCCCCGAAGCCGGACTGGAGCCGCCGCTTTGCGAAGCGGGATGAGATCCTGGCCTATCTGAAGCAGTGCACCACCGATTTCGGCGTGCGCCCACACCTGCGGTTCGGCCACCGCGTCGAGCGCGCGGTGTGGGACGCCGAGGCAACGCGGTGGATGCTGGACACCAATCGCGGACGGTTTGCCGCCCGCGTGCTGGTGTCCGGCGTGGGAGCCCACTCCGAGCCGCGAGTGCCCGACCTGCCCGGACAGGAGCGCTTTGCCGGGCGCGCCTTCCACTCGTCGCACTGGCCCGCCGACTTCGACCCATCCGGGCAGCGCGTGGCGGTCGTGGGGACGGGGGCCTCGGCCGTGCAGCTCGTCCCGGCCCTGCAGCCCACGGTGGAGCACCTGACGCTCTTCCAGCGCACCGCGCCGTGGGTCGTCCCGCACGGCGACGGCATGATCTCGGAGCGCATCCAGCAGCTTTTCGCGCGCTTTCCGCGACTCCTGAAGGCGTGGCGGTATGTGCTCCACACCATCCGCGAGGTCTCGGGGCTGATGTTCTGGCACCCGGCTGTGGCGCGCCTCGTCGAGCGCTTGGTGCGCTTCCACTTGCGCCGCCAGGTAAAGGACCCGGCTCTGCGTGACGTGCTCACGCCCGATTACCTGCTGGGCTGCAAGCGCATCCTCCACTCCGACCACTACTACCCGGTGCTCACCCGGCCCAACGTTACCGTCGTGGACGGGGCGGCGCGGGCCGTGCATCCCCACGCCGTGGCCGGTCCGGAGGGCACGGCGCCACACGCGGCCGACGCCATCGTCTACTGCACCGGGTTTCATTCGACGGAGATGCCCTTCGCCCGCTCGGTGTACGGGCGGGACGGGGAGTCGCTACAGGCCTACTGGGGCGGTTCGCCGCGGGCCTACCTGGGCACCACGGTAGCCGGCTTTCCGAACCTCTTTCTGCTGCGCGGTCCCAACACGGGCCTCGGGCACAACGCGGTTCTGCCCATGATCGAGGCGCAGATCGAGCATCTCCTGGGCGCCCTGCAGTTCATGGACGCATCCGGCGCCGCAGCCGTCGATCCACGCCCAACGGCGCAGGCGCAGTTCGTCCGCGAGGTGGATCGGATGGCGGAGAGCACCGTCTGGACGAGTGGCGGGTGCGACAGTTGGTACCTCGACGCGTCGGGGCGGAACGCTGTGCTCTGGCCGGGCTCGGTGCGCGCGTTCCGCCGGCGCGTGGTCGGCTTCGACCCCGAGGCGTACCGCATCGCCCGCCGCCGCGCCACTCCCCAGAAGGCACTCCTTCGTCGCTGATGCCCCGTCTCGCTACCGCCGCTCGAAGTACCAGAGGCCGCCGGAATCGCCCCCGGTGATGACGTCCTCATCGCCGTCGCCGTCCCAGTCGCCGAGGACGGGCGTGGCGAGGCGGGGCGCGTCGATCGGCAGCGAGTCGGCCGGCGCGAAGGCGAACGGTGACGACGCCGTGTTGCGATATAACACGAGCCCCTGATCCCGTGAGCCGACGACGAGGTCGAGCCGCCCGTCGCCGTCCAGGTCGGCGAGGTGGGGTGCGCTCCGGTGGCCCACGTCGACGTCGCTCAGCGCCTCCGACTCGCGCACGAACTGTGGGTCCTGTGGCGTGCCCGTGTTGCGGAAGGCGTGCAGCGCGCCGCTGGCCTCGCCCACGATCAGGTCGAGATCGCCATCGCCATCCACGTCGCCGAGCGTCGGCGTGCTGTTACTCGCGCTGGACAGCGACACGAGCTGGCGGTCCACGGCCTCGAAGCCGCTGTCCGTGCCCCGGTAGTAGGCGATGTTGCCCTTCCACGTGCCCAGGAGAAGGTCGGCGCGGCCGTCGCCGTTGAGGTCGCCGAGGGCCGGCGCGTAGTGGTAGCCCTCGGGCAAATCCAGCAGGCCAGTCTGTTGGAAATCGGGCTGGCCGGCCGATCCCTGATTCTCGAACCGATAGACGAGCGACGTGCTCGTGCTGTCCGGGTCGATCTTGTTGGCGAGCAGCAGGTCGGTGTCGCCGTCGCCGTCGAGGTCGCCTGCGGCGGGGATGCTCTCGCTGCCCACGTCGATGGACGCGACGAACCGCGCCGTGCGGTGGCGGAAGGTGCCGTCGTCGCCGCGCTCGTAGAAGTGGAAGTTGTCGGCCAGCGTGGTGTTGGCGCTGTAGGCGCCGCCGAGCACGCCCACGAACAGATCGAGGGGGCCGTCCTGCCCCCAGTCAGCCAGCGTGGGCGCGTTGTAGCCGCTCGTGCTGATGGGATCGCCCGGCGGAAAGGGCTGCGGCTCGGACTGCAACCGCGGGCTTTCGCGCGAGCCCGTGTTTTCGATGAGGAGCAGACTGGGCTCGAAGAAGTCGCCCCAGAAGAGGTCCTGATCCCCGTCGTTGTCGATGTCGGCGAAGGTAAGCGTGTTGGCGCCGTGCATCGTCCCAATCTGGCCGACGATCTCGATGCCCTCGAACCGCTCGGTGACAAGCTCGAACTGCGGTACCGCACCGCCGCCCGCTTGCGCCCCTTCCTCGTAGCGCATGATAGTGCCATCCAGCCGGCCGATGAAAAGGTCGAGCCGGTCGTCACCGTCGATGTCGGTGACGTTCGGGATGTTCTGCCGATCGGAGAAGATCGGCGCGCCACTCGCCGTCCGGAGCGTGTCGGTGGCCAGCTCGAAGCGCGGCTGCGTCGCGGAACCCGTGTTGCGGTAGTAGCGGATGTGGCTGAAGCGCTCCTCGGCCAGCAGGTCCGGATCGCCGTCCTGGTCCATGTCAGCAAACCGAAACCACTCGCCGACCGGCAGGTCGCGGTAGCGGTCTGTCCGCCATGTCAGTTCGGGGGCGCCGGGCGATCCCGTGTTCTCGAAAAACATAATTTCGTCGGTCCGCTCCTGCACGAACAGGTCCGCGTCGCCGTCGCCATCGATGTCGACGAACTGAGGCCGCGGCACGTTGAGGCCGCCCAGGAAGGGATGATCGTACGGCGTCCCATCGGTGTCGCGCACGGTGAACGGCGTCACGTCGCGCACAAACCGGCTGTCGCCTGCGTCATCCTCCGCCGTCTGCTGCGCCGAGCGCGATCCGCTGCACCCGGCTGCAGCGAGGCCCGCCGCGACGAGGCCGAGCAGCGCGATGGACAAGAGCGCGTGGCGACGGTCAAGCATGGCGGAGGTGCGATGACGAAAGGAAGGAATCGAGGAGGCGGGGAGTCGGGGAAAGGAAAAGCTGACCGTCGTCTCTTCGATGCCTCGTCTCATCGTCTCATATCCCGCGCTACCATGCCGCGTGCGTGCCGATGCCCGTCGGGTAGGAGCCGACCGGGATCACCGTGTCGATGGTACCCGTCTCTGTGTTGATGACAGTGACGGTGCCCGGCGGGTTGGACACGCTCGACATCTGCGGCGGCTGGTAGGTGCCGTCCCGGTTATTGTTCGACACGTACAGATAGCGCCCGTCCGGCGAGAGCGCGGCGCCGTGCGGCTCGGCGAGGCCGGTGCCTTTGACTACGCGCTCCACGCGGCGCGTCTCCATGTTCAGCGTAGTGATGGTGTGCGCCTGCTTGTTGCCGAAGTAGACGCGCTGCCCGTCCGGCGCAAACACCGGATGCCACGGCTGCGCGTTCACGGCGATGGTATCCGTCACCGTAGGGTTGGCCGGGTCGCTCAGGTCGAACACGAGCGCCTGGCCCGAGACCTGCCCGGTGGCGACCATCGTGGTACCGTCCGGCGAGATGGCGAACTGGACGAACGTCTGCGTCGCGCCGCCCACCCGGACGAGGTTGGTGGACGCCGACGCGTCCATCCGAACGGCCATGAGTTGATTCTCGGCGAGGCTGGCGACGTACGCGTAGTCACCCGCGGGCCGCGTGGCGAGCGCGTGAGGGCGTGAGAAGAACGTGTCCACCTCGTCCCGCATCGTCATGTCGGAGCGCTGGATCAGCATGATGCTGGAGGGTGGGTTCACGGCGCTCATCGACCGGCCGACGAGCAGCAGGTCCTCCGTCGGATGGAGCGCGAGCAGGCCCGGCACCTCCATCGTGGCCTGCCCCACGATCTCGTTCGCGCGATTGAACTTGAGCACTCGGTTCGCACCGATGAGCGACACGTACCAATGCGACCCGTCGGGCTCCACGACGACGTGATGCGGCTTCGCGTTCGCAGCGAATCCCCGCTCTTGCAAGTCAACGGTGGTAACGACCTCGTTCGTCGTCATGTCGATGACCGACACAGTAGATGCACCCTGGTTGCACACGTAGAGGTACGGCGTGTCATCGGCAGGTTGCGCCGCCGCCTCAACGGGTAGGGCCAGACCGAGCAAGAGGGCGAAAAGAAGACGAGTGGCATTCATAGCACTAAATGGCTGTGTGGCGCCCGATGCGTAGGTTCGTAATGCCTATTGCGTACAAGCAGGCAGCCTTACGCATCACGTTGTACGCATTACGTCTTACACGTCGCGCTTCTGTGGGCGCAGGATGAACAGTCCCTCGCCCATGCTGCTCACGATGATGATGCCGCTGTCGAAGTACGGGTAGTTGCTCCACGTTCCGGCAAAGCCTGGCGCGTCTTCACCAAACGGCTCCGTGTCGAAGTGGCCGACCTCGACCGGGTTGGTCGGGTCACTCACGTCGATGACGCGCAGCCCGCTCACGTAGTTGGACTGGTACATCATCCCATCCTTGATGTACAAATTGTGATCAGTGGACGGGTTGCTCAGCAAGAACTCGCGGACGAGCTGTGGGTTGTCGAGGTCCGACACGTCCCAGATAAGCGTCCGCGTGCTGTCGGCCGAGCCGTTAATCTCGTCGAGTTCGTCGTTCTGGAGGAAGTAGCGGTGGTCTTCTGTGAGCCAGCCCTGGTGCACGTACGCGTGATCCGGGTAAGAGCCCGTGGAGAGCGCCACCGGGTTCTCCTTGTCTGTCACGTCGGCGATGCTGATGGCCGTCTCGTTCGCGCCGATGCAAATCTCTTTGCCCTGGTGCTCGGCGTCCGGACCCTCGTACACCACGCACTGCGCGTCGTGCGTGTAGCCGGTACCCGTACGGCCCGTCGACGGATCGGCGAAGCAGCCCGCAAACGCTGGCTGGGTCGGGTTCTGGAT
>CAYFRX010000172.1:0-6778 GCA_964345515.1 uncultured Rhodothermales bacterium
GCCGAGCGCGCCATCGGGCCGAGCTTGTCCATCGTCCACGACAGCGCCATGGCGCCCGTCCGCGGCACGGCGCCGAAGGTGGGCCGATGGCCGGTGACGCCGTTGCGCGTCGAGGGCGAGACGATGGAGCCGAGCGTCTCCGAGCCGATCGCGAAGCCAACACAGCCCGCCGCCACAGCTGAGCCCGGCCCGGCCGACGAGCCGCTGCTCCCCTGCTCGATGTTCCACGGGTTTTTGGTCGTGCCGCCGTACCAGACGTCGCCCCACGCCAGCGCGCCGAGCGTGAGCTTGGCAATGAGCACGGCGCCGGCTTCGTCCAGCATCTGCACGACGGCGGCCGTGGCATCGATCGTCTGATCCTGGTACGGCGTCGCGCCCCACGTCGTTGTGTAGCCCTCGACGGCGAGCAGGTCTTTCGCGCCCCACGGGATGCCGTGCAGCGGCCCGCGCCAGTTGCCGGCGGCGATTTCGGCATCGGCCTGCTCGGCCTGGCGCCGCGCGCGGTCCTCCGTGTACGTGATGACGAATCGGAGTGTCGAGTCGTACCGCTTGAGGCGGCGCAGGTACAGCTCCGTCAGCTCCATCGACGTAACCTGCTGCGTAGAGAGCAGATACGCCAGCTCGGCGACGGTCATGAACGCCAGGTCTTCGTCGCTCGACGGACGCTCGACGGGCTGCGGCGTCCATTGCATCGGCGTGTCGTCCTCGGGGATCGTGGCGCCGCCGATGCGCGGATCGAACGTGGACGACGGCACGACGGCATTGGGCAATTTGACCTCCCGCAGTTCCTCGTACTGCTGCAGCTTCTCGTTCAGCCCCTCGACGATGAGTTCGCGCTCCTCGGCGTTGAAGCTCAGCCCGGCGATCTCTTCGGCGGCGGCGACATCCTCCACGCTGATCGGGGCATCCTGCGCAGTAGGCGGCGTCTCTTCGGACGCATCATTGACCTGGGCGTACAGGGCGCCGGGGAAGAGTCCCGTCAGCCCGAGGGCGGAGCAGCTTTCGAGGAAACGACGGCGGTCGACGGACATGGCCGTTGGGCGTGGGTGAATGGGAGAACGGGGGTGTGGGTACGGAGGATAAGATACGAGAATGGATGAAGGGATGAAACGAGGAATCGGGGAGGCGAGGAATCGAGGGATTTCTTCAGCCCATCATTCCCCGTTTCCCCGACTCACCGTATCCTCGACTCCCAAACGCTCCCTCTCCCCCGCTCCCCTGTCCCCTCAGTGGTGCTCCTTCGTCGCGGTGAAGGTAATGTCGGGCCAGTCCTCCATCATGCGGTCCAGGCGGTATTGGCTGGTCGCGAGGTACGCGAGGTCGTCCTCCGCGTCGGTGAAGAGCTGGTTCTGGTTGGCCGAGCGGAAGGCATCGAGCTGCTTCGCGTCGTCGCACTCCACCCAGCGGGCGGCGGCGTACGGCGTGCCGCTGAGGTGCGCCTCCACGTTGTACTCGTCTTCCAGCCGGTCCAGCGTCACGTCGAACTGAAGCACGCCGACGGCGCCCAGGATGTAGTCGTTGCCGCGCAGCGGGCGGAAGACCTGCACGGCGCCTTCCTGGCTGAGCTGCTTCAGGCCTTTGCCCAAGTGTTTCGCCCGAAACGGATCGTCGAGGTGGACCTTACGAAAGTGCTCGGGCGCGAAGCTCGGCACACCGGTAAACTTCAGCGGCTCCTTCTCGCTGAAGCTGTCGCCGATCTTGATCGTGCCGTGGTTCTGGATGCCAATGATGTCGCCCGGATATGCCGTGTCGACCCCCTCGCGGTCCTGCGCCATGAAGATGCGGGCGTTGTTGATGCGCACGTCCTGGTCCAGCCGGTGATGGCGCACCGTCATGCCGCGTTCGAAGCGGCCCGAGCAGACGCGCAGAAACGCCATGCGGTCGCGGTGGCGCGGGTCCATGTTCGCCTGGATCTTGAAGACGACGCCGGAGAATTCCTCTTCGTACGGCGAGACCTTGCGCGTCGTCGTCGGTCGCGGGCGGGGTGGTGGGGCGATCTCGACGAAGCTGTCGAGCATGTCGCCCACGCCGAAGTTGCTGAGCGCGCTGCCGAAGAAAACGGGGGTCTGCTGACCCGTACGGTACGTCTCCATGTCAAAGTCATCGCCCGCCTCCTGGAGCAGCTGCACGTTGAAGCGCAGGTCCTCCGCGCGGTCGGCGCCCAGCACGTCGTCGAGGCGCGGGTCGTCGAGGCCGTCGATGGCGAGGCGGCGGTGCTCACCCTTCGCGTCAGCGTCGGAGAAGAGGTGCAGTTCCTCGCGGTGCAGGTTATACGTCCCGCGGAACCGGTCGCCCATCCCGATGGGCCAGGCCAGCGGTACAGTCTCGATGTCGAGCGTCGACTCGATCTCGTCGAGCAGCTCCAGCGGCTCCTTGCCCCACCGGTCCATCTTGTTGACAAACGTGATGATCGGCGTCTCCCGCATCCGGCAGACCTCCATCAGCTTCTCGGTCTGCGCCTCGACGCCCTTCGCGTTGTCGAGCACCATGATCACGCTGTCGACGGCGGTGAGCACGCGGTACGTGTCCTCGGAGAAGTCCTTGTGCCCCGGCGTGTCGAGCAGGTTCATCTCGAAGCCGCGGTAGCGGAACTTCATCACGGAGGAGGTCACGCTGATACCGCGCTCCTTCTCCATCTCCATCCAGTCGCTGTGCGCGTGGCGGTTGGCCTTGCGGGCCTTGATCTCACCAGCCTCGTGGATCGCGCCGCCCATCAGCAGCAGCTTCTCGGTCAGCGTCGTCTTCCCGGCATCGGGGTGACTGATGATGCCGAACGTACGCCGACGGTCGATCTCCTTCTTCAGGGCCTTCTTCGTTGCGGGTTGACTCACAGGGAATGCAGGATCGATGAGACTCGATGCGGGGATGACGCATGCGCGTTTGTCATCAGCCCATAGTAACGCAGCAACATGCGAATGGGTTTTGACGGCGTGCCCACTGCACCCCGCTTCGGCTCAAGAAGATTCCGCTAAGCGCTTACCCCGCGCCGCTGCGGATCGGCTCGATGGCGTAGCCGCGCAGTCCCACCTCGCCGATGCTGCGGCCGTCGACGAACGGGATCCAGAAGAGCCCGTCGTTGTCGCCCGTCTTCATCTCGCCGGGCCGTAGCGTGCCCGTGACGGGTTCGACGTGCTCCTCGCCCCGCCACGTGCGAAACACGATGCGGAAGCGGTAGCGAACCGGGTAGCCGTTCCTGTTGTCGAGCCGCACCACGACGCCGTTGTTCGTGTTGTCCGCCTCGCTGTAGAAGATGTACGAAAAGGCGACGCCCTCGTGCGTGATGATCGGCTTCCAGACTTCATCGGACCAGCGCTCTTTCTGCGCGTGCGCCGTGCCACAGAGAAGCAGCAGCAGGATGCCAATCCCTATCGTTTTGCCCCGCCGTCCCCTCATGGCCGCTATGTCGCTCTGATGCGCGCTGATGCTGAATGTCCATTACGAACATCGGAGCCGCTTTCTCCGCGCGCCGGAGCGGGTGGCCGCATGACGGCGTGCGAAGCTACCCCAGCATTGCGCGCACTTCGCCGACTACGTGCTCGGCGGTGAAGCCAAACTGCTCCATGTTGGTACTGCCGGGTGCCGAGGCGCCGAACCGGTCGATGCCAATAACGCGCCCCGTCGGCCCCACGTAGCGCTCCCACCCTTGCGCGCGCCCGGCCTCCATCGCAAGTCGCATCTCCACGTCCGGGGGTAGCACCTCCTGCTGGTAAGCGTCCGGCTGCGCATCGAAAAGTGCCCACGACGGCATGCTCACGACGCGGACGTTGAGACCGTCATCGCTGCGCAGCGTGTCGGCCGCGCGGACGATATGCTGCACCTCGCTCCCGCTGGCCATCAGGATGACGTCCGGTGTGCCGTCGTCGTCGGACAGCACGTACGCGCCCCGCTGCAGCCCGTCGGCCGGGGCGTACACCGAGCGATCCAGCGTGGGGAGACCCTGCCGGGTGAGCACAAGCGCCGTCGGGCCGGCTGTGTTGTTGAGCGCCGCGCGCCACGCCTGCGCCGCCTCGTTGGCGTCGGCCGGACGGATGATCGTGAGGTGCGGAATCGCCCGCAGCGCCATCAGGTGCTCGATGGGCTGATGCGTCGGGCCGTCCTCGCCGAGCCCGATCGAGTCGTGCGTAAACACGTAAATGACGGGCTGCTCCATGAGCGCACTCAGGCGCAGCGAGGGCCGCAGGTAATCACTGAAGATGAGGAAGGTGCCCACGTACGGCCGCACGCCGCCGTGTAGCGCCATCCCGTTGGCCGCGCCCGCCATCACGTGCTCGCGGACGCCGAAGCGGAAGTACTGCCCGTCCGGTCGATCTTTCTGGAAGTCGTGCCGCCCCTCAATGTCGGTCTTGTTCGATCCGGTGAGGTCTGCGGAGCCGCCGATGAGGGGGGGCAGATGCGGGCCCAGCGCGTCGAGCGTGGTGCCGCTTGCAGCGCGCGTGGCCATGGAGGTCCCAGCCTCGAATGTGGGGAGTGCGTCGGTCCACTCCTCCGGCAGATCACCCGCCATCCAGGCCGCAAACTGCGCGGCCTTCTCCGGCTGTTCCTCTTCGTAACGGGCGAACCGGTCGGTCCACTCCTCCTGGGCATCGGCACCGCGGGTGAGGGCCGTGCGCATGTGGTCGCGCACCGCATCTGGCACGAAGAACGTCTTGTCTTCGGGCCAGCCCAGATTGCGCTTCGTGCGCCGGACTTCGTCTTCACCGAGCGGCGAGCCGTGCGCGGCGGCCGTGTCCTGCTGGTTCGGGCTGCCGTACCCGATGTGGGTTTGCACGCTGATGAGCGAGGGCCGCTCCGCCTCGGTCTGGGCCGCTTGGAGGGCCGCGTCGATCGCGTCAAGGTCGTTGCCGTCGGTCACGCGCTGCACGTGCCAGCCGTACGCTTCGAACCGCGTGTCCACATCTTCCGTGAAGGCGAGATCCGTGCTGCCGTCGATCGAAATCTCATTGTCGTCGTAGAGGACGATGAGCTTGCCGAGCCCGAGATGCCCGGCGAGCGAGGCGGCCTCGTGCGAGATCCCCTCCATCAGGTCGCCGTCCGAGCAAATGGCGTACGTGTAGTGGTCGACGATGGCGTGCTCCGGCGTGTTGAAACGAGCCGCCAGGTGCTTTTCTGCGATGGCCATGCCCACCGCGTTGGCGACGCCCTGCCCGAGCGGCCCGGTCGTCGTCTCCACGCCGGGGGTGAGATGCGCCTCGGGATGGCCGGGCGTCTTGCTGCCCCACTGCCGGAAGTTCTTCAACTCCTCCATCGGCAGGTCGTAACCCGTCAGATGGAGCAGCGCGTAGAGTAGCATGGAGCCATGGCCCGCCGAGAGCACGAAGCGATCGCGGTCGAGCCACTGTGGGTCGCGCGGATTGTGTTCCAGGTGGCGCGTCCAGAGCACGTACGCCATCGGCGCCGCGCCCATCGGCATGCCGGGATGGCCGCTTTCGGCGCGCTGCACGGCATCCACGGCGAGAAAGCGGATGGTGTTGATGGCCAGTTCGTCGAGATCGGTGTCGAGGGTGGACGGTGTTGCAGTAGACATGGGCGGGGACATTCATTCGGAGGCGAAAACACCATGGAGCGAGCGCACGCGACGACGGCTCGGCCTCGCACCTCAGGGGCGTGAGGTCGAGCCGCATCGGCCGCTGCGCGGCTTAATCTAAGCGACGCGAGGCTGGGGCGCCACTCAGCCCGAGGACGACGTTGGATTCTGCTGCGCGGCATCGATGAACGCGCCGAGGCATCGCAGCGTACGCGACTCGCCAGCGACGAAGCGCCCGTTGATGATGACCGTCGGCGTACTATCGACGCCAATCTCGACAGCTTTCTGGCGCTGCTGCAGGATGCGCTGGCGATGCGTCTGCTGCTGGACCCGCGACTCCAGCACGTCCGGGTTCATGCCGATCTCCTGCGCGATGGCTTTCAACTGCTCCATCGAGAGGCCGCCCCGCTGCTGCCGGGCGTATTGCGCTTCCAGCATAGGGACGAACTTGCCTTCCTGCGCCGCGGCGTACAGCGCCTCAATCTGCGGGAGCGAATACTGCCACAGCGGCATCGGCTTGTAGACGAACTGCGCCTCGTCGCCGTATTGGGCGACGGCTTGTTTCATTACGGCGTGCGTCGTCTTGCAGTGGGGGCAGTTCGGATCGAAGTACTCCACGATCTTGACCGGCGCGTCGGGGTTGCCCTGCGAGGGGTCCTGGAAGTCGATGAGCGTGCTGAAGTTTTGCACGGACGCTTCCTCAGGGTCGAAGTAGCACCCCTCGGCCCCCTGCGTCGTGCCCGGCCCCACCGCCTGCACCACCGCCGAGGACGCCGCTTGGGCGGGCGTGCTGCTAAAGTACACGTCGGCGCCGATGAAGAGCCCAGTCAGGGCGAGCAAATAGGTGAGAGCGGTGAATTCGCGCTTGGACGTTTGCGAGGACATGGCAGCGGAGGGAGAACGGTTCAGGGAAATCAGCGAAGTAACCTGCAGGATTGCGAGCACGCCGACGATGCCCGCCGACAGGAGGCACAGCGGACAGAGCGCGCCGAGCCAGCTGGTAGTATACGAGGTAGCCCGCCAGCGCGAACCCGAGGATGAGCCGGTTGAGGACGGGCCGGTACCCCTCCCAGTGGAGATTGAGGCGTCCCAGTCCGAACGTAGAGAGACGTTCTGCCATCAGCCGGCGGGGCGTCGTGAAGCAGACCATTTTTTGACATGTATCACAAAACCTGAAGCAGGGGGAGGTTCCGATGTGAAGTGTTCTCCTGCCCCTCTCGCCGCCTCGGCCTCGACCGATTGTCGATCCCGCCG
>CAYFRX010000173.1:0-6715 GCA_964345515.1 uncultured Rhodothermales bacterium
ATGACCGGCTTCTTATCGGTGGCCGTATAGTACTCGGTGATGAGGCCGATGCACGTCCCGGCCAGCAGGCCGATGACGACGGCCACGAAGATGCCCAGGCTGGTGTATTCAAACGGCGCGCCGCTGATCGGGTTGGTCGCCGACCACTGCGCGGGCAGCATCCAGCTGATGATGAAATAGGAGACGACGATCATGATGCCCACGGCGCCAAACTCACCGATATTGAGTCCGGTCTGCGGGTTGCCGCCCTCCTTTACCTTCACGAAGAAGGAGCCGATGATGGCAACGACGATGCCCACGGCGGCAATCACGAGCGGCAGCAGCACAGCGGCCAGTTCCGTCGTGCTACTCATGCCGCCAAAGACGGACGCAAACGCCGAGCCCAACACCATCGTCCCGATGATGGAGCCGACGTAGCTCTCGAAGAGATCGGCGCCCATGCCCGCGACGTCGCCCACGTTGTCGCCCACGTTGTCGGCGATGGTGGCCGGGTTGCGCGGGTCATCCTCGGGGATGCCGGCATACACCTTACCCGCGAGGTCGGCCCCGACGTCGGCCGCCTTTGTGTAGATGCCACCGCCCACACGGGCGAAGAGCGCGATCGAGGAAGCCCCCATCGAGAAGCCGGTGATCACATTAATCACTTTGGGCGTCTCCCAGCCGATGCCCGTGTAGATGAGCCACAGCACGCCGAGGCCGATGATGCCGAGCCCCACTACCGACAGGCCCATGACGAGGCCACCGGAGAACGCGACGTTCATGGCCGGGCTGAGCCCGGTGCGAGCCGCATGCGTGGTGCGCACGTTGGCTTTCGTTGCCACTGTCATCCCGATGAACCCCGCCAGGCCGGAGCACAAGGCGCCCACGATGAAGGACACCGCAATGAGCCACGACGAGTCGGCCTGCCCCAGGTTCGCCACGGCCAGCAACGCGGCGACGACAAGCACGAAGATGGCCAGGATGCGATACTCGCGGTTGAGGAACGCACGGGCGCCTTCGGCAATGCTAGCGGCGAGCTCCGCCATGAGTTCAGTTCCAGTCTCCTGCTTGTTAATCCATTGCGTGCGCGTAAACGCATACAGGAGCGCAAGCACGCCGCTGGCAGGCACCAGGTACGTGATGAGAGAGGTTGTATTCATGAGAGCTGCGGGGAATGTCGGGAGTCAGAAAAATCTAGTCGAAAAGCGCGAGGCTAGAGGAGCGCACGTGCAAGCCACATGCCGGGGTTGCTGCGCGCGTCAGGGGATCAAGCCGCCGCGCCATAATCGGGCGTCAAAGTATCGACCGGCCTTATCCATTCACAGTGATTAACGCATAATTCGCACGAAACCTGCGTCAATTGTATTGATTCATGGCCGCCTCAATCCCGTCGCTGATGAAGGTCAGAGCCGCCTCACACGCCCGGTCAATCGCCTTGTTGATGGCGGGCTTTTGCTCGGGCGTGAAGCGCGACAGCACGTAGTCTGCCTGCTCGCCCTTCCGGTAATCGTTGCCGATACCGATGCGCAGGCGGGGAAAGTCGGTCGTGCCGAGCACCTGAGCAATGTGCACCAGACCATTGTGGCCGCCGGAGCCGCCGCCGGGACGCAGCCGGAGCGCGCCCACATCGAGGTGCAGATCGTCGACCACCACGAGCAGATCCTCGGGATCGACGTTGTTGTAGTTGAGCAGCGGCTTCACGGCCTCGCCGCTCCGGTTGACGTACGTGAGCGGCAGGGCCAGCCCAAATGGCCGATCGCCGTGCCGCCCCCAGCCTTCGAGCGTATTGAACCGTCCTGATTTGAGTGAAACGCCCATCTGCTCGGCCAAGGCATTGGCGACGACGAAGCCGACGTTGTGGCGGGTGCCTTTGTACTTGGCACCGGGGTTACCTAAGCCAACGATGAGCCGTTTGGACGGCGGCATGTTCTGGGGAAGCGTGAAATGGGGAATCGGGGAATGGGTGAAGAGGGGGGCGCCTCCACGCTCCCTTTCTCTAATTCACCCTCTCCCCCTTTCTCATGCGCCGAAAGCTACGCTCCTTCCTCTTCTTCGCCTTCGGGGACCTCGCCCTCCTCGCCTTCGGGGACTTCGCCCTCCTCGCCCTCGGGCAGTTCGCCTTCTTCGAGTTCGCCTTCGAGGAGTTCTTCTTCCTCTTCTTCCTCGGGCAAGACCTCGAGACGCGGGGCCACGACGGTGACGAGCGTTTGCTCGGGGCGCACCTGAAACTCGACGCCCTCCACCTCCAGATCGTAAAAGTGCAACGAGTCACCGACGTCAAGCTCTTCCACGTCGACCGTGATCTCCGACGGGATGTTTTCGGGCACGCACCGGACGCGGACCTCGCGGAAGTTGTACTGCGTGTCGCCGCCCTCCTTCTGCCCGATCGGAGTGCCTTCATAGCGGATGGGCACGGTGAGCGTGATGGCCCGCCCCTCGTTCAGCACCTGGAAGTCGGCGTGGATGGGCCGGTCGGTGATGGGGTGCAGGTCGTAGTCCTTCATGATGCAGTTCCAGCTCTCCCCATCCACCTCGATGTCGAGGATCGGCGTGGTGCGCTGGTAGATCAGCCGGTTCAGGGTATTGATCGGGACCTGAAACGCGACGGGATCGGTTTCCGGGCCGTACAGAATGCACGGTACGTTGTTTTTGTTGCGCACCGCCTTCGTGGCCTTCTTGCCCGTGTCGCGCGGTTCGGCTTCAATCGTTATCGAATCCATGATGGATGCTCGCTTCAAAATCCAAATAAATGATGTCCGTGGGCGTCGACGCTACTCCACGAAGAGCGTCGACACCGACTTGTCGGTGTAAATGCGGCGGATGGCGTTGGAGAACAGGCCCGCTACGCTCACCACCTCCACCTTGTCCGAGGGCCGCTCCAGCGGGATGGTATCGGTGATGATGAGGCGCTCGATCTCGGAGGCCTCGATGCGCTCGTACGCCGGGCCGGAGAGCAGCGCGTGCGTGCAGGAGGCCATAATCTTGAGAGCGCCTTCGCTGCGGAGCGCGGCCGCCGCCCGCGTGAGCGTGCCAGCCGTGTCTACAATGTCGTCGACGAGCATGACGTTCTTGCCCTCCACGTCGCCAATGATGTTCATTACCTGCGCCTCGTTCTGTTGCGGCCGCCGCTTATCGATGACCGCGAGGTTGACACCGAGCCGCTGCGCGTAGGCGCGGGCCATCTTGAGGGCCCCCACGTCCGGCGCAACCACAACGAGGTTCGACAGGTCGAATTGCCGCAAGTAGTCGATTAATACGACGGAGCCGTACAGGTGATCGACGGGAACGTCGAAGAAGCCCTGAATTTGTGGGGCGTGCAACTCCATCGTGAGGATGCGGTCGATGCCGGACGTCGTCAGCGTGTTGGCCATCAGCTTGGCGGCGATGGAGACGCGCGGCTGGTCCTTGCGCTCCTGGCGGGCGTACCCGAAGTACGGGATCACGGCCGTGACGCGGGCGGCCGAGGCGCGCTTGGCGGCGTCGACCAGGAGGAGCAGTTCCATCCAGTTCTCGGCCGGCGGCTGCGTGCTCTGCACGATGAACAGATCGGAGCCGCGAATGGACTCTTCGAACCGCACGTAGATCTCGCTGTCTGCAAAGTCGCGAATCGTAAGCTCACCGAGCGACGTGCCGTATGCCTCGGCGATGTTTCGCGCTAGCGCCGGGTTGGAACGCCCACCAAAAATGGCGACGGGGATGTCCTTGTTCGACGTTCGCATAGAGGGCGACGGGCGTGGTAGATGATCAGGCTGCCTCAAGGTAGGGCACACGGCGGGCGCACAGCAAAAATCCCGCACTGCTGCCGTGCAGGGCGGGAAGCGGAAAATGCTGCCCGGGGAGGATTCGAACCTCCACTAACGGCTCCAAAGGCCGCTGTCCTGCCATTAGACGACCGGGCAATAAACCTGTGCGTGGCGCACCCCGCATGTCGATGAGCGAATCTAAGCACCGCGGGCAGTTATGTCAACGTTACCTCCGGATCACGGTTCGTCCGCGGTCGCGTTGCGTGCAAGTTTTGCCGAGGCTTTATAAATCGAACCTGGCATCCATTTGGCATGGTTCGCAATCCCCTGCCCGATCCTGGGCGATTGCGCGTTCCCTGGCCTCCTGCGGCACACGTCATGTCCACTTCATCTCCTATGCTCGGCGTGATCGGCGGCATGGGCCCGCACGCCGGGCTCGACCTCGTGCGCAACATCCTGAACCAGACGCGCGCCCGCACCGATCAGGCCCACCTCCCGGTGGCGCTGCTCTCTCTCCCCGACCGCATTGTCGACCGCAGCCGGTTTCTTTTCCATGAAACCCATGAGAATCCAGCCCACGCTATCGCCGCTATCGCCCGGCAGCTCGACGCGCTCGGGGCCACGGTGGCCGGCCTCCCCTGCAACACGGCGCACGCGCCCGCCATCTTTGACGCGGTGGAAGCGGATCTGGCCCGTACCGGCCACGCGATTCGGCTGATTCACATGATCGAGGCGACGGTCGAGCACGTACGGACGACGCAGGCAAACGTGCAGCGCGTCGGCGTGCTCTCGACGACAGCCACGCTGGAGTTGGGGCTCTACGAGCACCCTCTCATCGAAGCTGGCTTCACCTTCGTCGCACCGGACGGCCCTACGCAGGAGCGCGTCAACGCGACGATCTACGACCCGTCGTTTGGGCTCAAGGGCCAGAGCGATCCGCCGACCGACCAGGCACAACACCACCTGCTCGATGCCGTGCGCCACCTCACGGCGCGCGGCGCGGAGACCATCATCCTGGGCTGCACGGAATTGCCGCTCGCTCCGCTCCAGGCCCTGATCGCCGACGTACCGCTCATCGATCCGGCTCAGATCCTGGCACGGGCGCTCATCCGCGCGACGTATCCGGAGAAGCTCCTGCCGGCTCACGATGCCGTGCCAGCCGCTTCGTAGCATCAGTACTCCACGCGCTCGTCGTACTGGGCCCAGGCCTCGAACGGCCGCTGCCCCGCTTCCTGGAGGCAGGGTCCCATGTCGATGCGGCGCTCGGCCGGATCGCGCCCCATCTCGTCGTAGATATGCGCGTCGTCAAAGCCAGCCGCGGCGGCGTCGGCGCGGGTGCCCGCGTAGAGCACGCGGCCTACGTGCGCCCAGTAGATGGCGCCGAGGCACATGGGACACGGCTCGCACGTGGTGTAGAGCGTGCACCCGTCGAGGTGAAACTGCCCGAGCGCCTGGCAGGCCGCCCGGATCGCTACAATTTCGGCATGCGCTGTGGGGTCGTTCGACGGCGTCACGCGGTTGACGCCCCGCGCGACGATCGTTTCGCCCTGCACGACGAGCGCCGCAAACGGCCCGCCGCCGTCGCGCACGTTCTCGACGGCCTGCTCGATGGCCGTTCGCATGAAGGCAGCATCGGAGGACGAGGAATCACACATCATGGACGGAGGTCGGTCGATGGGGCATGAACGTGTAGACACGGCCGCCCCACCATAAGACACAGCGGGCGTCGCGTTCCCACGCGCGCAGCGCGTTGTTTTCGAGTCCCGTTGCGCTTTTCTTGAGAAGCCCGGCCTCTCTCATCCCTGCTCCCGTGCTATGGATACCACTCGTGACCTTCCTCTCGCCGAGCGCACGGCACTGCTCCAGCAGAGCAACATCCGCGCCGTCACCGATCAGGTGGCCGCCGTCGACGGCATCAACCTCGGCCAGGGCGTCTGCGACCTGCCCACGCCCGAGCTGATCAAGCAGCGGACGCAGCAGGCCGTGGCCGACGACAAGTCGATCTACTCGCACTACGCGGGGATCGAGACGCTGCGGTCCGGCATCCTGCGCAAGATGCAATCCTACAACGGGCTCCCGGCCTCATCCATCGATGAGGTGATGGTCAGCGTGGGGGCCACGGGCGCCTTCACCACCGCGCTCATGACGCTCCTCGATCCGGGCGACGAGGTCATCCTGTTCGAGCCGTTTTATGGCTACCACCGCAAGCTGCTCCAGCTCGTGGACGCCTCCATCCGCTACGTCACCACGCGCGGGCCGGACTGGGCGATCGACTTCGACGCCGTCGAGGCTGCCATCACGGCCCGGACGAAGGCCGTCGTCGTCAACACGCCGGGCAACCCGAGCGGCAAGGTGTGGACGCGCGACGAGCTCGACGCGCTCGTCGGCCTGATGCACAAGCACGACCTCGTTGCCATCACCGACGAGATCTACGAATACATGCTGTACGACGGGCACGAGCACGTCTCGCTCGCATCGCGGCCCGGCGCCTACGAGCGGACGGTGACCATCTCGGGCTTTTCGAAGACGTACAACGTGACGGGCTGGCGGCTCGGCTATGCCGTGGCGCCCCCGCCCATCATCGACAAGATGGGGCTGGTGAACGATCTGATGTACATCTGCGCACCGCGCCCGCTGCAGCATGGCATCACCGCCGCTTTTGATTTGGACGACAGTTACCTGACACAGCTGCAGGCTGATTACGCCGCGCGCCGCGGACTGATGTGCTCCACGCTGGAGCGGATCGGCTTCGAGGTGCCCTGGCCGGAGGGCGCATACTACGTACTCGCCAGCTTCGCGCCGCTTGCGGATGCGCGCGCCGGCTTCGACGACGACGCGGCCGCCTGTCAGACGCTCATCGAGGAGGCCGGCATTGGCACGGTGACGGGCCGCTCGTTCTTCCGCGACCCCGCCGACGGCCAGCACCGCCTGCGCTTCTGTTTCGCGAAGGAGCTCCCCATCCTCGAAGACGCCTGCGACCGGCTGCTCAATGC
>CAYFRX010000174.1:0-6704 GCA_964345515.1 uncultured Rhodothermales bacterium
CATCATAGTGAGCTCCTTTCCGGAACCCAAGTGCATATTGTCATGACGAATCCTCGCCCAACAGTCCCAGCCGCAAGCGTCGTGCTCATCCTGCTGTTTGCGATTAGCAGCATCGCGCCGGCCGAGCCGCAGACGGAGTCCCCAAGCCCGCACCCGGCCTTGGACACGCTCAACACGCTTACCGCAGCCGAGCGCCAGGCGGGGTGGCAGCTCCTCTTTGACGGCGAAACGCTCGACGGATGGCATCGCCACATGAACCTGCCCGGCGATCAGGTCGGCGGCCAGTGGACGGCGCAAGACGGCGCGATCGTCGGCGATCAGCACCCGCCGGGGCACGGCGGCTTTCTCGTCACGGATGAGACGTACCGCGACGTCGTCTTGACGCTGGAGACGAAGCTCGACTACCCCGTCGACAGTGGGATCTTTTTGCGCGTGGGCGACAACGGGGCGAGCCATCAGATTACGCTCGACTACCGGCCTGACGGGTACATCGGGGCGGTGTATATGGCGTACCTGAATGGCATGGTATACGAAAACCCCCGCGGCATCGACCACTTCGAGCCGGACGCGTGGAATACCCTCAAAGTGCGGATCGAAGGGCAACCCGCGCACATCCAGTTCTGGCTGAATGGCGAGTTCATCACCGACTTCCAGCATACCGAAACCACCAGCGAAGGCGCGCCCCGCGAGGGGACCATCGGCCTGCAAGTCCACCCCGGCGAAAGCTATCAAGCTGGCAACAAGGTGCGCTTCCGCAACATCCAGGTCAAGCCGCTTCCCGCGAACTGAAGCGCGCCGGACGAAACAACGCCCGGCGCCTCACGCGTCGACCTCCGGAGCGGCCTCGAACGCGCGCTGCACGAGGCGCTTGGCGCCGTCGAGGATTGCCTCCAGGTGGTCGTCGCCGCGGAAGCTTTCGCCGTAGATTTTGTAGACGGCTTCGGTGCCGGAGGGGCGCGCGACGAACCAGCCGCTCTTCGTCTCGACTTTGAGGCCGCCGATGGGAGCGCTGTTGCCCGGCGCCTCCGTGTGGATCGCTGCGATGGGCTCGCCCGCCAGCTCCGTGGTCGTCACCTGGTCGGGCGACAGGCTCTTCAGCACCTGCTTCTGGGCGGGCGTGGCCGGGGCGTTGATGCGCTGGAACACGGGGGCGCCGTGGCGCGCGGTGATCTCCTCATAGATTTCGCTCGGGTCGTTCCCGTCGCGCGCGGTGATCTCCGCCGCCATCAGGCCAGCGATGATGCCGTCCTTGTCGGTCGTCCACACCGATCCGTCGTGGCGGAGGAAGGAGGCGCCGGCGCTCTCCTCGCCCACGAAGCCAAGGGCGCCGTCGAGCAGCCCGTCCACGAACCACTTGAAGCCCACCGGCACCTCGACGACCGAGCGGCCGTGCGCGTCGGCGAGGCGGTCGAGCACGCGGGTGGTGACCACCGTCTTGCCCACGCCTACGTCGCTGGCCCAGTCGGTACGCGTGCGCAGGAGCGCATCCACCATCACGCTGAGGAAGTGGTTCGGTGGCATCAGCCCGCCACTTCGGGTCACGATGCCGTGGCGGTCGTGGTCGGTGTCGCAGCTGAAAGCCACGTCGTAGCGGTCCTTCAGGTTGATGAGCGACTGCATGACGTACTCCGACGACGGATCCATCCGGATCGACCCGTCCCAGTCCAGCGTCATGAAACGGAACGTGGGGTCGATCTCCGTGCGCAGCACCTCCAGCGGCAAGTCGTAGTGGTCCGCGATGGCCGTCCAGTAGTGCACGCCGGCGCCGCCCAGCGGGTCGACGGCGAGCGAGAGGCCCGAGTCGCGGATGATGGCCAGGTCGAGCACGCGGTCGAGGTCGCGGACGTAGCGGCCGAGGAAGTCGTATTCGCGGGTGGTGTCAGCGCGGAGCGCCGCGCCGTGCCCGATGCGATCCACGCCGTCCAGGTCGTCTTCGAGCAGCGCATTGGCGCGGTTCTCGATCCAGGCGGTCACGTCCGGCCCAGCGGGACCGCCGGTCGGCGGGTTGTACTTGATGCCTCCGTCGGCGGGAGGGTTGTGCGAGGGCGTGATCACGATCCCGTCCGCCGGCGTGTCCGGGTGGTCGCGGTTGTGCGTCAGGATGGCGTGCGAGATAGCGGGCGTGGGCGTGACGCCTTCGTCGGCTGCGATCATCACGTCGACGTCGTGGGCGGCCAGCACCTCCAGCGTCGTGGCGTGGGCCGGGGCGCTGAGGGCGTGGGTGTCCATCCCCAAGAAAAGCGGCCCGTCGATGCCAGCCTGCGTGCGGTATTCGCACACGGCCTGCGCGATGGCCAGGATGTGCGCCTCGTTGAAGGTAACGTCGAGCGCGGAGCCCCGGTGGCCCGACGTGCCGAACGAGACGCGCTGCGCGCGCTCCGACGGGTCGGGGACTTCCGACTGATACGCGGCGAGGAGCTTCGACACGTCGATGAGGGAGGACTCGGGGGCCGGCTGGCCGGCCAGTTCATGCGTGCTCATGATCGGGAGAGGCAAGTGCGATAAATCGTGACGGGCGACTCGGGGAACAGTAAACGGAAGACGAGCCGGATTCTCCAGCAGATGCGGCGTCAGCATCCGAAAAAGAGGCAGGGTAGGCTCCGCTCATCCGTGGCGTCACTGGGCCTCCTTGGCGCCGCCAGCCGGTGAGAGGTCAATCATCAGCGCGAGCACGATGCCGATCACGGGCGCCACGCTCCACTCGCCGCCGTACCAGTGCTGCACGGCCGTGTACCAGAACAGCGTGGTCGGCAGAAAGAAAAAGCCCAGGACGGGCCAGAGCAGCGTGTCGAAGAGCCCGTCGAACCAGTGAGTGAACAGCCAGAGGCCTACGATCAGCACGCGCGGCACGGCGAGGGCGAGAACAACGAGCAGGCAGGGCATGGCGGTAGATGGTGATGGTGAACGAGCGTCGAGAGGTAGATACCGTTTCCAGATGATCGTGTCGGGGTGTCCCTGGACGCTCTCTCGTCGCGTGTCCAGTCCGAGGCACAGACCCGTTTCACGTTGAACGTTCGAACGTTCTCATGCACGATCCACGGCGGCATGCGATGGACGAGGCCTTGCGAGACCCGGACATTTTGAAACGGAAACCGTGTAGAGGCCGCGTGCGATCAGGGTGGCTCGCGTACGCGACGCCTTGCACCAGAGACGCCCCGAATCGGGGGCTGACCCGGGGCGTGCGCGGCGCAGCGTAGCCAGCGGGCACCTGGGCAACCCGCACCGCCGGCGGCAGTCACTTCACGCCCGCGATGTCGACGGGCACGCGGTACACGTTCGGTCGGGCGGTGATGTACAGCGTCCGCATGTCCGGTCCGCCAAAGGCCAGGTTCGTCGGGGCCTCGGGGACCGAGAGGCGGTCGATGAGCGCGCCGTCGGGGCTGTAGATCCAGACGCCACCGGGGCCTGTGGTGTAGAGGTTGCCCTCCGTGTCGACCTTCATGCCATCGGTCGAGCCCTCGGCGTCGGGGTCCTCCGGCGCGGCGAAGAGGCGGCCGTTCGCGATGGAGCCGTCCTCGGCCACGTCGTACACGCGGATGAGGTTTTCCTGCGAGTCGTTCACGTACAGCCGCGACTCGTCCGGTGAGAAGCAGATGCCGTTCGGCCGCTCAAACTCGCGCGTGAGCAGGTCCAGCGTGCCATCGGGGTGGAGCCGGTACACGCCGGAAAAGTCGAGCTCCCGGTCCTCCTCGCTGACGCCGTAGGGCGGATCGGTGAAGTAGATGGAGCCGTCGGAGTGCACGTCGAGGTCGTTCGGGCTGTTCAGCCGCTGGCCGTCGTATTCGGTGGCGAGGGGGTCGACGTCTCCGTTTTCAGTGAGGCGGGCGACCTGACCGTCGTGCTGGGCGAGCAGAATGCGGCCCTGGGTGTCGGCGGTGATGCCGTTCGAGTGGCCGGAGGGCTCCAGGAAGACGGTGGTGTCGCCGTCGGGCGTCCAGCGGTACACGCGGTTGGCCGGGATGTCGCTAAAGATCAGATCGCCCTCCTCGGGGCGCCAGTAGGGGCCCTCCGTGAACTGGAAGCCGTCGGCGATGAGTTCGGCTTCGGCGTCTTCGGCAAGTGGAGCTGTATCCGCCGAAGCCTCTGTGGATGGCGTATCCTGGCCGCACCCGGTGAGGATGACGGCGAGCAGTCCGAAAGCGGTGAGAAGCGCAGTCGTGCGGTGAACGCGGATCATGGTGCAACCTCCAAAGTTTGTGCAAAGGACCAGTCCAGATGCATGCGTCGCTAACATAGTGATGAGCCGGGATTCAAGCACACTGCATTTCGCATCGCCCGCCGGTGGGCTATCGAAAGGTGGCGACCCCGTCGAGCGGCTTCTTCTCGATGTCGGGCATCGTGGCGTCGTCGGCCGGATAGCCCACCACGAGCAAGAGAAAGGCGCGCTCGTTCTCGGGCCGCTCCAAGATGTCCTCCAGAAAGCGCATCGGGCTGGGCGTGTGGGTCAGCGTAGCCAAGCCTGCGTGGTGCAGTGCGGTGATCAGCATCCCGGTCGCGATGCCGACCGACTCCGTCGTGTAGCAGTGCTTCTCCTTGACGCCGACCCGGCCGCACGCGCTCGCATCGCGTCGGGCGGGATCTCCTCGAAAGCAAATGGAACGAAACGGTCGGACATGGGCAGGAGAGCGGCGTAGTGATTGTGTCCCGTGCAGTCATCCGCATGCAGGCTACAACGTATGATCCCGTGCGCATGGTCGCAACGCGCGTCCCGGTGCACAGGTCGGGGCACTTCATCCTGTGCAGCGTTTTCTCTATCTTTCCCGCGCACGCTCTTCCTCTTCATACCGATCTGGCCATGCCCACCTACGACGACGCCCTCGCGCTCTTTCACGAATGGACCGAGGACGACCGGCTGCGCCGCCACGGATATGCCGTGGAGGCCGCCATGGAGCACTACGCCACGGAATTTGACGCCGACGTGGAGCTGTGGCGGATGACGGGGCTGCTGCATGACATGGACTACGAGAAGCACCCCACGAAGGACGAGCATCCGTACGTGGGGGCCGACGTGCTGCGCGAGGAGGGGTACCCCGAGGTCATGACAGACGCGATTCTCGGGCACGCGCCGTACACGGGTGTCGAGCGGACGACCCAGCTCGCCCAAACGCTCTTTGCCGTCGATGAGCTGGCGGGGTTCATTACCGCCGTGGCCTACGTGCGGCCCACCAAGCTGGAGGGGATGAAGGTGAAATCCGTCACGAAGAAACTGAAAGACAGCAGCTTCGCCGCAGGCGTGGACCGCAATCACATCCGGCAGGGGGCGGAGGAACTCGGCGTGCCGCTGCCCGATCACATCGCGCACGTTATCGCCGGCATGCAGGCCCGGGCCGACCGGCTCGGCCTCACGGCGGCGGACTGACGCTACCGTCGCTCGGGTTCGCACGGTTGGTTGCTCCCGGTGAGTTCGTCGCGAACGCGCAGCGCCGAAATAAATCGGGTGCTGGATTTAAGTATCCCGCTGAGGGCGCGATAAGTACAGCACAGTTGCACGGAGGCGGTGACGCTTCCACGGTGGCGTTCACGCCGCCGAAGACATGTTGTCGATCGCCTGGGTGCATTCGTCGAATCGCCAGACGGCACAACCGAGGAATGGTTGCGCCCGTCGGCGCGGCGCGATGACTCGTTGTGAGCTGCGTTGCAGCGACACCATGGGCCGGTGAGCATGACGAGCACGCGCTCGGGCGGATGCCCACGCACTGCTGGCGGAGTGCATCACCCAGGCGACCGACAGCCTTGCTGCAACGGCCGGCATCTCATCCACGCGACGACTCCCGGATGGGATGCCTTCATAGCACATCGGATCAGCCGTTGCTGCGTAGATGAGCGAGCCTCTCTTCGGAGGGGCTCGCTTTTCTTTGTTGACGGCCTCTTTCGACGGCCGGGCGCTGCGTGACGCTTCACATTTATCGGGACGTGCAATACATTGGGAGTCCGAATTCCCATCCATTGCACAGGCCCGGTATCCGTCCATGTCCGATCGTCGAAATGAGTCCCGCCGCTCCTTCCTCAAGAAAGCCTCGCTCGCCGGAGTGGGGGCGTCCTTGATCGGCGATCCATCGTCTGCAACGGCTTCGCCATCATCGAGCGGTACCGCCTCGGCGCAGGGCCCCGTCGTCATATCCAGCCTGAACGGGCGCGAAGCGGCTCAGCGCGCCATCGAGGTTATGCAGGACGGCGGATCGGCGCTCGACGGCGCCATCGAGGGAGTCAATCTCGTGGAAGAAGATCCGGACGACATCACCGTGGGGTACGGGGGCATCCCGAACGAGGACGGCGTCGTGCAGCTCGACGCGGCGGTGATGGATGGGCCCACGCACCGGGCCGGATCGGTCGCTGCGCTGGAGGGCATCAAGTATCCATCGAAGGTGGCCCGGCTCGTCATGGAGCGCACCGATCACGTGCTGCTCGTCGGGCAGGGCGCGCAGGACTTCGCCACGATGCACGGCTTTCCCATCGAGAACCTCCTCACCGAGCGGGCGCGCGAGCTGTGGGTGGAGTGGAAGGAGACGCTCTCGACCGAGGACGACTACCTGCCGCCACACGGCATCGACGATGAAAACATTGGCGGCATGCTGCGAGAGATCGAGCGCCACTACGGCACGATTCACTGCTCGGCGCTCGACCCCAGCGGCAACCTGGGCTCGGTGACGACCACGAGCGGCCTCTTCTACAAAATCCCGGGCCGCGTCGGCGACTCGCCCATC
>CAYFRX010000175.1:0-6681 GCA_964345515.1 uncultured Rhodothermales bacterium
GCTTCGTCAACCGGACGTGCACCATGCTCGCTCCCACAAACAATGGAAACCCCGTCTGGGTGAATGGCAACCGGGCGATCATGCGGTGCCAGAATCGGGCGACCTACACCTCCAACTCGGGAGACAGCGGCTCGCCAGTCTTCAAATGGCACGGCGACGAGGTGACCCTCTACGGCGTGCACTGGGGCGGCGGCGGATCGTTCAGCTCAATGTGGGGCATCCGCAGGGACTTGCTGTAAGACGGCAGGGCCGGCGCGCCTCGGGGCCGCCGGCCGTCCTGCACCTCCCCACCCGGCAGTTCCGGCTTTCATGACTGATTCCCTGTGCGGTTCGGTCTCGATGCACGTGCTCCTGGGCGCGCTCGTGCTTGCTCCCGCTGCGCCCCTAGGCCGGGGCGACGTGATGCTCTGGGGCCTCTTCGGGGGCGCTGAGGACTATCCGGAGCTCCGTGCCAGCGAGCATTTCCGCCTGCTCCAGGAGCGCATTTCGTCGCTCGAGGAGCGCATTGCCGATCGGCGCGCGTTCTACAACGAGTCGGCGACCATCTTCAACGCCCGCATTCGGCAGTTTCCGGATCTGCTCTTTGCCCGCGCCATGGAGCTAGCGCCCCGGGAGCTCTTCCAGGCGGACGAAGAGGACCTGCTCCAAGTCGACGTAGGGACTCGGCTCACCGACTGAGATCACGCGGCTACGGTCGGCATCAGGCGGCTTGCGTTAGCTCGCTCTTGAAGCGATCCACGAGTTCGTGGGCTTGCTCGGCGGTCTCCGCCTCCACGTAGATGCGCAGGATGGGCTCGGTGTTTGATGTGCGCAGGTGGACCCAGCTGCGGTCGAAGCTGATCTTGACGCCATCGACCGTGGATATGTCCGCGCCGCCTTCGCCCTGGTAGCGCTGCTGCATTGCGCCAAGCAGCCGCTCCACGTCGAGCCCGTCGAGGGGCAGCTTGTCCTTCACGATGGCGTAGTGGGGGAGCGCGTCGTGCACCTCGGCGAGCGTGGCCCGCTCGTTGGTTAGATGCTGGAGCACCATCGCCACCCCGATGAGCGCGTCCCGTCCGTAGTGCAGGTCCGGCAGGATGACGCCGCCGTTGCCCTCGCCGCCGAGGATGGCCTCCACGGCCTGCATCTTCTTCACGACGTTGATCTCGCCCACCGCCGAGCGATGCACCTCCTGCCCGTGCCGCGCGGCCACGTCGTCGATGGCGCGGGAGGACGACAGGTTGGTCACGAACGGTCCGTCCCGGAATCCCCACAGAAAGTCGGCGGCGATGACCTGCGTGAGTTCTTCGAGCATGTAGCGCCCTTCGTTGTCGACGAACGCGAGGCGGTCGACGTCCGGATCGACGGCGATCCCGAGGTCGGCGCCGTGCTCGGTCACCGCCGCCGTGAGGCCCGTCAGGTTTTCTGGAAGCGGCTCGGCCGGATGGGCAAATTCGCCCGTCGGCTCGGCGTTGAGGACCGTGACATTTTCATCGGGCACGCCAAGGTGGCGAAGTAGCCGCGGCATCGCGATGCTGCCCACAGAGTTGATCCCGTCCACCACGACCTCGAATCCCTGCTGTGCAATGGCGTCGGGATCGATGAAGTCGAACTGCTTGATCTGCTCGATGTGCTGCGGCAGAAAGTCGTGCTCGCGGTACCGGCCGAGCGCATCATAGGCCGCCGTCTCCACGCCCCCCATCTCGGCCAGATCAATCACCTCTTTTCCTTCCTCAGCCGAGAGAAACTCACCCTTCTCGTTGAGCAGCTTCAGCGCGTTCCACTCGGCCGGGTTGTGCGACGCTGACAGGACGATCCCGCCGGCGGCCTGCTCGGCGAGGACGGCCATCTCTACCGTTGGCGTCGGCGCCGGGCCCGCGTCGATGACGTCGCAGCCCGTGCTGCGCAGCGTGGCGGCGACGATCTGCGTACATACCGGTCCAGAGACGCGCGCATCGCGGCCGATGACAATCACTGGCGGCTGGCCAATGGCGTCGGCGCGGCGGCGGCACCACGTGCCGAATGCCCCCGCATAGGTGACGAGCACGGACGGATCGAGGCCGTCGCCAAAGATGCCGCGGATGCCCGAAATAGAGACGATGAGCGTACCGGAATTCCTCATGGATATATCGTGAATGAATCGAATGGGATAACCTGAGTTGTGGCTTACACGCCGATGGTCCGAAAAGACGGCGGACGGTAGACCGAAGACCGCCTTACCGAGGCGATCTGCCGGTCCACGGTCCATGGTCGGCTGTCCGTCTGAGCACCACGAAGATACCTCGCAACGTGGGTTGAGATACGTATCATGGAGTTGCTGCAGGGGCTAAAAATACGGCAAGAATGCTGCCGCGATCAACCGACCAAGTGTCCTGGCCGCAAGGTATTCGAATGCCCCCTGAAAAGATTCCGAAGACGGGAGGATCGAGGGCTCTTTATGGAACTGCCCCCTGCCCCCCTCGTTGGCTCTCATCACTCTTTTAAGGCCGACTTACTTGGGCGTACCTGGCTATGAACTTCGGGCGATTTGGAACCCGCTCTCATTCTGTCTCCGCGGAGACGCACTGGCGCCGCCGCTTCTCGGTTCTCACTATCCTTACGACGATTGCCCTCATCTCGTGGGGCGGCTTTGTGACGAGCATCAACGCAGGGATGGCGGTGCCGGACTGGCCCGCTACGTTTGGCTCCTACGATCCGTTTCGGACCGGGCTGGACGGCTGGTGGCAGCACACTCCGGTCCTGGCTGAGCACGGACACCGCCTGCTCGGCGCGCTCGTCGGCATGCTGACCGTCATCCTGGCGCTGTGGACCTGGCGTGCCGATCCGCGCCCGTGGATGCGCCGCCTCGGCTTCGCGGCGCTGGTGCTCGTCATCGCACAAGGCATCCTGGGCGGCGTCCGCGTCACGGAGAACTCGGTGCTGCTCGCCGCGATTCACGCCTGCACGGCGCAGATCTTCTTCGCCCTGCTCGTCGCGATGACGCTCTTCACGACGGAGACGTGGATGCGCGTCCGTGACACGCTCTCGGACGTTGACCCTGCGCGCTCGTTTCGCTGGCTCGCGCTGACCACCACCGTCGTCCTCTACCTGCAGATCGTGCTCGGCGCCCTGCTGCGCCACCTCGGGCACGGCATCGACGGCGCCTTTGCTGCCATCCACATATCGGGGGCGTTCGTGGTGACGGGCCTCGTTTTTGCCACTTTCGTGTACGTCCAAAAGTACTTTTCCGACAACCGCGCGTTGACGCGGTGGACGTGGCTCATGCTCGGCGCCGTAGGGCTGCAGTTCGCCCTCGGCCTCGCCGCTTACCTGTTGCTCCTGCACGAGATGGCGCTGGCGCTGCGCAGTGCCCTGCAAATCATCCTGACGGCCAGCCATCTCGTCGTCGGAGCGCTGCTGCTCGGCACGTCGGTCGTCACGACGCTCTTGGCGCTGCGCGCGACGGATGCTGCAACGGATGCCACAACGGCTTCCATCGGCGACACCACATCGCGTGAACCCATCCCCGCTCATCAATCGGCTGTCTTTGCTGAGTAGCTTTCATGGCGCACCCCGATTCTGACATTTCGTCCCCCGACCGGGGGCCGGCCGTTGCGACCTCGGCGCCTGCGGCCCAGCGACGCGTCCCCGACGTGCTGAAGGACTACTGGGAGCTGACGAAGCCCGAGATCTCGTTCCTCGTCGTCGTCTCGGCGCTGGCCGGCTACCTGCTCGGCGCGCCGGCCGGCCTGGACGGCTGGACGCTGCTCTTCACGCTCGTCGGGGTGGGGCTCTGCGCCGGAGGCGTCGGCATGCTGAACCATCTCTTCGAGTACCGGATCGATGCGCAGATGAAGCGGACCATGCGCCGCCCCCTGCCGGCCGGCCGCGTCTCCCCGACGAGTGTCCGCACGGTGGGCACGCTGATGGTGTGCGCGGGGGTCGGCCTCCTCTGCCCGCTCGTCAACCCGCTGACCGCCATCCTGGCGGCGCTCACGGCCATCCTGTACCTCTTCGTGTACACGCCGCTGAAGCAGACGACGAAGTGGAACACGCTCATCGGCACCGTCCCCGGGGCGCTCCCGGCCCTCGGGGGCTACACGGCCGCGACGGGTGACGTGGGCGCCGCTGGATGGGCCATCTTCGCCATCCTGGCCTGCTGGCAGATGCCCCACTTTCTGTCGCTCGCCTGGATGTACCGGAAGGACTACGCCCGCGGCGGCTATGCCATGCTGCCGGTCGTGGAGCCCGCGGGCGATTCGACGGCCTACCAGACCATGCTCTTCACCGCGTTGCTGCTCGTCGCCAGCCTGCTTCCCACCTGGATCGGCGCAACCGGCTGGCTCTATGCAGCCGGCGCCCTGCCACTGGGGCTTTGGTTCCTCTGGACGGCGATCGCCTTCCATCGGGAGCGGACCGGCCAACAGGCTCGCCGCGTGCTAAAAGCCTCCATCGTCTACATCCCGGTGCTGGTGCTCCTCATCGTGGCCGACTGGCTCGTCCTGTAGCTCGCCGCGCGCTCGGCCTCGTCTCTCCTCCGCATCCTTCGCTGCGCCATGCCTTCGCCTGCCGTCGACATACGATCCGTCACGCACCGGTATGGGGAGCGTATGGCGTTGCGTGACGTCTCGTTTACCGTGGACGCCGGCGCCCTGTTCGGCGTGCTCGGACCCAACGGGAGCGGCAAGACGACGCTCTTCCGTATCCTGGCGACGCTCATGCCACCGAGCGAAGGCACGGCGCGCATCTTTAGTACGGACACGACGCACCAGTCTGACGTGGTGCGGCAGCAGCTCGGCCTCGTTTTCCAGACGCCTGCGCTCGACGACAAACTGACCGTGCGCGAGAACCTGCGCTTCCACGGCGCGCTCTACGGGCTGAGCGGCGCGGCCCTCCACAATCGCATCGACTCACTGCTCCAGCAATTCGAGGTGGCCGACCGCGCGCATGATGCCGTGGAGACGCTTTCGGGCGGACTGCAACGGCGCGTCGATCTCGCCCGCGGCCTCCTCCACCGACCCGACGTGCTGCTGCTCGATGAGCCGACGACCGGCCTCGACCCGGCGGCGCGGCGCACCTTCTGGCAGATCCTTGACCGCCTCCGCCGGACCGAAGGCACGACGATGCTGCTGGCCACCCATCTGATGGAAGAAGCCGAGCGCTGCGACATGGTCGCCATCCTGGACGAGGGTGGACTTGTCACCACCGGTTCGCCCGATGCACTGAAGGCCGAACTCGGGGATGAGACGCTCTGGCTGGAAACCACGGCCCCCACCCCACTCCGCGACCGGATTGAGGCGCAGTTCGGCTTCGAAGCGCGGATCATTGGCGGGTCGGTCCCGATCTCCCATCCCGAGGCGCCAGACCTGATCGCTTCGCTGTACGACGCGTTCGGCGACCGGATCGACAGCGCGACGGTCCGCGCCCCGACACTGGAGGACGTCTTCATGGTGCGCACCGGGAAACCGGCCCGCACCGGACAGCATGCGCGAACAGGAACAGATGAGCGGATGAGCAGAGAAAAAGAGGGTGTCGAAGAGACGGATAATCGAAGAGACGAGGACAGGGCCCCTCGCTGATTCGATTCTTCGCCTCCTCGTTTACCACCCCGTCACGCGCCCTTCATTCACCTGTCCGATCGTTCTCTGTGCCCACTTCCCTCCAAACGATATCGGCGCTCTGCGGCCGCGAAATCATCAAGTTCGTGCGGGACCGGAGCCGTGTGGCCGGCGCGCTCGTGCAGCCGCTCGGCTTCTGGCTGCTGCTCGGGCTCGGCTTTCAGGGCACCTTCCAGATGCCCATGGACCCAGCCGGCGGAATCGGCTACATCGAGTTCCTGTACCCGGGCATCATCACGCTGATGATTCTGTTCACGGCCATCTTCTCGACGATTTCCATCGTGGAGGAGCGGCAATCGGGCTTCCTGCAAGCGGCGCTCGTCGCCCCCACGCCGCGCACGGCGCTCGTGTTCGGGAACGCGCTGGGCGGTACGCTGCTCTCCACGGCGCAGGCGATCCTCTTCCTCCTGGCGATTCCCGCCGTGGGACTCGCAGTCCATGCGGCCGGCCTCGGCTTCGTCGTGCTGATCAGCTTTATCACCGGCCTCGCCTTTACTGCACTCGGCTTCACCATCGCCTGGCGGATGGACACCACCCGCGGCTTTCACGCCATCATGAACCTGTTCCTGTTGCCCCTCTGGTTTCTGTCGGGCGCCCTGTTCCCCGTCGAGGGGGCCTCGCCGGTCCTGCGCTGGCTCATGGTGGCCAACCCGGTGACCTACGCCGTCGATGGCATCCGGCATGGCCTGTACGGCTTCGCTGAGGCGCCGGCAACGCTCGCCGCTCCGCTGGTGTGCCTAGCCGTGACAGCCGGTTTCGCTGCGGTGATGGTGAGCATCGCCGTGGTGACCGTGCGGCGGCCGCTGTTTGAGGGATGACTCCCGTTGGTCGTATCGCCCGAAACGCGCCGCCGCCGGTGGACGTTGATAGATTGCTATGGAAATAACTAGCCCCGATATCCCTCGCGACGCACGCACGAACGGCCCGGTCGACCTGAAGGCGATGGGCCCCGGCGACCTCACGGCGTTCGTCGAGGCGATGGGCCAGCCGAGCTACCGCGGCCAGCAGCTCTTCAACTGGATTTACGGCAAGGGCGTGAGTGATTTCTCGGCCATGTCGAACCTGCCCAAGGCGTTCCGCGCCGAGCTGGCCGACGTGGCCATCG
>CAYFRX010000176.1:0-6628 GCA_964345515.1 uncultured Rhodothermales bacterium
GTCACGCGTACTGGGCGGCCCGGTCATCCTCCGGTCTCGATGAGTTTCTGGCCGATGCGGAAGATGACGTACTCCGCCGGCCGCAGCAGGGACACGCCGACCTCGCAGATCAGCCGTCCGTTGTCCAGGTCGTTTTGCGTCATCGTGGACAGGTCGCAGCGGACGAAGTAAGCCTCGTCGTCCGTCCGCCCGAGCAGGCGCCCCGACTGCCATTCGTTGCGAAGGAAGTTGTCGACGGTGCGGCGCACGTTGTCCCACAGGGCGGGGCCGTTGCTCTCGAACACAAAAACCTGCGTGCCCTCGTCGATCGAGCGCTCCAGGTAGGCGAGATACCGGCGGATGTTGACGTATTTGTACTCGGCGTCATCGGTCGTGAGGCGGGCGCCCCACAGCCGGTATCCCCGCCCTTCGAAGAAGCGGATGCAGTTGACGCTTTCGGGGTTGAGCACGTCCTGCTGTGCCGTGTTGATGCGCGTCTCCACGCCAATGGCCAGCCGCAACACTTCGTTGCCCGGCGCCTTCTGCACGCCGCGGTCGGCGTCGTTGCGCGCGTAGATGCCTGTGATGAAGCCGCTGGGCGGCAGATTGAGCTCGCGGCGGCTGATGGGGTCAAAGATCGTGACCCACGGGTAGTAGAGGGCGGCGTAGGTCGAGCTGATGGTACCGCGATACTCGCGGGCCTCGGAGGGCGTCAGGGGCGACGGCGTATCCAGCACGGCGATGCGGTAGCGCATCCGTTCGCAGTGGCTGATGAGCAGCCCCTGGACGCCTAGGATCCGACTGCTCGTGACGTCTTCCGACCCGATCCGGGCCGTATAGCCCGGCGCGGCCAGGATCGAGACGTCCTCGATGTCCTCGACGGCCTTCAAGCCCGACCGCTCCTGCACGTCGGCGGAATCGGTATCCCCCTCGTACTCGGCGACGCCGGATTGTTGGCCGTCGTTGCCCCCGTCCATCACGCACTGCGTGACTGCCACCTCATCCTCCGCCACGTCGAGCGCAAACAGGGATCGGGCGTAGTCGGCCCCGGTGATGGCGCCCCCCGCCGCGAGGTCCTCCGTATGCAGGTAGAACGGGACCTGCAGCGCCACGCGGCGCGACGGGGCCTCTTCGTTGAAGTAGGTAGCCAACGAGCGCCGATCATCCGGAAAAAGCATAAAGTCTTCGAGCACTTCGGGCGTGTCGTACAGCGCTCCGGGCTGCCCGGGCCGATTCAACGGCCGCTCAAATTGCACCGTGACCGTCAGCCGCCGCACCGCATCCGTGGTGGGGTTGAGGCCACTCACCGCTTGCGTGGACCCGTCGGCCGCCACCAGGATGAACTCGCCGGACACATTGCGGTCGACATCGTAGAAGGTTTCGGTCGTCGTGGGCGGCGAGGCCGTGGACGTCACAACCACCACGTCGTGCACTTCGGCACCGCGCAGCGTGGCCGTACCCCCCGCGTCGACCAGCAGATTTCGCCCCACCACCGGCAGAAACTCGACGCGCAGGTTGCCGGCCGCCCCCGGATACCGCGCGACGAGCGTGAGTCCCAACGGCTGGGTGCTGGGCGGGGAGGTCACCGGCGCCGGCACCGTACCGGTGGCCGTCCCCACGGGCAGGACCTCCAGGCCGGTGGGCGGACTGCCGTCGCCCGGCGCCGGCTCGGCCTCGCGGTACGTGCGGACTACGTAGCAGCGGCGTCCGCCCTCCTCGAAGAAGGCGCGTACGCCATGCGCCACGTAGTTGTCGACCGTTTCCGTGGGGTACTCCACCTCAGGCGGCGAGCCGGTCATTTGCGGTGCGCCCGTGACGATGTCGAGCTTATCCAGCCCGCCGTAGATGCGCTCGAAGTCGGCAAAGCTGGTGAGCAGTTCGGGCTCGCCCCGGAGGGGACCAAAGCGCGTGGGACCGATGAACGCCGCGGTGCTGGTGCTGACCCCTTCGATAGACTTGGGGCGGAAGCTCGTCTCTTCGACGTAGACTCCCGGAGCAAGATATTCGGGCACGGTTGAACCTCTTCAGTGAGTGAATGGCAGTAGAAAACGGTGCGGCTTGCCTTACGGCGGGGACGTGGCCGGGCGGACGAGGAGGACCCCCTGCTCGTCGGGAGGAAGCCCGGCGGTGCGGACGACGGCCGGCACGCGGTAGCGCAGGCTGACCTCCATGGCAGCGGCTTCGGCGGGTCCGTTGGACGCATCGACGAGGAGCGCGGCCGGCGACTGGCGGAAGACGCTTCCAACGGTCGGGACCTGAGCCCCGGGCCGGACGTCGTGCGCGGTCGGGGCGTAGCGAACCCGAATACGCAACGGCCACTGTTGCCGAGCGAGCGGGCGCCCCTCCCCCGGCGGCGAGGCTCGGGGCATCAGCGGAAGACGCGGGTACGGAAAAAGCACGTGCACAACGCCGTCTGCACCGGCCATGCCCACCCACACGCGATCGTCCGGCACGCCGTCATCCTCGCCGTCCACGTATTCGACATACATCGCCGCAAACGACGCGGGCTGGCCTGTTGTCACGTCGCGGAGGAAGGCCCGTACGACGGCGAGCGTGGATCGGACCGGGCGGGTCGGAGCCGAGAACAGGTAAATGCCCGGCGGGGTCGGCCCCGGCGGGCTTTCCGGATGCGCCAACGTGTAGAACCCTCGTTCGGCACGGGGCAGGTCGACGGTAAACGCGGTCGGCACGAAGCGTCCCAGCGGATCCCCGACGGCTACGACGTACGGGGCGACGGGCGCGGCTCCGACGTCCCCCGTGCGCTCGACGACCTCCAGCCCGGTGATGTTGTGCACGGCCATGTCGCCGCTCACCGTCCGATGTCCGTGCGTCACGCGATCCGGCGTCGCCTCCGGCCACACCTGCACCCGAAGTCCGCTCGTGATCCGCGTCTCCGTGGCGGCGTCCCAGAACCGGAGCCCCAGCGGCGTATACCGTCGAATGGTGTCGAGAACTGGCATGGCGAATGGTGGCGTTCAGTGTGATCGCGGCCGGAGCCGCAACGGGCCGCACCAGCGGCACGCCCTCATGATGTGGAGACCACGGCGGGACGGCTGGCGGGCGGGCTGCTCCCTTCTAGAGCTCTTCCACCGGAAAAATGCGCTCCTGGACGGGGGCGTCGCCGTGGACGACGTCTTCCGACTCCACCCGAACGTTGCGGACGCGATACGGAATGGACAACGCATAGCCCCGCGTGTCGAGGGTTTCCCAGATGCGGAGTAAGTCTTCGTTGGATAGATCGTCGATGATGATTTCTGTAGACTCCTCGGGGCGGAACACATCGGGCCGGAGCGTGCTGAGCACGCCGTATGGCAGCACGGGGGTGTCTTCCAGCGTGCGCATGATCCACCCCGCGATGCGGTGCTGCATGGTGGCGTCGCGCGCCCAGATGGTGATCAAGTAATGCAGGTCGAGCGGGAGCGGGGCACGCTCGCGGGTCCCGTCGGAGCGGGTTCGGCCGGGCGGGGTGCGCTGCACGCCGTTGATGGTGACGCGGTAGAGGAAGAGTGAGGCCCCCATGGCCATCGGATTCTCAAAGTCATCGTGGAGGTAGGCGTCAAAGGTGAGCGGCTGCCCGTCGAAATCGGCGGCGTCGTAGCTGGCATTGAGAAGCCGCACGAGCGCGTCGCTGATCGTTTCGATGGCGCGATATGAAGCCATGGCCGGGCGGTGTTGGGCACGTGCAAGTGGTTAGCGCGGCTCCGCATGTTCCGGCGACCCCGGCGATGAAGCGTCCGGGGACGAGGAGATCCGATCCCACCAGAGGAGCAGCCGGGTCGCGTAATCAAGTGATCCGCCCATCTGCTCCACGTAGGGCGCGATAAACGTCACGACCTGAGGCAAGCTCTCCAGGTACTGTCGGTCCTTGCTTCCGGCATGGGTCACGGAGCCACGCCACGCCACATCGCGCCGAGGGTCGCGGACTTCCTCCCTCCAAATCTTAACCACGAATGACTGAGACTCCGGAACGCTCATGATCAGGGACCACGCAGAAACACACGGGGAGAGTCGGGCGCCGCGAATTTGGTCTACACAGCTCCGGCGCACCCCCACCCGTGCGGCAGCCTGTGTACCGAGCACGATAGCGGTTCGCCATGGACCACCCCGTTCCACGGATGTATCGCGCGCCGTTCTTTTTGCGTTCTTCCTGCGTTGAACGGCTCGTGAGCCCTTTCCAATAGGCTATGGAGCACGAGGAGGGCGACCGCCTCCTAGGGCGCAGGCCATGGCACGGGGATCCGCCGCCGCGAGGGCTTCCCCACCCCCCTCGACCGCGCCGGACCGTCAAGGCGCCGGGATCGATCAACGGCGACGCTCGATAACCATCTCGACGGCCTCGATCTCGCGCTGGATCTGCGACTGCAGACCCTGAAGCTTTTGCTGGAGCGCCCGGATGCGGTCCAGCCCGTCGGATGCGTTCGGCGACCTGCTTGGAGAATTGATATCAGGCGCCGGACGCAGTGCATCCGACTGGACGTTTTCATACAACTGCCGGGTGGCCGTGGAGGGCTCCACCCCGAGCTCGGCATCGAGCACCTCGGCACACCGGACGTACTGCCGGAGCGCCCCGGTGCGATCGCCGGACAGGTAGCGCAGCCGCATCAACCGGCGATGCGCACACTCGCGGGCCGGATCGACCTCCAGCATTCGAAGTCCGCATGCGATGCCGGTGTCATAGCTGCCGTGGAGCTCTGCATAGTGAGCCAGCTTGCCCAGCGCCATCAGATACACGTCCTGCAGACGCTCCCGTTCGAGCAGGCACCAGTCGCGGTACCAGTTTTCAAGCAGGTCGCCCGTGTAGAGCGCGACGGCCCGCCGCAGCGCCTCCGCCACCGGGGGTTCCATTGCACTCGCGTCCAAGTCGCGCACAGCCCGAAAGGCAGCCTCGAACACGTCGACGTCCAGCCAGATGCGGGCTCGGGTGTTCAGCTGCACCCAATTACCATCCACCACGAGAAGCGGCTCGGCGCTGGCCGCCTGCGGGGTGCTCCCGTCGCTCACCGGGGGTCGGCCAAACGGCCGGGCGATCGGCGCGTGCTGGAGCTGCCAGAGCGCCTTGCGCAGATAGGCTTTGGACCGCTCAGTGGACACGTGATTCCAGAGCAGACTCCCCAGACGCTCACGGGAGTGCGGACGCTCTCGGTGGAGCGCCAAGTACGCGAAGAGCTCTTGCGCCTTCGTCGACCCGCAATGGAGATCCTCCGGCCCCTCGACCCACGAGACGCTCATTTTGCCAAAAAGAGATACCTGAAGTGCATCCATGTCCCGCCCCCACATTATTGGATGAGACCCGCCAACAGTAGAGGAAGACTCAAGCCGGGCTGAAGCCTACGGCCGTTTGTAATGCCTCCATGCGCTGACCACCCCCCGGTGCTCAGGTGCTGAAGCGCACCTGCATGCTCCTATCGTTGCAAGCGAGTACGAAGACGTATTGGCTAAAGGCCTCGAAGAAATGCCTGCATTAACTAATTACATCCCGAGACATGAAAGAAGCAAGAAGAGGGGGCATTTCTTCCGGCCCGGAACTCACACTATTTCCCCTTCTCCTGCGCCGAGGTCGCGCGCCCGCAGCGCGCAGCACGCGCCCTCGACCGGTGCACGGCGCCAGGCGCCCGGGCACGCTATCCCCGGACGCTGGATGTCAGCGGGGGAATCGGAGGACGGGCGCCTCACCCCGGCTGCTCCACGAAGCGAGGCGTCTCTTCGGGGATGCGCCAGAGGTAGAGCCGGCGACCGCCAACCTCTATCGTGCGAGCCGGACGCCACGCGCCCATGTGGAAGTCGTGCGACACGACGCGCGTCCCCGGGTCCAGCTCGCGGAAGAGTTTCGGACGGAGCTCCAGGTTCACTGACGGCAGCAAGTAGATCGTCACGACGGTCGCGTCGGAGAGATCGGCTTCAAAGAGGTCGCCCTCCCGAAACGCCACCCGGTCGGCCACGCCGGCGGCTTCCGCGTTCTGCCGTGCCTCCTCCACCAGGTCCGCGCGGAGCTCGATCCCGACGCCGCGCGCGCCGTACTGTTGCGCCGCCCGGATCGGGATGCGCCCGTCGCCGCTGCCCAAGTCATACACGACGTCTCCCGCGGTGACCTCCGCGAGCGCCAGCATCGAGTCCACGAGGGCTTCCGGCGTCGTCACGTACGGCACATCGACCCCGTCGTGGGCCGTCGGATATTCGTACGTGGGGATGGGGTCGGGGGCGCGGTCGGTGTCCTCCAGCGTGATCATCTCACGCGACTCGCCCGATTCGCGCATACAGCCCACCAGCGTGAGGGCCGACAGCGCGATGAGCAGCACCGCGGATGCCCAGCGAGCGGAGCCACACGGACCGGCCGTGTAAGGCGAAGCCATGAGCGGGAGAACCATCGATGGGCATCCGAGGCGGAGGCCAGGCTGACGGGTGAGTCACCCGGAGCTGGCGGCGCCTGTCCGCGCCCGGATTAGTAGCCCACCACGGTTCCGTCCTTACGCATCTCGGTACCGCCCCAGTACACGCCGTTCTCGGCGTCCCACATGATGGCCTGGTAGCCACCGTAGCCGCCGGCCCCCGCATCAACCGCGTGCCCGCGGCCAATTAAGGCATTCACGACTTCGGGGGCCACGCCGCTTTCCAGTCGGAGCGTGCCACGTCCCTCCATCTCGTCCCCCGT
>CAYFRX010000177.1:0-6538 GCA_964345515.1 uncultured Rhodothermales bacterium
GGTGTAATCGATCGGATGCATGCGATGCGCGTTGTGGGTTGCGCGTTGTGGGTTGGTGGTGCCGCGGGTCGTGCGTCAGGGCATGCTGGCGCGCTCGAACGGCAGCGCCGCCGGCTCGGCGTAGTGCGTGGCGAGGAGCGTGTCGGCGAGGGCGCCGTCGTTAGCGCGGAGGCCTTCGTAGAAGAAGAACACCTCCCCGCGGACCCCCTGCGCGCGGTTTGCCGCCACCACCTCGACCAGATCCTCGGCCGCGATGCGATAGTCGCCCACCTGCATGAGCACGCCGGGCACGATGCGCTCCTGCGCCGCGGCGTCGAGGCCGAGCGCCTCGGGCTGCTGCGACGCGAGCGTCTCGGTGTACGTGTCGAGGTCGCGGCGGTAGACCTGCGGGTGCACCCAGTCGGCGTAGCCGCCGCGGACCCAGGCGGGCCCGTCCTGCAGGTACTCGTCGTAGCCCCACGGGTAAATGCTCGGTGCCCACGACACCTGGAGCGCCGGATCCTCGGCCTTCACGCCCTGATAAAGTCGCTCAGCGAAAGCGTTGAGGCGGTCGGCGCGCCAGCGCTTCCAGCCGGCGTCTGTCGGGTCGTGCGGGGGCGGATCGCCGTCGTGGGCGGCGCGGTAGAGGCTGTCGGTGACGGCCGAGTAGCCGCCTTCGACGGGCTGAGCGGGCAGGCGGTCGTCGCCCTGCACGCCGTCGACGTCATAGGTGCGCACGACTTCGAGGACGAGGTCGAGCAGGAAGTCCTGCACCTCCGGGTGATAAGCGTTCATCCACTCGAAGCCGTTCTTGGTGAGCAGGGCACCGTCCCGGTCGCGCGCGGCCCACTCCGGTTTTTCCTCGATGATGGGTCCGCCGTCGGCCTGATACGACGCCGCGAATCCGAACTCGAACCACGGGATAACCGCGAGGTCGTGCCGGTGCGCCGCGTCGATCAGTTCGGCCAGCGGGTCGCGGTCGGCGAAGGCAGGATCGATGCGAACCCCGAAGAGGCTATCGGTGACGGCACTCGGGTACAGCGTGTACGCGTCGTTCCAGACAACAGGGAAGACGACGTTGAAGTGATGATCGGCCAGGAACTGCATGGCCTCATCGATCTGGGCCCGGCTGTTCAGCACGTCGGAGTCGACGTTTGTGAGCCACACGCCGCGCAGTGCTTCAGGTCGTTCGGGAGAGGCTGCCTCTCCGCATCCCGTGCCCCACACCGCCCCCGCCACCACGAAAACGATCCCCCAATGTATGCACCGTCGAATCATATGCGGCCCGTCGTTTGCGGGGTATAGGGGCAACACGTAGAGAACCGTTGACGAGGACTGGCCCGCTGGTTATCGTGCATCATGATACAGAATGCCTCCGTGAATGGTAAAGTGGTGAACCGGCTCACTGCGAGGCCACCTAGCCTCCACGTGAGATTGGAAGCGTTTCCACCAGATTCGAGGTCGCGCATTAGTTGTTGCCTTCGTCTCGGGTTCCCATCTTTTGCTTGAGTTTTTTTAACATAGGGACGCGTCATCGACATCCCGCGACGGCGGTTCATAGGGGCTGGGGTGTGATACCCTGTGCCCGGCTGCTGACTGTAGCGACCCGGCGTCCTGCGTCGTGTCCTCACAGCTATTGACATCCGCATTTTCTTGGATTGACGGCTCTCGATATTGTGTCTCGCCCTCTCTGCATTGGTCTTGACGTCGGTGGTTCGAAGACGGAGCTGCTGGCTTCCCACTCGGGCGACGACGATCAGATTCGCCTCACGGGTCCGGGTGCCAACATCCAACGCATCGGGATGGAAGCGTCCGCCCAGACATTGGCAGACCTGATTCGGCGCGCCCTCCGCGAGTATTCCAGTCCTCAGTTAGCCTCGGTGTGTGCCGGCATCGCCGGAGCAGGGCGCGTGCGGGATCAGGACGTCCTGGCGCAGCACCTCCTCGACCTTCTCGACCTATCCCCCGCTCCGCATGTCCAGGTCGTTCACGACGCGCAGATCGCGCTCGAAGCTGCGTTTGACGACAGCAGTGGCGTGATCGTAATTGTGGGTACCGGATCAGTCGTTTTTGCGCGGACGCGGGACGGATCCTTGATGCGAACCGGTGGATGGGGTTATCTTTTAGGTGACGAAGGCAGCGGGTTTGCGCTTGGGCAATCCGGCCTGCGGGCCGTCGCCCACGCCATCGACGGCGGCCCGTCTACGGTGCTCCAGAAACAGGTGGCCGACCGGTTTGGCCTCGCCACCCGGGATCAATTGATCCACCAGGTCTATCAACACGACTGGCCCATGCAGGACGTCGCGCCCCTTGTGATCGAGGCCGCCCTGGACGGCGACGCCGTAGCGTGTCAGATCGTGGAGGAGCAGACCGATCAGCTCACCCGCCAAGTGGAGTGGCTGATTGCACGGTGCGACGCGACCGAGCCGCGCATCGCCCTAATGGGTGGGCTGATCCGAGAGACGCACTACGCGGAGGTGTTGAAGCAAACCCTTCACACGCGGCTCCCCGACTGGTCCGTCCAAACGATGAACCGCCGCCCCGTGGTGGGCGCGCTCCGCCTCGCCGCTCGCATGCCGGCTTGAGGCCTCGCGCCGAGCCGCTCTCCATGAACGCTACTCTCTCCATGAACGCTACGCCAAACTTCCTTGAGGTACTCCCATGTCTGATCTGTCTCGCCGCCAGTTTTTAGGGACCGGCTCTGCGGCCCTCGTGGGCGCCGGTCTGGCGTCTGCTCCCGCAATCCAAACACGTGCCAGCGACGATTCGGTTGCTCCCAACGACCGCCTTCAGTTCGGCGTGATCGGCTGCAATGGGATGGGCTGGTCCAACCTCGAAGCCCACCAGCGCCTCCCGGGCGTCGACGGCATCGCGCTGTGCGACGTCGATCAGAACGTGCTCGACCGGCGCGCGCCGCAGCTCGAAGAGATGACGGGTGAATCCCCCACCCTGTACCGCGATTATCGCCGGATGCTCGACAACGACGACATCGACTTCGTCATCATTGGGACACCGGATCACTGGCACTGCCTCCCGATGATGCATGCCTGCGAGACCGGCAAGGACGTGTACGTGGAAAAGCCACTCGCCAACTCAATCGGCGAGTGCTACGTCATGATGGATGCCGTCGACCGCACCGGCCGCGTGGTGCAGGTGGGCCAGTGGCAACGCAGCGCCCCGCACTGGCAGGCCGCCGTCGACTACCTGCAGTCCGGCGTGCTCGGTGAGATCCGCCACACAAAAGCGTGGTCGTACGTCAACTGGAAGGGCCGCCTGCCCGTCGAACCCGATCAGGACCCGCCCGAGGGCGTGGACTACGACTTCTGGTTGGGCCCCGCGCCCGAGCGGCCCTTCAACCCGAACCGTTTCCACTTCACGTTTCGCTGGTACTGGGATTATGCCGGCGGCCTGATGACCGACTGGGGCGTCCACCTCATCGACTATGTTTTCTACGGCATGGACGTGGGCCAACCGACGTCAGTGATGTCGACGGGCGGCAAATACGGCTTCCCGGACGACGCGCGCGAGACGCCCGACACCCAGCAGGCACTCTACACGTTCGATGACTTCTCGATGACGTGGGAGCACGCCATCGGCCTCGGCAACGGCCCGTACGACCGCAATCACGGGGTCGCCTTCATCGGCAACAACGGCACGCTCGTCATCGACCGCGGCGGGTGGGAGGTCATCCCGGAGGTCGAGGACGACCAGTACATGGTGGACGCCATTCCGCCGCGCAGCGGAGGGGGCGGCCTCGACGCGCATGCCGAGAACTTCGTCGCTGCCATCAAGGGCGAGGCGACGCCTAACTGTCCCGTCGAGACGGCGGCCAACACGGCCATCAATGCGCACCTGGGGAACATCGCGTACAAGCTCGGCCGGCGCGTGGACTGGGACGCCGACGCCCGCGAGTTTGTGGGCGACGAGGAGGCCAACGACCACATCTGGCCTTCGTACCGAGCCCCGTGGTCCTTGCCTCGCGCTTAGTGCATCGCCCAGCCAATCGCTTCGACTCAACAGCATCCCTTATGCCCTCCCATCAAACCTACCTTTTCATGATCACCCGCTCGCTCGCCGCTTTTGCCCTCGCCACATTCAGCATTGCGCTCATGGCTCCTGACCTTGCTGCCCAAGCCCGCGCCCCCGTGTACTGGGAGGTCCACGATCCCGATCGTCCCACGCCACCGGTCGTTGACCCCGGCCCGGCCCCGACCGAACCGGTCCCGCCTCCGGCCGATGCCGTCGTTCTGCTTGACGACGACTTCAGCGCGTGGACGCACGCCGACGGCTCGGCCGTCCAGTGGTCCATGCAGAATGGCGTGGCGGAGGTCGTTCCTGGCACCGGGGGCATCGAGACGAAGCAGTCCTTCGGCGACGTGCAGTTGCACGTGGAGTGGGCCTCGCCCGCTGAGGTCGAAGGCGAAGGGCAGGGGCGCGGCAACAGCGGCGTGTTCCTGATGGGCCGCTACGAGGTGCAAGTGCTCGACTCGCACCAGAACACGACGTATGCCGACGGCCAGGCGGCTGCCCTGTACGGGCAGTACCCCCCGATCGTGAATGCTACCCGTCCGCCGGGCGAGTGGCAGACGTACGACATTGTCTTCCACCGCCCGCACTTCGACGCGGACGGGCAGGTCGTGCGGCCTGCCCGCTTCACCGTCTTCCACAACGGGGTCCTGGTGCAGGACAACGTGGAGCTAACGGGGGCGACGGCCCACTACGACCGGCCGCCGTACGAGGCGCATCCGGACCGCCTGCCGATCCAACTCCAGGACCACAGCAATCCCGTGCGCTTCCGTAATATCTGGCTGCGCGAACTAGAGTGATCGCGTGGAGAATGGGAGAGAAAAAAGAGATTTTGAGGATTGGGCAAGGAGAACCGAGGATAGCAAACGCATCGGGAGATCCATGCTCCATCTTCTATCCTCGATCCTCACTGCGACCGAGACGCAGCGCGTGACGTTGCGCCCGCCCCCCCTTCACCCTTCCCCATTCTCCCTTCCCGGCCCTTATGCTTACGACGATCGACTACGTTGTCATTGCCGTTTACCTCGTCGGCGTCGCCGTCTTCGGCATCCTAGCCGGGGGGAAGCAGGAGTCGACGGCCGACTACTTTCTGGGCGGACGCGACCTGCCGTGGTGGGCCGTGTGCTTCTCGGTGGTGGCCACGGAGACGAGCACGCTCACCGTCATCGGCATCCCGGCCGTCGCCTACGGCGGATCCCTGACGTTCTTGCAACTCACGTTCGGGTACCTGCTCGGGCGCATCGTTGTGAGCATCTACTTCTTGCCGAAGTACTACGCGGGCCAGCTTTCCACGGCGTATGCGTTCCTCGGCAACCGCTACGGCGAGGGCATGCAGGCCACCGCGTCGATCACGTTCCTCGCCACGCGCCTCCTGGCCGATGGCGTGCGCCTCTTTGCCACGGCCATCCCGCTGAAGGTCATCGCCGACAGCGTGGGCCTGTCGGTGAGCTACTTCGAGATCATCTTGGTGATTGGCGTGGTGACGGCGCTCTACACGCTGGTGGGCGGCATCAAGGCCGTCGTCTGGATGGACGTCGTGCAGATGCTGCTGTACATCGCCGGCGCCCTCTTTGCCATCGGCTCGCTGCTCGGCAGCGTGCCGGGCGACTGGTGGCAGCAGGCCGTGGCCGCCGGCAAGACGGATCTGATCGACCTCGGCGTAGGCCAGTCGATCAGTGCGTGGGTCACACAGCCCTACACGTTCGCAACGGCCGTGGTTGGTGGGGCGATCTTCTCGATGGCCTCCCACGGTACCGATCAACTCATCGTGCAGCGGCTCCTGGCCTGCCGTAGTGAAACGGACAGTCAGAAGGCACTCATCGGAAGCGCGCTCGTGGTCATGCTCCAGTTCGCGCTGTTTCTGGCGGTGGGGCTGCTCCTGTGGAACCACTATGGCGGCGTCTCGACCGAGGCCCTCGGCCTGCGCCGCACCGACGAGATCTTCCCGAAGTACATCATCGAGGGCCTGCCGGTGGGCGTGTCGGGGCTGCTGCTGGCTGGCATCGTGGCCGCCGCAATGAGTTCGCTGTCGTCCTCGCTCAACGCGCTGGCCTCCTCGTCGATGAACGACCTGTACGAGCACGTGATGGGCGCCCCGATGAACCCGGATCACGGCCTCCTCATCTCGCGCGGGCTCACGCTGTTTTGGGGCGTCGTCTTCATCGGGTTTGCGAGCCTCTTCCAGGACAACGAGAACCCGGTCGTGGAGCTCGGCCTGTCGATCGCTTCGTTCACGTACGGCGGCCTCTTGGGCGTCTTTCTGCTCGGGCTCTGGCACCGGGGCACGCGGCAGCGTGACGCCATCGTCTCATTTCTTTTCACCATCGCGTTCATGGTGCTCGTCATCTTTGGCGTCTGGTACGCGCCGGAAACGGGATGGATTTTTACCTTCAATCCGTCGGAAGCAGAAATTGCAGCGTCGAACCTGCGCACCATCGGCTGGCCGTGGTACACCGCCATCGGCGCGGGGGTAAACTTGGCGGTGGGCAGCTTGCTGGCCCTTCGCCACCGCACCCCGCAACCGGCCGGGTGA
>CAYFRX010000178.1:0-6446 GCA_964345515.1 uncultured Rhodothermales bacterium
CCATCGAAGCGCGGCCGTGAACACCGAACGCCTCGGTAATTTTAAGCGACACCCAGCCGGGATCGGCGAGACGTCACGTGCGAGGAGGTCTCTTCCTTCGATCGATTCTTCCTCACAGAGCCAGCTCACCGTCACCATGCCGCGCCTCCTTCTCTTCAGCGATGTGCATAGCGACCACGACGCGTGCCGCCGCCTCGTCGATCGCGCCCCCGAGGTTGATGTGGTCGTCGGGGCCGGCGACTTCTGCGTGGCCCGGCGTGGGTTGGACGACGCCATCGCGCTGCTTTCAGCTATCGAAGTGCCCACCGTGCTCGTGCCCGGTAACAGCGAGAGCGCGAGTGAACTGCGCACCGCCTGTCAGGGCTGGACGGCCGCGCACGTGCTGCACGGCGAAGGAGCAACCGTCGGAGGGGTGTCCTTCTTCGGAATCGGCGGGGGGATTCCAGTCACGCCGTTTGGTCCCTGGAGCTACGACTTTTCGGAGGACGAAGCCGCCGACTTGCTGGTTGATTGTCCGGCTCAGTCCGTGCTGGTGTCGCACTCGCCCCCGAAAAACGTGGTCGACCGCGACTCCAATGGCCAACATCTGGGCAGCACGGCCGTCCGCGATGCTATCGAGGAAAAAGAGCCGCACCTTGTCGTCTGCGGCCACATCCATGGAAGCTGGGAGGAGCGCGGCACCATCGGTCGCACGACGGTGATCAACGCTGGGCCCAACGGCGTGGTGTGGGAGGTGCCGGCGACTGCATAGCCTGTCCATCCTCGCAGCATTTCCCCCCGTGATCCAACGGCCGAACTCGTCGTGCCATGTCCCATTCCTTGCGGAAGAGGGATCCGTCGCTGTTCTTGTCTCCCCCAACGGACGACGCGAGAGTCGTCTCGGATCAAACCAGACAAAGCGGATCGAAATCCATATGGGTCGAATGCAACGCCGATCCTTCATCAAAGCACTAGGCGGACTCACAGGCGTCGGTGCGTTGGCTCCAACCTCCTGGCTCAGCGCACCAGAACGCCTTCCCTCGGCCTTGCAGGCCGACGTGATCATCGTGGGGGGCAGCATGGGCGGGACGGCCGCCGCGCTGGCCGCGGCACGGAACGGGGCTCGGGTGATTCTCACAGAAACCACGGATTGGATCGGCGGGCAACTGACGGCGCAGGCCGTGCCGCCCGATGAGCACCCGTGGATCGAGCAGTTTGGCGCCACGGCCACCTACCGCGCGTACCGTGAGAACGTGCGCCGCTATTACCGCCGCTTCTACGCCTTGACCGGCGCGGCACGGGATGATCCCCATCTGAACCCCGGCAACTGCGGCGTGTCGCGGATCTGCCACGAGCCGCGCGCTTCGCTGGCCGTTCTGGAAGGCATGTTGGCTCCTCATGTGAGCGCCGGCCGCGTGACTATCCTTCGGCATCACACGCCGGTCGCGGCGGAGACGAGCGGCGACCGCGTAGACGCCGTCCGCGTGCGGGACGGGCGTGACGGGAGCGAGCGGACGCTCGCGGCACCGTTTTTCGTCGACGCCACCGAGTTGGGCGATCTTCTGCCCCTGACGGGCACGGAATACGTGACGGGCGCCGAGGCCCAGCGGGACACGGGCGAGCCGCACGCCCCGTCGGAGGCGCAGCCACTCAACATGCAAGCGCTCACGTGGTGCTTCGCCATCGATCACGTACCCGGGCAGGACCACACGATCGAGAAGCCCGCGAACTACGACTTCTGGGCGGCGCACGTCCCTGACGTGGAACCGGCCTGGCCCGGCCGACTCCTCAGCTGGCAGTACTCCAACCCCCGCACGCTGGAGCCGCGCGAGTTGGCTTTCGACCCGCGTCCCGGTCATCCCACCGAAGCGTTCAATCTGTGGCTATACCGGCGCCTCATCGACCCACCGAACTTCCGGGAAGAGACAATGCCGCGGGGCATCACGTTGGTCAATTGGCCGCAAAACGACTATTTCCTCGGCACCATCATCGAGGTGCCCGAGGCAGAGGCCGAGCAGCACCGGCAGCAGGCCCAGCAGCTGAGCCGCTCGCTTCTGTATTGGATGCAAACCGAGGCGCCGCGCCCGGATGGTGGCACGGGATGGCCTGGCCTACGCCTCCGAGGTGATCTAACGGGCACCGAGCACGGCCTCGCCAAGAAGCCGTACGTGCGAGAGGCCCGGCGGATCAAAGCCGTCTTCACCGTCACGGAGCGGCACGTGGGCACCGAGGCGCGCATGGCCGCGACCGGCCTCCCCCGCGAGGAGGTCACGGCCCCACGCTTCGACGACTCCGTGGGCATCGGCAGCTACCGGATTGACCTGCATCCGTCCACGCAGGGCGACAACTACATCGACATCAGCTCGCTGCCGTTCGAGATTCCGCTGGGCGCACTCTTGCCGGAGCGTGTGCAGAACCTGCTGCCTGCCTGCAAAAACATCGGCACGACGCACATTTCGAACGGCTGCTACCGCTTGCACCCGGTCGAGTGGAATATTGGGGAGTCGGTGGGCGCGCTCGTGGGGTTTTGCTTGCGCGAGAACGTCACGCCGCACCAGGTTCGCGCCGACGAGGCGATGCTCGGCGACTTCCAGCAGACGCTGCAGGAGCAGGGCGTCGAGCTCCGCTGGCCGCGCCCGATGCGCACGCCACAGTAGCTGTGCAGGCCGGTGGCGCCGGGGGGACCCGCCCGGCTTGAGGCGGCTATCGGGACGAGCGAGAGCGGCCGCTGAATAGCTTCGAAAGACCCAGGAAGCTCGCATTGGCACCGACGAAGAGCGCGCCCCCGCCGCTTCCGAAGCTCAGGCCCACGGCGAGCTTCTCGAACACGAGCACGCTCGTGGCCACTCGGAGCCGCACCTGATTGTTCACCTCCGAGGCCACCGTATGCAGGCCAAACCCGACGGGACGCGTAGCGGTGGGGGCGAACCACTCGGGCACCCAGTGCAGGCCGAGGTTTACGCCACTGAGCGTATTGCCGCGCTGGACGTCGTCCTGATCGCCGAACGTGTACTCGACGGCGGTGAGGCCGCCGCTCACCACGAACTGCTTGATGAGCGGGCGCTGGATGTACGCGCGGCGCAGCAGCGACCGGCCATCCGGTGTCGCAAATGCGATGGTAAACTCGTCACCGCCGGACAGGCCCCACGCGCTCGGATACAGTTCTACCGGCGTCGACCGGTCGAAGCGCACCGGCAGGGGATCGCGGAGGAGCGATCCGTTCTCGTCGCGGAGCTGGACCGTCACGCGGGGCGGGCGCGCTTGACCCACGAAGCGCTCGGACGGATGCACGCGGAGCCCGCTGCCCTCCAACAGCTCGATGGTCTGCACGGAATCGAGCGAGACGCGCCGTCCGCCGTAGCTGACGTCGAGCACGGTTTCGGGCGCCGGCCAGGGCTCGACGGGGATTCGGAGCGAATCGACGACGCGGCTTTTGACGCGCACCCACACGGTGACGTGGTCGCTCGTCAGGTCGTCCGTCGCGTGGAGGCGGGCGTCGCCGTCGTACAACTGACCGCCCTCGATGTCCAGGCCGGGCGTGCGGGCCACAAGATGGCTGTTTTCGGCGGGTGGATCGAACGTGAGGCGCGTTGCACTGCCGCGGCGCAGGGCGGGCGCATCGGAAACCAACCGCGGCCGCTGCGCCACGGTCGGGAACGCGCCGGCCCAATTCTGTCCGTTTGCCGACAGCACGAAGACGGGCGACTGGCCGCCGGTCCCATCGGGCAGGGTGACCGTGGTGCGCAGGGCGTCCGCAGTGGGCGGCTGGATGGGCGTCAGGCGCTGCGTTTGGCCGTTCACCTCCAGCCTGAACGGCCCCGAAGAAGGAAACGCGTTGGCGGTTTCGCGCGCGAAAATGACCTCTGTCGGCACGCCCTCGACGATCGGCTCGTCGGGAGAGACGGCCGACACGCTCGCCCCCACGTTCTGCGGCTCCACGCGGACCTGCTTCCGCGCGCTCTCCTGCCCGTCACCATTCCGGACGTAGACCTGAAAGGCGCCGCCCCCAAAGTCAGGCGGGAGATCTAGGACGATCGGCGCCGTGAGGGTTTGAGCGTCCTGCTGCGTGATGCCGTTGCATCCGGGGTCGACGAGCGGGCCGCCTTCGGTGCACAGCTCGGCCTGCGGGGAGAAGTAAAATCCGCTGACCTGAAGAGGCTGCGTGATGCTTCCCGACGGCGCGCCCACCACATACATGGGTTGGGGTTGCTGGAGCAGGGGCGGTTCAGTGCCTTGCAGCGTGACGGTGGCCAGCACGGCGCTCCAGTCGGCGGCGTCGACCTCGGAGGCGATCGGGTGGCTGAACTGGAGCGGCCAGACGCCCAGCTCCATCTGGGAGGCGGTTTCGGCGTCCAGCGTGAGGTCTAGCACGAGCCGGTCGCGTGAGCGCCTCCGCTCGACGAGCGGGTGCCCCTGCAGGGACACCCGCGTCCCGTCGTAAAACGGTCCGCCCTGAATCGTGATTTCTGCATCCAGGTTTTGCGTTGGATCTACGCGCAAGGTATTGCCGCCCCCCGAGGCCGGGGCGCTCTGGCGCACAGTAACGCGTTCCACGTACGGCGCGGGAGGAACGAGGTGAAGGCGGCGATAGTGCTTGATGGAACCGCTCGCGGTGCGGACTTCCACGAGGTAGGTTCTCGGCTGGAGCGGCGGGTTCAGCCGCACCTGGACCGGCCAGCGGTAGGCCGTGCGATCGGAGCCTTGGCCAGCGGGCACGGGCAGTTTGCCATTGGACTCCGGCATCGGGGCCTGCTGGCACGCGGCTAGCGTCGTGCACGCCAGCTGCACAGGCTGCTGGCCCGGATCCAGCGGGCGGCCCCGCGGACCGAACAGGGCCAGCACGTCGTCCGGGGCGTACGTCAGGCCGGCGTGCTGAAATTCAAGGGTGACCGTGTCCCGCGCCGCGTATTGCTCAATGGGGAGGGGGAGCAGGTCGGTCGTGGTCTCCGGCGTCGGGCGCAGGGTCGTCTGGGCGACGGAGAGGGCCGGCGCGGCAGCGAGAAACCAGAGCAGACCTAGTAGAACAGAGCGGAGGTGGGGCATGGAGCGGCGGGGCAAGATCGGCGTCGGCAGGAAGAGCATTGCAAGCGGCGAGCGTTCACCTCAGGGAAGCGCAGCGTGAAATCAAGTGCTTCATGTCATCGGGGGAGGGAAAGCAACGGTAGGATCCAGGCCCCGGTTTCTCGAATGGACTCTCCGGCAACCACGGGCGGGAGCCGGCTCACTGTGCTGAGGCGCGCGCCGTGAAGTTGGCTAGGTGGGTCAGGCGCACGATCCGGTCGGGCCCGTTCATCACCAGATAGAGGGCGCCATTGGGGCCCGGCACGGCTTCGCGGATGCGTCCGGCGCCCTTCAGCAGCGTCTCTTGATGCAGCACGCGTTGGTTCTCGATGGTCAGCAGGCGCAATTCCTGGGCCTTCAGCGAGCTCACCAGTGCGTGGTTGTCCCAGTACGGAAAGGCATCGCCCTGATAGAAGGCGAGTCCGCTGGTCGCAATCGACGGGCGCCAGAAGAAGACGGGCTGCGTCGTGCCTGCGCGGCGTCGGTCCGGGGTGATGATCGAGCCGTCGTAGTTGATGCCGTACGCGACCTCGGGCCAGCCGTAATTTGCGCCTGCCACGAGCCGGTTGAGCTCGTCGCCGCCGCGGGGGCCGTGCTCTAGCGCCCATACCTCCCCCGTTTGGGGATGGGTCGCAAGTCCTTGGGGGTTGCGATGCCCGTACGTGTAGATGGACCCCAGCGCGTCCTCGCGCCCCACGAACGGATTGTCTGGTGGAATGGACCCGTCGCGATAAACCCGGTGGATCTTTCCGCCGGGTCGAGAGAGGTCCTGGGCGAAGATGGTGGTGGTGTCGACGGGCCACGCGCCCCGGTCGCCAATCGAGACGTAGAGGTGGCCGTGCGGGTCGAAAGCGATCCGGCTGCCGAACTGAAAACGCGTCGTGCGATAGGTGGCGTGCGGCGCTTCGAACACGACTCGTTGGTCCATCCACGTGCCGTTTCGAATGCGGCCGCGCACCACCCGGATCATCGCGGGGCGCTGTGCATCGCTGTCGACGGCCAGCCCGTGCGCATAGGAGAGATAGATCCACCCGGTCCGGTCGTAGTCGGGGTCAACGGCCACGTCGAGCAAGCCGCCCTGCACGCCCAGGTACGACACGGCCGGCGTGCCGTGGATCGAGTCGGGCTGCATCGTCCCGTCTACGAGCAGCCGCAGGCGGCCGGGCTGCTCGGTCACGAGGGCCGTGTCCGCGTCGAGGAAAGCCATGGCCCAGGGCTTCTCTAGCGCCGTGGTAACCACGTCGGTTTGGAGTTTGTAGTCGAGCGTCTGGAGCGTGTCCGGCAGCCCACGGTCGGAAGCTGCCTCGGTCGCGCCCCCGTGATCGGTTCGCTCGGGAGCGTTTGCACAGCCGGCCAGTGCGATGAACGTGCAAAGCTGGAGGAGGAAGAGGCACCGATCGCGCGCA
>CAYFRX010000179.1:0-6407 GCA_964345515.1 uncultured Rhodothermales bacterium
CCTTCATTCTCCACCCTTCATTCTTCATCCATCGTCGCTAGCGACCGTTCGCCCGATCGGCACTGCGATGCGCTGCAGCGGGCGATACGTTCGCGGCGCGTGTTTTTCCTCACGACGTGCATTTTGCCACCATGCGTGTGTTCACCGCATCTCTTCTGCTCGCTCTCATTGTTTGCCCTGCTCAGGCACAGCTCCCTCAAGGCCCTCCGAGCCGGTGCCCTCTACAGAGCGACTGCGATGCGCCGGGCTCAGCCCCTGGCGTTCCCTTCGGCTATGCGAAGGAGGACTGGTCCCCGCGCTATGCCCCGGGTCTAGCGCGGCTGTCAACGCTCGTTCCGATGGCGCTCGGCTCGGTGCTGCTGCGCGCTCACCTAGCCCGCCCCGACAATCCCTCGCTCACTGACCCGCCGGTGATGACAGGGCTTGGACTGGCCGGGATGGGCGCCGTCATGGGTCCGTCGGTGGGCGCGTGGTGCCTGGGCGGCGACTGCGCGCGCCAGAGCTGGCTGCCCTTTGGCATGCGCGTGGTGGGCGTGGGCGGCATCGCGGGTGCCTGGTGGGCAATTCGACGCGAGATCGATCAGGCCGGGGCGTTCGAAGGGATTGCCGTGGCCGTGCTCAGCCCCCTCGCTCTGGTGCCCGGCACCATGATCCTGCTCGCCGGCATTGGCTGGGGACTCCGCCGCACACCGCGGCTGCGCTGTGGCGCGGGGACAGATGCCCTCACCCTCTCGGTGCGACCAGTTGCGTCAATCGACAGAAGCGGATCCGGCCTGGCTCTCCGGCTCACGCTGTAGCGTCACGCCTCGCGGCGGGCGAGCTTGACGACGTTCTCGATGTGCGGCGTGTGCGGAAACATGTCGACCGGCTGCATCGCTTCGATCCGGTACACGTCGCGGAGGCGACTAAGGTCGCGGGCCTGCGTCTGCGGGTTGCAGCTCACGTACACGAACCGCTCGGGCTGCAGCTTCGCGATCTGGGCGACGACGTCTTTGTGCATGCCCGCGCGCGGTGGATCGACGATGAGCACGTCCGGCCGACCGTGGCGGCCCACGAACGCGTCCGTGAACAGCTTCTTCAGATCGCCGTTCTCGAACGTGCAGTTCGTCACATCATTTATCGCCGTGTTGGTCCGCGCGTTCGCGACGGCACTCTCCACCAGCTCGGCACCGACGACTTTCTGCACGTCGCCGGCCATGAAGATGGAGATGGTGCCCGCGCCGCAGTACAGGTCGTAGAGCACGTCGTCCGGCTGGAGGTCGGCGAAGTCGCGCGCCACCTCGTAGAGCCGCTCGGCCTGCTGCGTGTTCGTCTGAAAGAAGGCGCCCGGGCTGATCTCGAACCGATGCGGCCCGATCTCGTCGTGGATCACACCGGGACCGAAGATCACGCGCGGCTCGCCCTGTGGATTCTGCGATTTGCCCGTGTGGATCGTATTGACCAGCGTCGTGACCGCGGGCTTTTCCTCCTGCAGAAAGTCCGCCAATGCCTCCATCCGCTTCTCGTCGTACCCGTTCGTGACGAGGTTGACCATCTTCTCGCCGGTGCGCTTGCCCTCGCGGATGACGAGGTGCCGCAGGAAGCCCTCGTGGTCGCGGATGTCCCACGGCGCCCAGCCGCGCGCCTTCACGAACTCGCGCAGCGCGTTCACGAAGTCGGCGCTCCACGGGGACTGAAGGTGGCACTCCTGCAGGTCGAGCACCTTGAAGAAGTTGCCGGGCACATGCAAGCCGAGCGCGAAACCCGTGTCGAAGTCCTTGCCGGTCTCGATCTCGTCGGTAGTCAACCAGCGATCCGCGCTGAAGTCGAAATCCATCTTGTTGCGATAATAGAAGATGTCCTCCGCATCGATCACGGGCGGCACGTCAACCGTCTCGAAGCCGCCCTGGTGGACGAAGGCCTCCTCCACGCTCTGCCGCTTGGCGTCGAGCTGTGCGGCGTAGTCGACGTGCTGCCACGCGCAGCCGCCGCACGTGTCGGCGTAGCGGCAGCGGGGCTCCGTGCGCAGGGGGCTCGGCTCCAGCAGCGTGTCGAGCTTGGCCTCGGCGTAGTTGGTCTTCGCGCGATGCACATACGCCTCGACGCGATCGCCCGGCACAGCGCCCTCCACGAAGACGACGTAGCCGTCGACGCGCGCCAGCGACTTGCCCTTGTCGGCAAACTTCTCGATGTCAAGCTCCACCTTGGTGCCTCGTCGGACGGTACTCACTGCACAACAATCGGTTGATGACAAAAAATGCCGGTGAGACAGCAAAGCCATTGCACTCCGCGCGGAGGCAATGGCCGGCTTGCGGAATCGGGCGATGGGATGAGCCTACCGCTCAAACTTGTACCCGATGCCGTACACCGTTTTGATGTACGTCGGATCAGTAGGATCGGGCTCGATTTTCTTGCGCAGCGACGCCACGTGCCGGTCGATGGTTCGGGTGGTAATGTCGCCACTAATACCCCACACGTCGCGCAGCAACTGCTTGCGGCTGACCGTGCGCCCGCGATGCTGAATAAAGTAGTCGAGGATTTCAAACTCCAGCGCTGTGAAGTCCAACTCCTCGTCGTTCCGGCGTGCAGTGCGCGCGGCCACGTCCACCTCGACGTCGCCAAACGAGTAGACTTGGTCGGTCGCCTCATCCGGGGCCCGGCTGCGCCGGAGCACGGCCTGCACCCGCGCGGCCAGCTCTTCGGCGTCAAACGGTTTGGTCACATAGTCGTCGGCGCCCAGCTCGAAGCCCCGGAGTTTGTCTTCGTCTTTCGCCTTGACCGTGAGCATGATGACGGGCGAGTCCACCCCGGCATCGCGGGCCTCCCGGAGCACCTCAAAGCCGTCCTTCTCGGGCAGCATCACGTCGAGCAACACGACGTCGTACGAGGGCAGATGGCGCATCTTGCGCAGTGCTTTCTTGCCATCGGTGACGCGCGCCACCTCGTATCCCTTGAGGGAGAAAAACTTCTCCAACCCCATTCCCATCTCGGGATCGTCTTCGACGATCAGCAGGCGCGCCTCCTCCTCTACCTCGGAGGGTGCTTTTTCCATGGACGATTCCATCGCCGGATGCTGGACTTATGCGCAGAGTCAGACGGTTCGCCGTGCCGAACATAACCGACAGCTAGGCTGCACTAATTCGTGCGGACTATTATACGAAGCCCTGAGCTATATGCCAACCCCTCGGCGACCGCTCCTTCACCGCGCCCCTTGCAGAAGAACGGAGCACGCGGTCAGGAGTTTGAAAAAGAGAGCAGTGTGTCCCTGCGTGGATCGGTGGACTCAAACGCCCCACGCGATCAGGGCCATTGGGATGATCATCCAACGACACCGCCCCTGCCCTCATGAGCGAATACACCGTTCTCATCCTCGCGACACTCGTCGGGTTCTTCGCGTTGGCCTACGCGCTACTGGCGCCGGTCTACAACTTTCTAGAACGGGAACAGCAGGCCAGCAAAGAATGGACCCCAGAGCGCATTGCTGAGAAGCTTCGCGAGCGGCACGCCTCAACGAATGGAACGGAGGACTCGGAGGAGCGGGATGACGACCCCGAAGCGCCGATGGACGCACGCTGAGCGCCTCCGCTTACGACCCGCTTTCGAGGGCGACCAGTGGCCGGAGGCGGGCGACCGTCTTGTCCCCAATGCCGTGGACCTGGGCCATGTCGTCCACCCTTTCGAACGGCCCATTCGCACGACGGTGCTCCACCACCCGGCGCGACAGCGTGGGCCCGATGCCGGGCAGTTGCTCCAGCGTCGCCGCCGAGGCGGTGTTCACGTCGATGCGCGTTGCCGCGTGGGCCTCAGCGCGCTCGGTGGCGGCGGTAGTGCGCTCGGGGCCGGCCGCCGGACGGTTGGCGCCTGGAAGCGCCACGGACCGCGCCTTGAACTGCGCCTCGACCCGAGCATGCGCCTCTGGATCCGGCTGGACCTTCGGAGGTTGCTGTTGTTCGGCGACGAGGCCCAGAAGAAGCACGCCGGCCAAGACGAGAACGGCCACCCCTTCGTGGCGGGTGATCGCGAGACGCTGCTGCAGTCGATACATCCAAGTCATGATTCGGTCCTCTGGAATGGGCATCTGTATCATGGTCTGCGCGCGATAGACACACGCCCTCATTAATTCATAACGTACTCTTGCCCGCGCACCGGACATGCCGCAGCGAGCGATCATTCGGACAGAGGCGGTGGTGCTCCGTACCATCGAATACAGCGAGACGAGTCAGATCGTGACGCTCTTCACGCAGGAGAAGGGCAAAATCACGGTGATGGCCAAAGGCGCACGGCGGCCCAACAATTCGTTTGGCGCCTCCCTGCAACCGATGGCCTACACGCAGGTGGTCTTCTATTACAAGCCCACGCGCAGCATGCAGACGCTGAGCGAGAGCGCGCTCGTGGAGCCAATGCATGCCATCCACCGCAGCCTGCGCAAGATCACCATTGGGCTTCGCATCGTGGAGCTCCTTCGTGCGCTGCTGGAAGAGGAGGATCCGCAGCCGGACGCGTTCGCGCTCGCGATCCACACGCTGCGCCGCTTGAATGAGGCCGATGACCGGCCCGGCAACGTGTGGCCCTATTTTCAGCTTCAGCTTGCAACGCTGCTCGGCTTCGCGCCCTCGGTAAAGCGGGCGGCGGTCCGCCAAGTCTCAGACGATGGCGGGCTGCTCGCCCTGGAAAGCGGCGCGGTGCTCACTTCCCCGCCGGATACTGCGCAGGCTGCGCTGCGCCGCGCGTCGCGCGCTGCGCTCCGGGCATATGCCATTCTCGCGCGCGCGGACCTCGACACCATCATGCGGATGCGCCTCACGCCCCCAGTCCGCCGCGAGGCCGAGCAGCTCGTCGACGAATACATGCGCTACCAGTTCGATTCGGCCTACCCCTCGAAATGCAGCGAGGTAATCAGCCAGTTGATGGACGCGCCACCGGCTTAATCGACCGGAGCGTGAGCCGCGTGCTGCTCCGCGACGTCTTGACGTTACTGCCGTCGGTGGCTATACTTCGCACACTGTGAGAATTATGTTTTTCGTCCGACGCTCCTCCACGATTCGCCCGTCCCCGTCATGAGTCGGAAAAAGCTCACTGCCAAGCAACACGAGTTCCTCCAGTTTCTGATCAGCCACGTTGAGGAAACCGGCGTGTGGCCCACCTATCAGGAGATCATCGACCACTTCGGATACCGGTCGCCCAACAGCGTCACCCAAAACCTGAAGGCGCTCCACAAGAAGGACCACCTCACGCGCGATGATCAGGGCTACCACCTCGCAGAAAAGCATCAACCCACGCCCGATGGCATTCCCGTGAAGGGCATCATCTCGGCGGGCACGCTTCAGGAGGCCGTCGAGGCCGACATCGACACGATCACGCTCGACTACATCTTCCCCAACCTTGACCGCATCTTTGCCGTACGCGTGGCCGGCCAGTCGATGCAGGGCGCCGACATTCAGGATGGCGACTACGTGCTCCTCATCGACGATGACATCCCGGAGGGCGGAATCGGCGCCGTCCTCTACAACGGCGAGACGTCCCTGAAGCGCGTCTACCACGACGCAGAGGACGGGCTGCGCCTCGAACCGGCCAATCCGGAGTACGAGGACATCCACGTCCAGCCCGACGTCTTCGAGGAGGTGACCATCCTCGGGCGCTACGTGGGGCATGTCAACAAGAAGAAAGGCATCTACAAACGTTCAACGCGGCGCGGCGAGATGCCGGAAGCGTAGTCTGCAGAGCGGATCATTTCTTCCCCCACGTGCTGATCGCCCGCAACCCGTTCCGAGCCGCAGGATTCGATAGCCAGGCCGCCTCACTGGGCGACCGGTCCCCTTCTCGTTGATCTATCACGACAATCATGCCCCCTCCTAACTGGCGCAAAAATCTGGGACGGCGCGGCGGGTTTTGGAGCGACGGTCGCTGGTACGACATCCACCTGGATCGCCGCCTGCCGCTCGCCCTTCCGATGCTGGACGAACTCGTGCTGGCGCTGCCGCCACTGGCGCCGGGCACGGTGGTCTGCGACCTGGCGTGCGGGACGGGTAATGCCGCCTTCGCCGTCTTGGACGCCTACCCGGGCGTGCACATGGTCCTGCTGGACAAAGACGATGATCTCCTCGCGCTGGCTGCTGACAAGACTGGCACGCTCACGCCGGACTACGAGACGCTGCAGACCGCGGTGTCCACGGATGGCGGCCCGCTGCCGAACGGTCCATACGACATCGTTGTGGCGTCGCTCGCGCTGCACGCTATCATCGGCCATGAGGTAGAGCGTGCCGAGGCGGAGACGCGCTATGAGCTCCTCTTCCGCAGCATCCGCGAGGCGCTCACGCCGGCGGGCCACCTGCTCGTGGGCGATCACGTGGGGACGCTCGGCCTCTACCCGCAACTCAAGGCGATGGAGCGCGCCGGCTTCCACGAGGTCGACTGCGCGTGGCGGCAGG
>CAYFRX010000180.1:0-6386 GCA_964345515.1 uncultured Rhodothermales bacterium
GTCACGCCGTCGCGCGCAAGGGTGAAGCGCTCCGAGCGGTTGCCCGGCGTGTGGTCCAGGCCGCCGGTACCGTCGCTGTCCACTGCGTCTTCGTCCGGATAGTACACGCCCGCTGCGACGCGAATCGTGTAGTCGGTGCCGGCGTTGAGGTTGGCCACGTCGAAGGCGTCCTGCAAGGCGACGAAGGCGTCCGTCCACGACGAGCCGTCGTTCGCGCCGGCGGCGGAGGCGTCGACGTACAGCACGGCGGGCTGGGCGTGTGCCGGGCCTTCGCGCAGGAGCACAGCGAGTGCGACGATTGCGAGCAGGCGGACGGAAACAGTCATGGTCATAACCGAGGAAAAGTAGCGGGAGGGAAGGGGAATAGTGGCCAGCGCTACGTGTCTGGACCGGGCTCGACGATCACCTCCACCGTCGCGTCGTTCGACCAGTTGTTCGCCTGGTCGCGGTAGCGATAGGTAAACGTGTCTGTGCCCTTGAATCCGGCATTGGATTGATACTCGACCTGCGTGATGCCGTCCTGCGTGATAAAGGTGGCCGTGCCGTTGACCGGCTGCGCGCGGATCTGCATGATGTCCAGGCCGTCGCCGTTGGGGTCGGTGTCGTTGTCCAGGATGTCGATCACGACGGCGGCGTCCGCGATGGTACGAGCGCGATCCTCGTTGGCGATCGGGGTGACGCCGTCGCCGCTCCCCACGCTCACCGTGAAGGCCGCCCCCGTGTTGGCGCCGACCACGTCGAACGCGGAGACCGACGCACTGCCTGATCCCATATCCTGGGGCGTGAGGGTGAGGGCGCTGCCGGCCACTGCAGCCGTGACGACCGACGGGTCGCCCGTGCTGGCCTGGTAGGTGAGCGGTTCGCCTGTGAGCGAGTCGGGGTCGGCAAAGTGCTTCGCCACGTCGAAGGTGAGCGGCTGGCCGAGGGCGAGTTGCAAGTCTGGGAGGTCGAGCACGAGCGCGGGCGGCGTGTTCGTCTCGAACACCACCACGGCAAACGTCATCGTAGCCGTCGCGCCGAAGGGATCCTCAGCGGTGACGGTCAGATCGAACGGCCCGCCTGCGCTTAGACCGTCGATCTGGAGCAGGTCGTCCGTCAGCGTAGCGGCGAATACGGCCTCGCTGCTGGCTTCAGGCGTCACCGTGTACGTCAGGGGGTCGAGGTCCGGATCGGTGAAGCGCAGGTTGAGCTCGAAGGAGGCGCTCGTCCCTACGCGGATAGCCTGGTCGGCGATGGGGCCCGGGATCGGCGCAATCACGGGCGGCTCGTTGCCGCTCGTCACCACCGTCACCAAAAAGCTGTCGGTTGCCGTGCGGCCACGGTCGTCCTGCGCCACGACCTGCACCTGGAAGGGGCCGCCGATCGATTGCGGGGTGATCGTAAGGGTCGCGCCGCTGAGGGTCGCGTCGAACACGCCTTCGCTGCCGGCCTCCGCCGTGCGCGCGTAAGTAACCGAGTCGCCCTCGGGGTCGGAAAAGACCTGCGTGAGATCGATGTTGATCGGCGGGCCGGCCGCGTCTAGCGTCCAGTCCGGGATCGGAGCTGCCACGACGGGCGGTGCGTTCGAGGTCGTGACCGTGACGGCGAGGGACGCCTCCGTGCGGCCGCCGTTGCCGTCGATGGCCGCGACCGTGAGGGTCGAAGGGCCGCCTGTGCGCAGCGGCGTAAGCGTGAGCTCGCTGCCCGCAATCTCCGGCTCAAAGGCGATAAGAGCCGTGAGGCTGCTCCACGTGTACTGGAGCGCGTCGCCGTCGGGATCGTCAAAGTAGGCGTCCAGGTCGACGGTCACCGGACCGGCCACCACGTCGAGCGTCTGATCCGGGAGGGGGGCAGCGAGGACAGGCGGGCGGTTGGCAATCACCTCGACGGTGAACGACTGCTGCGCCGCGCGTCCGTCCGGGTCGCGCGCTTCCACCGTCACCGTTGCCGGCCCGCCGAGCGACTGCGGGTCCAGCAGCAGATCCGTGCCATCGATCTGGGCCTGGACGAAGCCGGCAGGCGGCGTCACGAGCCGGTAGGTGAGCGGTGCGCCGTCCGGGTGCAGGAAGACAGCCGGCAGGTCTGTCGTGTCGACCGGCGCCGTGGGAGAGAGCGTACGATCCGGCAGCACGCCGACGACGACGGGGCCGTGTGCCGCTCTGCTAACCACCACAGTAGCATCTTCGCTGTGCTGCCACGAAGGGTTATCGTAATCGGTGGCCGTGATCGTGATCGTCGCTATGCCAGGCGAGCGGCCCCGGTACTCCGCAAGCCGCAAATTGTCGCCCGGTTCACCGTAGTCGACGTCGACGATGCTCGTGTCGCTCGACGCCACCGTGAAAAATAGTTGCTCCGCGTTCCCAGTTACGTCCCCCTGGTTGAAGGTGGACCACCCCAGGGACGGGTTGTACCAGCGTCGCTCTCCAACCATCATGTCTTCCTGATTCGGAAGCATGGGGTGCACGGCGACGGGGTTAGGGCGAGGCAGGACGGGCGCAATGCTCACGGTGGCCAGGTTGGAGGGCGTGCCATCCGGCTGGACCAGCCGGTAGGTAAACGCGTCGGAACGGGGGGTGTCACGACCCTCCTGGCGGTAAATGAGGTGGCGCGCTCCGAAGTCCGTCACCGTCATCAGCGTGCCGAAGTCAGGCGGGTCAACGATCTGAATCGGCCAGTCGTAAACCATTGCCCACCAGTCATCGGTTCGGAAGTTGGACCGAGCGATATCGTTGACCGCGACGTAGCATCGTTGCGACTCGAAGCCTCCAGCGACTTCTTCGTCTCGGATGTAGCACGTGTCATCCACGGCGATGGGCGGGGCGTCCGGTATCGCGAGAATGCGCTCAAGTGTAGGAGTGGGGTCGAAGTTCGCGCCGCGGACGAACTCATCCGCGATGAAGGCCGCGAGCGTGGCGGACTGCTCGACCCGCGTGCTGATCGTAAGGTCACCATCGAGCCGATCTCCCGGACCCAGGTCCCACCGGCCGGTGCTTGCGTCATACACGCCCTCTTCGGCGCCGTGGCTGAGATACTCGATGCCGTCGGGGAGTTGGATGACGGTGTGGACGAACTCGTCGTCACGCAGTTGCCGCGACCCGCTTGCCACCCCAGCGGTGACGGTGGCGGTGTCGCCCGCGAGGAAGAGTCGGGCATCCTGGCTTACCGAAAAGTCCCGTTGGCCAGCCACCCATAAGTTCGGTTCTCCACCTACGCCGTAGACGTTGATGTACAGCGCAGCCGCATCGTTGCGTGCGTCGCGGTCGAAGGTCAGCCCCTCCGTGATCTGAGCGGTGCTGGAGCGCTCATCGCCGGTAGACTCGATGGCCTCAGCCACCACGTGCAGCCGCGTGTTGCGGCCCGGTTCGATCCGGTCAATGGTCCACGTGCCTGTGGACGGATCGTAGCTGTGGGCGGCGGGGGCGCCTTCGAAGCGGTGGCTCTGATAGCGCACGACCGCCGTGTCCGACCGGACGAGGGCGTCCAGGCCGTCGGTCACGGCGACGTTCGTGGCCACCGTGTCGGGCGCGTAGCCAGGGCGCACGTTGCGCACCTCGTAGACGAACTCGACGAGCTCGCCCTTGAAGACGTCCGCTCGGTGGTCGCTGTCGGCGGGTGTCTCCGTTGGTTCGATAGCAAAGGCATTCAGCCGCAGGTCATAGCTTGGCGTAGGCGCCGGAGGGGCAATGGCGACAATCACCCCGTCCGCGTAGTGTGCGGCAAACTCGGGCGGCGCGGCGTCGTCCTCGCTGTCCTCCAGCGCCTTAACGGTCACGCGCAGGTGGGTCGCTTCAGGGCGGTACGGCATGCGGGCGACGATCTCCTCCCAGGTGGCGGGGTCTGCATCGGTGCGGCGGGAGGAGAAGCGTTGGTCGAGTAGCGTGCTGCCGGCGGCCGCCGGGTCGCCATCGTACGCCTGCAGTTGCAGCTCGAAGGCGCCGTCGTCGTCTGCCGCGTTGGCGCGGTTGAAGAGGGCCCGCGCCCGGAACTCCAGCGCGGCGGGGTCGCCGTCGGGCAGGCGCACGTCGCGCAGGTCGATGACCTGGCGGAGCGCGACCGTCGGACCGAAGGCGGCGCCGTCGGGCGTCGTGGCCACGAAGCGGAGGATGCGGTCGCCATAGCAGGCCGGGGGCGCGGCTGCAGGATTCGTCGACACGTCAAGGACGTCTGCCTGGCCAAGGACGGTCCAGCCCGGCACGCCCTCGGGCGTGGTGTACGAGAAGTAGCCGTTTTCTTGGACAAACGCGCAGCCCGCGCAGGAGAACGTGCGGTTCGGGACGCGGCACTGGATCGGGTCGTAAGCCAGGCCGATTGTCGACAGCAGCGAGCCGCTGTCGCCCGCGCCGAGCGAGCACATCGGGTACGTCCGGCCCGTTTCGGGGTCGGTCACGTCGACACACACGCAGCCGGTCCATAGCAGCAGCGAAGCGGTCAGCAGGAAGGGGGTAAGACGGCGCATGGGGACATCGCGCGAAAAGAGAGCAGGAGTCAGCGGACGAGCACCAGGGAGCGGGTGTCGGTAAAGGCACCCATCTCGATCCGGTAGAAATAGATGCCGGAGGCCCAGCGCCGCCCGTCGACGTAGATTTCGTGGCGGCCGGCCTCGTAGCGGGCATCGACGAGCGTGGCGATGCGGCGCCCGAGCACGTCGAAGACTTCGAGGCGGACGTGCCGCGGATCGGGCACGTCGAAGCCGATGACGGTGGCACGGTTTGGCGTGAAGGGGTTCGGGTAGTTGCCGTGGAGCGCCGCCTGGGTGGGCCGGCCGGGACGCGTGGCGTCGAGCGCATCGGGATCAAAGCAGACGACGAAGGCGTCTTGTGCGTCCTGCGGGGCCGCCTGCGCGCCGCCGGGCGTAGGCAGGTCGGGCGAGGTCGTGCTGCCCGTCAGGCAGGCCGCCTGTCCGGGGCGTACGGCGAGGCCACTCACGCTCTCGCGCCCCGACCCGCCGAAGGTCGCGGCGTCGGCGGCATCGCCTTCTGGGGATAAGCGGGCGAGCCAGGCGTCGCCACCGCCTACGGGCACGACGTCCGGAAACGCCACTGGCCAGGCGTCGGCGGAGGCGGTGCCCGTCAGCCAGAGCGCGCCGTCCGCAGTGCTCACCATGTCGGCAATCAGGAAGTCGGGCCCGTCGCCGCCCAGGTAAGTCACCGCGCTCCATGTCCAGGCCCCATCCGTGCCGGCGTCGAGCCGGGCGAGGAATGCATCCTCAGGGCCCTGGCGCGTCGGCTGTAGGGCGCTGGCGGTCACGGGCAGGTCGGGCGAGGTGGTGCGGCCGGCCAGCACAGGGTGTCCGTCGGCGTCCAGGGCAAGGGCTGTGGGCTGGTCGTTGCCGCGCCCGCCGACGTAGCTAGCGCGGTCGAGGCGGGACCCGTCGGCGCTGAGGCGAGCGATCCAGGCGTCGCCCTCGCCCTCGCGCATCGGCCCGGCGAAGGCGGGCTGCAGCGGATCCTGCACGGGGAAGTCGGGCGAGTTAGTGAATCCGGTCACCCAGGCGCGCCCGGCGGCGTCGACGGCCAAGCGCAGGCCGGTGTCATCGTGCGCGCCGCCCAGGTAGGTCAGGTAGACGACCGTCCAGCCGGTGTCGGCCGGGCGGAGGCGGGCCACAAAGGCGTCGGTGCCGAGTAGCGAGCCCCCGGCCCAGGTGGTTTGCACGGCCCCGGTGCTCACCGGGAGGTCGGGGCTCGTCGTCGTACCCACGACGTACACATCGCCGTCGGCGCCCACGGCCAGGTCGTTGAGGCTGTCATCCCCCGAACCGCCGAGGCGATCTGTGAGCGGTGCGGGCGCTGCGTCGGCGGCCCACCGGCCCAGCAGGCCATCGGTACCGACGGCTGCAGAACCCGCAGGGGGCGTGGCGGGCGGCGCGTTACCGGGCTGAGACGTGGTGAGGCCGGCCATCACGAGCGTACCATCTGGTGCCGTGCGCACACGAAGAGCGCTGTCCTCGCCGGTCCCGCCCCAGTACGAGGCGCTGCGGAACGCCCCAGTCGCTGGATGGAAGCGGGCGACGAAGGCGTCGCTGCCAAGCAAGAGTCCGCCGCCATACTCGGTTGTGCTCGGGAAGGCGTCGGAGGTCGTAAAGCCCACCACGACAAGCTGCCCGTCGCCATCGAAGGCGAGGGCGGTGCCAGCGTCCTGCCCGCCCGCTCCGCCCAGGTACGTCGCAAAGGCGGGCGCGGGCTGCGCAGACGCGCCGAGAACGCCCGGTAGGAACCAGCCGATGAGCAGCAAGCGAGCGGCGGTCATCACAAAGCCAAGCGGAGGTGCCCACGAAAGGAGACGGGGTGCCGGATGAGAGCGGCGTCGTGGCGAACGGGTCATGGCGCGCAGTGCGATCAGAATACGGCAGTACGACGATTCGAAGAGAAAAACGTACTGGAAGCGGCAGACGTCCTCACCGCTGGGCG
>CAYFRX010000181.1:0-6380 GCA_964345515.1 uncultured Rhodothermales bacterium
CGACGGGCCGCACGATGACGTTGTTGGCCCCCAGAATGCGAATCTGCTGCAGGATCTCCTGCTCGGCGCCCTGCCCGATGGCCAGCATCGCAATCACCGACGCCACCCCGAAGATGATGCCGAGCGACGTGAGCAGCGCCCGCGTCTTATTCTGGATGATCGACTCGACGGCGATCAGAAAATTGTAGGAGAGCTTCTGCAGCACGGGACCAGGAGACGGGTCAGAAAACCAAGTGGTTTCAGGTTGAACGGTTGGAAGGTTGCAGGTTGCGATCGGCTCGTGCAACGCAGAATAGCGCATTCGGTAGCGGCCGAACCCCAACTTCGGGCTCGACGGCACCTAGGGCGTGCGCCGGGCCAGTTGCTCATCGCGGGGCGGATCGCCGTCCAGCGTAAGCAGCGGCAGGCCGGACGTGTCCGCGGGCAGCGAGAGGTAGAGCGCGTCCTCGGGCGTCACGCCGGCATCGACGATGGCGCGATTCTCGTTTAGCAGGCCGAGACGCACCTGCTGGCGCACCACGCCGCCGCCACGCTGGGCGAATACGTAGGTCAGCGAGTCCTGCGTGTGAACCGTTTCGAGCGGGATGTGGAGCGCCTCCTCGCGCTGGGCGACGACGATCGTGTTGCTCGTCGTCATGGCCGGGCGGAGCGTCGTGTCGCGCTCGCTGATCTCGATCTCGACGCGGAAGACCTTCGCATCGGAGTTGGGCCGCTCCTCGCCGATGTTCGCCACCGAGGTGACCGTGCCCGTCAGCCGCTTATCGGGAGCCGCATCCAGCCCGATTTCGACGGGCTGGCGGGCCTTCACCTTCTGAATGTCGACCTCGTTCACATACGTGATGGACTGCATCACGGAGAGGTCGGGCAGCGTAGCGACGACCGGATTCCATGGGCTGATGGTGCCGCCTTCGGTGAGCTTGCGCCCGCGCCGATCGCGCCGGTAGACGACCATGCCGTTCTCGGGCGCGCGGATCGTAAAGTTCTCGCTCAGCGCCTCCAGCTCGCGCAGCTCGTTCTGGGCCTTGGTGAGCTGGGCGGCGGACTCGCGCATCTGGGCGCGGGCCTGCTTCACCTTCGTCTCGTAGTTGGCGACGGCCTGTTCGTAGTCGCGCTTCGCCTTCTCGTAATCGATCTCCGCCTGGCGGCGCACCGACGGGGCTTCGTAGGCCGCTTGCTCCATGCGCAGCTGCGCCTCCTCCATGGCGAAGCGCAGGCTGACCTGCTCATCCCGCGCCTCGCTCAGCGTGAGCGACGTGTCGAGCTGGGTCTGCTCGTACTGCGATTGGGCGGTCTGTAGCTCCAGGCGCACGTCCTGCAGGCGGCTGTTGAGTTCGGAGCGGTCGAGCTCGGCCACGAAGTCGCCCTGCTCCACGACGGTGCCTTCGGGGACGAGGCGCGTGATGGCGATGTTGTAGATGCGGGCCCGGCGGGCCTCCCGCGGCCCCGTGATCTCCACCGAGTTTCTCGCTTGCAGCTCACCCGTGGTGGTGACGGTCACCCGGAACGGGCCGCGCTCGGGGTGCACCATGAGTTCGCGTGCTTGCTCGCTGTTTGACTGGGTCAACCATCCAAAGGCGGCGAGCACGGCAACGCCCAGAATGCCGAGGGCAAGGGAGCGGGTATTCATGAGCGGCGAGGAGTTGGCGGAATGGGGCGACGGGCAGGCGGCCGCGTCTCCGGCGCAGCGCGATATACTACATGTAACGTAATAAACGCGTCGGTATTGTGCGAAGGTCTCGGCAAATTGGGTGCGAAACCGGCTGGACGGGGCACACGCCGGAGCATATGGTTGCATGGATGGTTGCCGATCTGCACTTTATCCTGTCCGGTTGTTCCCCATGCACTGACTGCGACGTCCCTGCTCGACCCATGGCCTCTTCTCCCTCCTGGATCGTTTGCAAGTTCGGCGGCACCAGCGTCTCCACGCGCAGCCGCTGGGATACCATTGCCCGCATCGCCCAAGCGCACCGCGAAGCCGGACGTCGGCCGTTTCTGGTGTGCTCGGCCGTAAGCGGCATCTCGGATCAGCTGGAGGCGCTGCTTGAGGCTGCGCAGGACGGCGATCCGGCGCCGGTGCTCGACCGCACCCGCGCCCGCCACGAGGCACTGGCTGATGATCTCGACCTGGAGGCCCACGTGCTCGACGAGGGCTTTGCCGCGCTCGACGGATTCGTCGAGACAGCCACCCAGGCCGCGACCATCGAACCTCGCCTGCGCGCTGCTGTCATGGCCATGGGCGAGCTCCTGTCGACCCGCCTTGGGGCCGCCTTTCTGAATCGGATGGACCTCGCGACGCGCTGGCTGGATGCGCGCGAGCTCTTGAAGGCGCAGGACGAGCAGTCCGTGACGCCGGCCCGCCGCTACCTGTCCGCCACGTGTGTGCACTATCCGGACGCCATCGCGCAGGCGCACCTCGCCGGCCGCGCCGAGGAAGGCACAGACGTGTTCATCACCCAGGGCTTCATCGCAAGCAACGCGATCGGCGAGACCGCGCTGCTGGGTCGGGGCGGGTCCGACACGTCGGCGGCCTACTTTGCGGCGGAGCTCGACGCCGAGCGGCTGGAGATCTGGACCGACGTGCCCGGCATGTTCACGGCCAATCCGCGCGCCATCCCCTCGGCGCGGCTGCTGCGGCAGCTCGGCTACGAGGAGGCGCAGGAGCTCGCCACCATGGGGGCCAAGGTGCTGCATCCGCGCTGCATCGACCCCGTGCGGCAGTACGACATTCCGCTCCGTATCCGCTCGACGGAGGCGCCCGATCTGGAGAGCACTACGGTCTCCAATGACGTGCCGGACTACGGCCCGCAGGTGAAGGCCATCTCGACCAAAGAGGGCATCACCGTCATCTCGATGGATGCGTTGGGCATGTGGCAGCAGGTGGGCTTCTTGGCCGATGTGTTCGCCGTCTTCAAGCACAACGGCCTGTCCGTCGACCTGGTGGCCACCTCGGAGACGAACGTCACCGTCACGCTCGACCCCGTGGCCAATGCGCTCGACCCAGAGACCGTCGAGCGCGTGCTCCGCGACCTGAACTCGTTCTGCGACGCGCGGCAGATTGGGCCGTGTGCCGTGGTGAGCCTGGTGGGGCGCCACATCCGCTCGCTGCTCGGTGAGGTGGGGCCGGCCTTCGAGGTGTTCGAGGAGCAGCAGGTGCATCTCGTCACGCAGGCGGCCAGCGACCTCAACTTCAGCTTCGTGGTGGACGAGGAGCAGGCCGATCGCCTCGCGCGCCAGCTGCACGCGCAGCTTTTTGGGGCGCGCAGCGAGGATCAGCTCTTCGGGCCGAGCTGGAGCAAGCTGACGCACACGACGGAGGAGACCGAAGCTGACGGGGCGCCGTGGTGGCATCGTCGGCGGGAGGAGCTGCTGGCCCTCGCCGACGAGGCCACGCCGCGCTACGTGTACGATGAGGCCACCATCCGTGCCCGTACCGCCGAGTTGCGCGATGCCGCGGCCATTGACCAGCCGTTCTATGCGATGAAGGCGAACTCACATCCCGATGTCCTCCGCGTGCTGCACGACGAGGGCTTCTCGTTCGAGTGCGTCTCGCCGGGTGAAGTCGAGCGCGTCCAGTCGCTCTTCCCCGATCTCGACCCCGACCGCATCCTGTTCCAGCCCAACTTCGGGGCGGCCGAGGAGTACGCGGACGCGTTCGCGGCGGGCATCCACGTCACGCTCGACAATCTGCACCCGCTGCTTCATCGTCCCGATATCTTTGCCGGCCAGGCATTCTTCGTGCGCGTGGACCCGGGGCGCGGCCACGGGCATCATCGGCACGTGCGCACGGCCGGGGCCCAGTCGAAGTTCGGCGTCGTGCCCAGCGAGCTGGATCGCCTGTACGCGAAGGCCGACGCCATCGGGGCGCGCATCAAGGGGCTCCACGTGCACGTCGGCAGCGGCATCACGGACGAGGACACTTGGCCCGAGATCGCGGCGTTTCTCGCGTCGCTGGCCGACGAGCGACCCGACGTGCGCATCCTCAACGTGGGCGGCGGGCTCGGCGTGCCGGAGCGCCCCAACGCCGCACCGCTCGACTTGGCCCACGTGGTGGATCGACTGGCGGCGTTCAAAGACGCCCATCCCGAGTACCAGTTGTGGATGGAGCCAGGCCGCTATCTCGTGGCCGAGGCCGGCGTGCTACTCGGCCGCGTCACGCAGACCAAAGCGAAAGGCGACCGGCATTACGTGGGCATCGACGCGGGGATGAATTCGCTCATCCGCCCCGCGCTCTACGGCTCGTACCACGAGATCGTCAACCTGAGCCGGTGGGACGTCCCGCCCGCGCTCACCGCCGACGTCGTTGGGCCGATCTGCGAGACGGGCGACGTGCTCGGTCACAGCCGCCGCTTGCCCGAGACGGCGGAAGGCGACGTGCTGCTCGTGGCGAAGACGGGCGCGTACGGCGCTTCCATGAGCATGAGCTACAACCTGCGCCCGCCCGCCGAGGAGGTCATGCTGCGCGCTTCCGCACACGAGCATGTAGAATGAGTACGGAAGTGGGGGAGTGTGGGGAAGCGGCGGGTCCGGGGCTTGACGGGGGCGAGGATTGAAGGTTGAGGATAGCGCCTGGGAACGTGCCGGTGTTGCTATCTTCAAATCGCCACTCTCCATCTCTTCCTCCCACACCCCCAAACGCCCACACCTCAACCATGGTCAACAATTTCTACACGCTGGACGCGCTCGTGCGTGACTGGAGGACCGACCTCGTGGGCTGCACGGTGGGCGATACGTTCTCGCAGCAACCGAATGAGCTGACGCTCGCGTTTGCCCACCCGGAACAGGAATGGATGATTCGCTGCTCGGTGCAGCGGCCGATGATCTTCGTCTTTCGCACGCCGGGGTACAGCAAGGCCCGCCGCAACGTGGCGACCCTCTTCCGGAGCGCGTTCGACCAGCGGGTGACGGACGTCCGCATCGCCACGCGCGACCGGATGATCTACCTGGACCTGGCCGACGGGCGCCGGTTCCAGCTGCAGCTTTTCGGCTCGCGCGCCAACGTGTTTTTGGTCGATGCCGAAGGTATTGTCGAGGCAGCCTTCCGCAACAGCGAAGAACTGGCGGGGACGGACGCGCCGTCGCCCCGCGCCGCGCCCATGCCCGAGACGTTCGACGCGTTCGCGGAGCGCTGGCGGACGAACCGCAACAAGGCGCGCCAGGCCGTCTCCTCCGCGTTTCCACTCTTCGGCCGGACGCTGGCGCGCGAGGCGATCCGCCGCGCGGGCGTGACCGCCGAGGCGCCGGAGGACTGCACGGCAGCGGACCGGCGCGCGCTCTTCGACGCCGGCCGCGCGCTCATCGACGCGCTGCAGGCCCCCCAGCCCTGTATCTACCAGCGCGGGCGGTTCCCCGACGTGTTCTCGCTCGTGCCGCTGCAGCACCGGTCCGATGCCCCGCACGAGACGTTCGACACAGTGGACGAGGCCGTGCGCATTTTCGTTCGGCGGCGGCTGGCGGCCTGGCACTTTCAGCGCCTGTACGAGCCGCTGGAGGAAGCGCTCTCCGAGGCGCGCGACCACTACCGCCAGAGCGCCGATCGCATGCTGGATGAGCTGTCCAACCCGAGCCGCGCCGACCACTACGAGCGCTGGGGGCACCTCTTGATGGCCCAGCCCGACGCCGTCCCGAGGGGCGCCGACGAAGTCACGCTGCCCGACCTGTTCGAGGAGGGGGATCCCGTCACCATCCCGCTCGACCCGGCCAAGTCGGCCGTCGAAAACGCGCAGCACTACTACCGCCGGGCGCAGCGAACGCGCCGCTCGCGCGAGGAGGCTGAGGCGCGGCTCGTAGACACGGCGTCGAAGGCGGAGGAAGCCGCCGAGCTGTTGGATGAGCTGGAATCGATCACCACGCTGGACGCGCTCAAACGCTTCCGGAAGGCGAACGAGACGCGGCTCGCGCGCTACGTGGGGCAGGAGGACGAGGACGTCGATCGGTTTCCGTTTCGGCGGTTCGACCTTGGCGGGGGCTTCGAAGCGTGGGTCGGCCGCAACGCGCAGCAGAACCAGGAGCTCACGTTCCACGTCGCGCAGAAGTACGACCTGTGGCTGCACGCACGCGGCGTGCCGGGCTCGCACGTCATCCTCCACAAGCCGAACCGTGATGCCGAACCCGGTCGGCGCCGGCGGTACACCGCCGCGGCGATTGCAGCCCACTTCAGCAAAGCGCGCGGCAGCGGCGTGGTGCCCGTGATGATCACCGAGCGCAAGTACGTCACCAGTCCGAAAGGCGCGGCGCCGGGCGCTGTGCGCGTTGAGCGCGAGGACGTGCTGATGGTAGAGCCGGGCCTGCCGAGGTGAGGGAAAAGGGTAAGCGTTTGGGAGTGGGGGAATGGGAGGGTGGAGCACGAAGGTTGAAGAGGCAAAACGTAGGGGCTCGCGGCC
>CAYFRX010000182.1:0-6354 GCA_964345515.1 uncultured Rhodothermales bacterium
GCGGCTGGAGCTACGGCAGCTCGGTGACCGACCCGCGCACCGGCGAGATCATCAAGGGCCACGTCACGCTCGGCTCGCTGCGCGTGCGGCAGGACTACCTGCTCGCCGAGGGGCTGCTCGCCCCGTATGACGGCGCCAACGCCGAGGGCTTCGCGCCCGAGAACGACCCGATGCTGGCGATGGCGCTCGCGCGCATCCGGCAGCTCTCCGCGCACGAGGTCGGGCACACGCTGGGGCTTTCGCATAACTTCGCCGCGTCGGTGAACGACCGCGCCTCGGTGATGGACTACCCGGCGCCGCTCGCCACCGTGCAGGACGGCCAGGTGTCACTGGAGAACGCGTACGACACGGATATCGGCGAGTGGGACAAGGTCACCATCCGCTACGGCTACGCCGAGCCGTCCGACGGACAGACGGAGCAGGAGCTGCTCGACAGCATCATCCAGGACTACCAGGATGAAGGGCTGCATTACATCACCGACGCCGATGCGCGCCCGGCCGGTGCGGCGCACCCGCTCTCGAACCTGTGGGACAACGGCGCCGATCCGGTTACCGCACTGGAGCGCGAGATGGACGTGCGGGCCGTCGCGCTCGATCAGTTCGACGCCTCCGTCATCCGCACCGGCGAGCCGATGGCGCTGCTGGAAGAGGCACTCGTACCGCTCTACCTGCGCCACCGCTACCAGGTGGAAGGGACCGTGAAGTCGCTCGCCGGCGTGCGCTACAGCTACGCGATGCGCGGCGATGCCGATGCCACGCGGCCCACGCCGGTCGGCACGGATCAGCAGATCGACGCGCTCGATGCGCTGCTGGAGACGCTCACGCCGCAGGCGCTGCGGCTGCCGCCGGAGGTGCGCCAGCAGATCGCTCCGCGTCCGCCCGGCTACCCGGAGAACCGCGAGCTCTTCGCCAGCCACACCGGTCTCCTCTTCGACCCGTACGCCCCGGCCGAGGTGGCCGCCACCATGGTGCTGGACCTCATCATCCACCCTGAGCGCGCCGCGCGCCTCGCGTACCAGTCCGACTTCGACGCGAACCTGCCGACGCTCGACGTCGTGCTCGATCAGGTGACGGCGGCCGTGTGGGAGGCGCCGGTCTCCGGCAACGCGTACGACGCCGAGCTGCAGCGCACCGTGCAGCAGGTGTGGACGGACGCGCTCTTGGAGCAGGCCGGCAACGACGACGTGGCGCCCGCCGTGCAGGCCCGCATCACGCAGCACCTGCGCACCCTGCACCAGTGGCTGCAGAATAACATGGGCCGAACCAGTGAGACACAGGCCCATCGCGCCCAGGCCCACGATATGATCAGCCGTTTCCTCGATCGCTCGCAGGAGACGGCCCCGCTGCCAGCGGACATCACCATCCCGCCGGGCTCGCCCATTGGCAGCGCTGCGCCCAGCTATGTGCAGCGCCAGGAGCGCCGCCGCGCCGCGCTGGAGGCGTGGGCCCCGGCCCGCCCAATGTGCATGCATTGAGGAGTCTACCGCGTTGCCGAGTGGCCGAAGTGGTGGTCGGCGAAGTCCATGTACCGGTCCCAGTCGTACGTCGTCACGTCGTGCTCGCCGGCGCGGACGTGATAGCCGATGGTGCTCATGACCGGCGCGTGGACGCCGGGCATCGTGCGCGTCGCGATGCCGTCGGTGCCGAGGAGGCGGTACACCGGGTCGGCGTGCAGGGTGGAGAGGAATTCGCCGTGCGGGTCGGCCCACTGGTCCTCGGCGGCGCTGGCCACGTACACGGGCCGCGGCGCGATCAGCGCGATGAGTTCGTGCTGGTCCACCGGAAGGGCCGACTCGTTGTCGTTGTACTGTGGAAAGACGTCGTTGAACCAGTGCGGAAAATTCGTGTTGATTCGGGCGACGGTCTCGCCGAATTGCCGCCGCGACAGGGCCGCCCCGCCACAACCTGAGTTGTTCGAGATGACGATGGCGAAGCGCTCGTCCTGGGCACCGGCCCACAGCGCGGCTTTCCCGATGCGCGAGTGGCCCATGAGGGCGACGTGGCGCGCGTCGATGGCGTCATGCGTCTCCAGGTAGTCCATCGCGCGGCTCAGGCCCCACGCCCACGCGCCGAGGGCGCCCCACTCCTCCGGAGCCGGTTCCGTTTGACCCTCCTCGTAGAACAGCGGATGGACGCCGTTCTGAAAGCCGTCGTCGTAGTCGGGGTCGAGGTCGCCGTAGTACGCCGTGACGAGCGCGTAGCCCCGCCCGAGGATGCGCTCGACGGGCCAGCGGTGTTCGCGCACGCCGCGGGAGGCCGATGTCGCCCGGTTTCCTGTGATCCCGAATTCCTCATTGTTGCTTACCCACTGATCGGTGATGGTGATGCCCGGGTCGGGATAGATCGTGTGGTTGCCGTAGAAGTTCAGCCCGAGGAAGGCGGGGACGGGGCCGGAACGGTCATTCGGGGTGTAGATGAGCAGGTCCATCCGGGGCCGTTCGGCGTCGGCCGTGAAGAAGATGGACACCTCGGTGCGGGTGGCCGTCCCGTCGAACACGGTGGTGTCCACCGTGCGCACGGCGAAGCGTAGGAAATCCGGCCGGCCGGGGACCGCCCCGTACACGTGCTCCTCGAACTGCCGGAGGAGCGCCGGTTGCTGTTGGGTCCACCAGGTGGCGGCGTTGGTGATCGTCGTTCCATCGGCCCGGGTGAGCGGATCCGGCAGCGTGTAGTCGGGCACCTTCGCCTCGTCGTAGTTGGGCGCCTGGGCCGCACTGTTCATGATAGGCATCGTCAGGAGCACCAAGAGGGCGAATATGTGCGGCGGTCGCATGGCAGCAAAAGCATTGTTCGGAAAGGCGGGATCGAAATCAATGAACGGGTCGCGCGAAAAACAAGGCGCAAGGCGTGGAAACGGGGGTGCAAGGGGTAGAATCTTCCGGTGAATCTTTCCGCATGGAGGCAAAGTAGGGCGGTGCGCAAGGCGCGCAGCACACCATCTGAGGCTGTGTGTGCGCGTGAGGCAGAAGAAGCAGGCTTCCACGGCACACATTGCTGGGTGAATGCACCGCATCGGTTACCCGGTAAATTCGGAATATTCCTTGCCCGGAGCGTAAGCAGTACCGTTGATCTACCCATAACCGGCCCACGTGCTTCTCCGCTGCCTCCGCCAGGGCAGTCCGAGAGCGCTCCAACCGTAGCGTATTCCGGCAGACGGGTGAGCGCTTGCTGGAAGCACCGATCGGGCAGAGGAGTCCGTCTATCGTACAATTCCTGAAGCGCTATCTGGACCGCGAGCGATTTGGACTCGGGCGGATGTCAGCACCGGAGGGCACAGAAAAGCCCCTCTCGTCCGTGAAAGTGGAAGCTATTTCTAAGTTCAGGGAAGGCATCGCTGCCAAATTCGCCCTTATCTTTTCGCTGCTCGTGCTCGTTGCCACCGGGACCGTGGGGTACATGGTGTACCGGGGCGCCGAGCAGTCGCTCATCAACGCGTCGAGCGACCGCCTCAAGCACATGGCCGACGTAATCAACGTGCGGCTTTCCGCCAGTATGGAGGCCATCTCGAAGGACATCCGATTCTTGGCCTCCACGCCGCCGGTTCAGGGACTCGTGCGGGCCCACGTCGACGGCGTGCGCAGCGAGCGTGCCTACATCGACCCGGAGACCAATATCGACGACCGGGAGTGGCGGGACCAACTGGCCAATACGTTCACCGTGTTTCTGGAGAACAGGCCCTCGTACCTCCAGGCCAGCTTCATCGGACTGACCCGGCGGGGCGGCCGCGAACTGGTTCGCATCGAAAAACGGGACCGCCTGGTCCACCGCGTCCCTCATGCTGCACTACGGCCGGTAGGAGACGACTCGCTGTTCCAGGCTGCCATCCGGCTTCCAGAGGGCACGTTCCACCTGTCTGACCTTGCGGTGGCGCACCGGACGGAAGCCGGCGTCCCTGTGCCCACTGTGCGCGCCACGATACCGGTCTATGCACCGAACGGACACGTGTACGGCTGTATCGCTATTCGGATCGACGCACGCCCGATGCTCAGTGCCTTCACCTCTCTTCTGGATCCAGACTTTACGCTTCACCTCGCCAACGAAAAAGGGGAACTCTTGACGGGGGCTCCAGCAAACACCACGTTCCAGGAACGATTCCCCGAGGCGGCCAAGTGGTTCGGGCAGCGGGCAGGGGCGTCGCTTCTCAAAGAGCTCAGCCAGGGCGAGGCGCCCGCTCGGATGGCCTACTTCGAACGCCTGGGATTCGGAATGCAGCCGAATCGGCATCAGCTCGTGGTGGGCATCACCTCGCCGTACGACGCCATGCTGTCGCGAGTGGCACACGTCCGCGACTACAGTCTGATCATCACGCTCTTTTTCGGCCTGATCGGGATTGCCCTTGCCTTCGTCTTCTCTGGTTACCTGACGTACCCGCTTCGCCAGGTCACGCAGGCGCTGTCGCGCTTTGGGCGCGATGGCAACGAGGCGGACGACGCAAGCTGCCTCCCCACCCATCGGAAGGACGAGATTGGCGTGCTGGCGCGCACGTTCCATGCGATGACGCAGCAGATCAAGCAGCAGATGCACGAGCGGGCCGACAAGGAGCGGCGGCAGCGCATCATCCTGGAAACCTCGGCCGAAGGCATCATCGTGGTCACGGATGAAGGCGTGATCGAGACGTTCAATCAGACGGCGGAAGACCTGTTCGGACACGCGGCCGACGCGATGGAGGGCACCTCCATCGACCGGGTGTTGCTGGTGAAGGAGGAGGTCGAGTCGGATCCGCACTGGCTGCCGCCGTGGAAGCAGGTGGGCAGCGGTCGGGAGGTCACCGGCGTGCAGGCCGACGGGGCCCTGTTCCCGCTGTCCCTGGCCGTGAGCGCCTTCGAGCTGTTTGGCGAGCAGAAGTATGCCATCTTCTTGCAGGACATCAGCAAGCGCAAGCGGTACGAGCGCGTCTTGCAGGACGCCAAGGAAAAGGCCGAGGAAGTCGCCCGGCTCAAGTCGACGTTCCTGGCGAATATGAGCCACGAGATCCGCACCCCGCTCACCACGGTGATCGGCTACGCGGGCGTGCTGGCCGAGGAGGTGTCCGACCGGCACCGCGAGTTTGCGCAGTTCATCCGCAACAGCGGCGAGCGCCTCATGGAGACGCTCAACTCGGTGCTGTCGCTCGCCCAGCTCGAGGCGAGCGGCGTCGAGATTCAGTTCGACGTGCTGGAGGTCGCCGCCGAGGCGCGAGAGATCGTCGACCTGTTCCAGCCCCTGGCGGACGAGAAGGGGCTGGCGTTGCGCTTCGTACCGCCGGAGCAGGGCAATCCGCTCGCGCATCTGGACCGCGGCGCGCTCAGCAGCGTGATGCAAAACCTGATCGGCAACGCGATCAAGTTCACCGAGGAGGGCAGCGTAACCGTGCGCATCACCCTCGACGACCAGGACGTCCATCTCCACGTGGAGGACACCGGCATCGGCATCGACGCGGACTTCCTCCCGCACCTGTTCGATGAGTTCGTGCAAGAATCGACGGGCATGCGGCGCTCGCACGAAGGCAGCGGCTTGGGCCTCGCCATCACCAAGCGCCTCGTCGATCTCATGAACGGGTGCATTCAGGTCGAGAGCACGAAGGGCGAGGGCACCGTCTTTACTGTGTCGTTCCCCCGAAGCGAAGCGACACTCCCCGACGACGAAGACGCGTCATCGGGGGACCGGACGGCGCCGCCGCGCGGGTTCCGGCAAGCGCCGGCTCAGCTGCTGCTGGCCGAAGATAACACCGAGACCGCCATGATGATGGAGGAACTCCTCCGAGAGACCTGCGACGTGACGGCCGTCTCCGACGGCGACGCGGCGCTCCGCTGCGCGCAGGAGACGGTCTACGACCTCGTCTTGCTCGACATCAACTTGGGCGGAGGCCCCAGCGGCGCCGATGTGCTGCGCCGGCTCCGTGCCCAGCCCGCGTATGAAAACGTCCCCATTGCCGCGGTGACGGCCTACGCCTTGCCGGGCGATCGAGAACGCCTGCTGAAGATGGGGTTTGATGCCTACCTCGACAAGCCGTTTGCGCCGGAGGACCTGGACGCGCTGATGGAGCAGCTGTTGGCGATGACCCAGTCCAACACCCGTCGCCCTCGGGAGGCGCGCCCACGAGTCCGTTCGCGTACCGGGGGCAACCTGGCGGCTCCCGGCGATCGGCCCTGATACCCACTCCGAATACGTCGTTGGGGGATGGAAGTGTAAAGGGATGGACGTGGGGACAGGCTCGACCTCCAACCGTCCCCCCGATCGCCGAGCATCGAGGAGGTTCGCCCCCCGATGCGCCTTCACGCATCATACGAGCCGCTGTAAACCTGCAACTTTCCAACCTTCAACCGCTCCTCAAAGCAGCGCGCGGGCAATAAGCCACGCGCCCCAGCCGATGAA
>CAYFRX010000183.1:0-6347 GCA_964345515.1 uncultured Rhodothermales bacterium
ATCGTGTTGCCCTGCCGGTGGAGCGCTTCGAACAGGCGCATGATCTCGTCGCCCGTCTCCGTGTCGAGGTTGCCCGTCGGCTCGTCGGCGAGGAGGATGGAGGGGCGGTTGACAAGTGCCCGAGCGACGGCCACGCGCTGCCGCTGCCCGCCGGAGAGCTCATTCGGGCGGTGGTCCATCCGATCGCCCAGCCCTACGCTGTGCAGCGCCTCTGCGGCCCGCTCGCGGCGCTCCGTCTTCGACATGCCGGCATAGATCAGCGGCAGCTCGGCGTTCTGGAGGCAGTTGACGCGCGGCAGCAGGTTAAACGTCTGGAAGACGAACCCGATCTCACGGTTGCGGATCTCGGCGAGTTCGTCATCCGTCATCTCGCCCACGTTGGCGTTGTTCAGGAAGTAGGTGCCGCTCGTGGGCGTGTCGAGGCAGCCGATCATGTTCATGAGCGTCGACTTGCCGGAGCCCGACGGGCCCATGATCGCCACGTACTCGCCGCGCTCCACGTCGAGCGTCACGCCGTCGAGGGCGCGCACTTCTTCGGTGCCCATCTGGTACACCTTCGTGATAGCGTCGATGTCGATGAGCGGTCGCTCGGCGTGCGGGGGGGCAGCCGGCGTGGAGGAGGGGGCCGGTTCCATGAAATCGTGTTGGATTGGTGGGCACTGTCGATCGATGGGCTCACTGCATGGCGGCGATTGCGCCGCGGTCGCCCTCGCCCGGCTGCTCGACGCGCACCTTGGCGCCTGGCTCCAGCGTCTGGCTGACGGCGCGATACGGGCCGATGACAACCTGCTCGCCGCCGCTCAGGCCCGAGCGCACCTCGATGTGGGTGTCGTCCGCGATGCCGGTGGCAACCTGCTGCATCCGCGCCGTATCCGCGTCTACGACGAAGACGACCTTGCGCAGGTCCTCCTTCTGCCCCAGTGCGCCGCCGCTGTCGGCCTCGGCCGCCGAGGATCCGCTGCGCACCTGGTTGAAGTCGCGCACAGTCACGGCCTGAATGGGCACGGCGATCACGTCGTTGACCGTCTGCGTGAAGATATCGACGGTGCCGCTCATGCCGGGCCGGAGCACCGGCGTGTCACGCACCGGCGTGGGCACCTCTTCCTGCTGCGCAGCCACCTGCCCGCCGCCGCGCTCGGACGTGCGGAAGATTAGGTTGTGCACATCCAGCACGCGCACTTTCACGGGGAAGTTGGTGACCTGCTGTTGAGTCCCCTGGCCCTCGACGCGCGCCGAGTTGGCGATCTCGGTCACGCTGCCGCGGAAGGACTGATCGGGGTACGCATCGATCTCGATCGCGGCTGTGTCGCTCAGGGCGACGTTGACCACGTCATTCTCGTTCACATCCACCTCCAACTCCATCTGGTCGAGCCGCGCGATGCGCATCATCTCGGTGCCTTGCATCTGGCTCGTGCCCACCACGCGCTCGCCGGCCTCCACGCTCAGCTTGCTAATCGTGCCGTCCATTGGCGCATAGATGGACGTCTTGTTGAGCTGCTTCTGAGCCTCTTCCAGGCGCGCCTCGGCGTTCTCCACCTGATATTGCGCCGCGTCGAAGTTCGCTGCGGCGACTTCGTACTGCGTGCGCGCATCCTCCAGTGCGCTCTCGGATACCACCTCGCGCTCGTACAGCTGCCGCTGCCGATTGAACGTGCGCTCGGCCTGCAGCATGTCGGCCCGGCGTTGCTCCAGGGTGGCACGCGCCTGCTTCAAGTTGGCCTCGGCCTGCTCCTTCTGGGCGATGTATGCATCCGGCTTGATGCGCGCCAAGAGCTGTCCTGCCGTCACGGGGTCGCCCTCCTTCACGGGCAGCTCGATAATCTCGCCGGGCACGTCCGGGCTGATGGTCACCTCCACCTCGGGCTGTGCCCGCCCGAAGGCCGTCACCACCTGGGTGATGGTGCGCTGCTCGGCATCGGCCGTCTCGACGCGGATGCCCTCGTCGTCGCCGCCAAGAAAACCGGTCTGCCAGCCGATGATGCCCAGCAGCACGAGGATGACGGCCACAATGCCTCCAATCGTGAGGATGCGACGGGTTGCATTCGTTTTGGCCATGGGTGTGGGGAAATACGTCAGAAAAAGATGGACGCGTGCCCCGGCGGCACGTCGCGCGCCCGGGCTTAGCGGAAGAGCGAACCCTGCGGGTTGAGCACGCCGAGATAGTATTCGATGAGCTTCTTCTGGAAGATGAAGTTGTAGCGCGCCCGTACCTGCTCGCTGGCCGCGCTCACGAACTCGGCGTTGGCCTGCGCGAGCTCCACGAACGGCACGGCGCCCAGATTGTACCGCTCCTGGGCGGCCTCCCGGGCCCGCTCCGCCGCGCGGAGCCGCGTGCCGGCCCCCTCCACCTGCTTCTCGGCATTCTGGTAATCCAGGTACGCCTGCCGTACCTGCAGGGCCACCTGCTGGCGCTGATCCTGCAGGTTGTACCGTTCGTTCTGCAGATCGATCTGCGCCTGCTTCACCTGCGTGCGCGTCTGCATCCGGTTGAAGACGGGGATGTCGATGCTGAAGCCGAAGCGCCCGCCCTTCTGGTTATCCAGGTGATCGAAGAACGAAATGTTGTCTTCAATCACATTGCCATCCGGGTCGAAGATCTGATCCGGCAGCGTGCTCGACCAGTTGGTCCCGTACCCAAAGTTGACGGACAGGGACGGGAAGTAGCCTGACCGGGCGGCTCGCACGTTCTGCTCGGCGGCGCGCAGACTGAACTGCTGAGCCTGCAGGTCCGTCCGGCGCTGAAAGGCTTCCTCCAGAAGACGGTTGAGTTCGTAGCTTTCCTCCGTGAGGTCGGCCTCGCTGACGGTCGGCGCCTCGAACTCGTATTCGCCAAACGGGTCGAGCTGCAGCGTCTGAATGAGTCCCGTCTTGTCGAGCTGCGCCTGCCGCTCGGCGTTGAGGAGCTGCTGCTCGACCTGAGCCACTTGCGCCTGTTGCTGGTACAAATCAGACACCGGCAGCGAGCCGACCTCGACCTGCTCCTCGGTCTGCCGCAGCTGTTGGCGGCGCGACTCCAGCTCCTCCTGCCGCACGCGAATGATTTCCTGGCTCTCAATATAGTTCAGGTAGCCGTTCATTACCTCGAACACGACGTCCTGCCGCGTGCGCTCCAGGCTGAGATCGCTCGCCTGCGCGCTGAGGTTGGCGCGCTGCAGGGAGGCAAAATTCTCCATCCCGTCGAAGAGGGTAATGCCCGTGTTCGCCCCGATGCTGAACTGGTCGACGGTCTGGTTGACCAGCCGGAACGTCTGCTGATCGCGCACCAGCCCAAAGTTGCGGTTGGTACTGGTTGAGAGGTTCAAGTTAGGCGTAAAGTCCATGTACTCGCGCCGGACCTGCGCCTCCTGGTTGGCCACCCGGTTGGACGAGCGCTTCAGCGTCGTATTCTGATCCAGCGCAATTCGAACGGCTTCGTCGAAGTTGATCGTTCGGGACGGGCTCTGCTGCTGAGCCTGCACCTCTCCGGGGATCATACTGAAGCAAAGGACGACGAGCGCGGTAACGGTGCCCAACAGGCAAGCGGTGGAGGATGGGTATGGCATGTCTTTGTGTAGTAACTCAGGTAAGTAGTAGCGGGACCCCCTGGTGCAAGGGCATAAACGAGGCCCTCTCCGCATAGCCATCTAACGTAACGAGGGCGGCCGACGGATTGTTACTGACGGCCCATCCGTCGTTTGCTGATCGGTTGTGCGGGGGCATCATGCACAATTGCTGCAGGGGAGAAGTCCTTTGGTCCAGCAGACAGGGCGTGCGCGGCGTCGGTTGCACCTTGGGGAGATGCCGCGCGATCTGACGGCCCAGCGGCCCCGCAAAGGATTTTCCAAGAAGTGGCGGAGGGGGAGGGATTCGAACCCCCGAGACCCGCGAGGGCCTGCCGGTTTTCAAGACCGGTGCATTCAACCAGGCTCTGCCACCCCTCCGGATGGATCGGCGCATGACCGCTCGGCGCTTTCGTAGTATACGTAACGGCCGACCTTCGTTTCAGCACTGCGCGAATTTATCGTCGGTTGCGACGCCGGACGCGGTCGAACGGATTCGACACCAAAAGCCCCCACCCAGCGTGTGCCGGATGGGGGCGTACTGCGACGCAGGCGAACCACGGTGCGGTCCGCGCATGCATCGGAGCGGTTGCCGCGTGCGTGCTGCCTCTATGAGACTTCGATCTGGCGCGTGCGGCTCGGCTCCGATTTAGGGATGTTCACGGTCAGCACCCCATTCTCGAAGTGCGCTTCGATCTCATCGGGCCCAATCCCGTGGTTGAAGCGCAGCGAACGCATGAAGCGGCCGTTCCACCGCTCGCCGCGGACCCGCGTCGCATCGTCGTCATACTGCGCGTCGCGCTGGCCGCCGATCGTGAGCGCGCCGTCTTCGAAGGTCAGCGTCACGTCCTCACGAGAGAGCCCCGGCAGGTCTACGTACAGCGCGTAACCCTCGCCCGTCTCGATCGGATCGACCGACGGCGACCACAGGGTCTGCATGCCGCCGTTCTCTCCCGAGAATGGGAAATCATCAAAAAACTGCGACTTCCGCCTGCAGGCGCTTCAGGGGGCGATAGAGCGTCATGTTGGCCATAGCTACTACCTCTGTCAACAGGTTGGATTGGTGATTGAATACAGATACCGGTTCGGTGATGAACCACCCGGCTCCTTCTCAAAAGATGTCCCGGCCTCGCACCCTGACTGCGATGGCAGCCTGGGCCGCACGAAATGTCCGACCCCGTGTGGCGCGTTTGCCAATTTTTCAGCCACGTCCGCCGGCCTGGCAGCTCCCGTTGCAACCGCGCCGCGCTGCTGCTAGATTGATAGCAGCCAGGCAGACCGCCCCCACGGCCCGGCGCCCCAATGTGCCCTGTTCCTCCCGCACCTTCTGTCCTCGATTATGTCCGACGCGCCCCCTGATCCCCCCTCTTTCCACATGAGCCCCGAGGCGTTCCGCCGGCACGGTCACGCACTCATCGACTGGATCGCCGACTACTACGAGCACGTCGAGGATTTCCCCGTGCAGTCGCCGCTGCCACCGGGTGACGTGCGCGACCGGCTGCCCGAGGCGCCGCCCGAGACGGGAGAGGACTTCGCGGCGATGATGAACGACGTGGAGGACATCATCCTGCCTGGCCTCCTGCACTGGCAGTCGCCGAATTTCTTCGGCTACTTCCCCGCGAACACGTCGGGCCCGTCCATCTTGGGCGAGCTCCTGTCGGCCGGCCTCGGTGTGCAGGGCATGCTGTGGGCGACGAGCCCGGCCTGCACCGAGCTCGAAACGCACGTGCTCGACTGGCTCGTGGACATGCTCGCCCTGCCCGACGGTTTCAAATCGACGACAGGGGGCGGCGGCGTGATTCAGGACACGGCCTCCAGCGCGTCGCTGTGCAGCCTACTCGCCGCCCGCGAGCGCGCCACCGACGGCGCCACGAACGAGCAGGGGTGCGACGGGCGTCTCGTCGCGTACACGTCCACCCAAGCGCACTCCTCCATCGAGAAGGCCATCAAGATCGCTGGCCTAGGCCGCGAGCAGCTCCGGCTCATCGACGTGGACGACACGTATGCGATGCGGCCCGACGCCCTTGCCGCACAGATCGAATTGGACCGCGCGGACGGGCTCATCCCCTGCTACGTCGGCGCCACCGTCGGCTCCACCTCGTCGAACGCGATGGACCCGCTGGACGAAATCGGCCGCATCTGCCGCGACGAAAGCCTGTGGTTGCACGCCGACGCCGCGATGGCCGGCACGGCCGCCCTCTGCCCGGAATTCCGCGGCATGCACGACGGCCTGGAGCACGCGGACAGCTACTGCTTCAACCCGCACAAGTGGATGTTTACGAACTTCGACTGCGATGCCTTCTTCGTGAAAGAACGCGCGGCGCTCATCAACGCGCTCAGTATCCTCCCGGAGTACCTGCGGAACGAAGCGACGGAGTCGGGTGCCGTGATCGACTACCGCGACTGGCAGGTCCCGCTTGGCCGCCGCTTCCGCGCGCTCAAGCTGTGGTTCGTGATCCGGCACTACGGCATCGAGGGGCTGCAGCACCACGTCCGCCACCACGTCGAACTGGCGCAGGAATTTGCCGGCTGGGTCGACGCCTCGGACGACTTCGAGCGGGTCGCGCCCGCGCCGCTCAACCTCGTCTGCTTCCGGCACGAGGGCGGTGATGCCGTCAGCCGATCCATCATGGAGCGGCTGAACGCGAGCGGCGACCTGTTCATGACGCACACGAAGCTCGACGGCCGGTTCACGCTGCGCCTGTGCGTGGGGCAGACCTACACCGAGCAGCGCCACGTCGAACGCGCCTGGCAGCGCCTGCAGGAAGAGGCCGCCGCTGTCGTGGCACGTTGAAGGTTGGAAGGTTG
>CAYFRX010000184.1:0-6316 GCA_964345515.1 uncultured Rhodothermales bacterium
TTGGGCGCGCCGTGATCCCCGCTATGCCGAGCCCGCCCAGGCTCGCCTGTTTGATGAAGGAGCGGCGCGACGCGCCGGAGGGTCCGTTGCGATCCGAACTGGCCTCGCGGTTTGAAGCATCAGGATTGCTCATAGCATTGAGGGGTAGACTTAAGTGATGGCAGGTTGACATTGGCCCCCAGGGCGCGTGGTCGGGCATTAGGGGGCAAGCCTCAAAGCTGGACGTGACTGCGCTCAAATCATTGAGGACGATTGCAAAAGCGGAAGCCGCCGCTGTCAGTACGCCACCGCCAGCCCGGCCAACATTGGGGCATGGGCGGCTACCAATTCCGCTCGGTGAGAATCTCTTGGATGCGCTCCTCGGGCACCGGCAGCGAATCGACGTTGGCCTCCAGCCAGCGGAGGAAATCCTGCCGGATCTCCTCAGACCACTGCGAGTCGATTTGTCCGGGCGTGTAGGCGCCCTCCCGGAGGCGCTGCTGCCCAAACATGTCGCGCAGCACCACGATCTCCGCCGTCTCCACGACCTCTTCGGCCAAGTGCGGCGGGATGAAGAGGACGCCCTCCCGTCGGGCCAGTACGACGTCCCCCGGCAGCACGACGGCCTCTCCGATACGGATTGGCGTGTTGATGCCGGTGAGCATCATCTCCTGGATGAATGACGGATGCCACCCGCGCACGAATGCGTTAAAGCCGTCGATCTCCTCCAGCCCACCAAGATCGCGGAGCGACCCGTTAAAGACCACACCGTTGCCCGAGTTGGAGTAAATCGCCGTCCCGAGGTTGTCCCCGATGAGCGTGCCATCTTTGACTTTGCCGTAGCCATCGGCCACGTAGACGTCGCCCTGCTGCAGCATGTCGATGGGCCAGGAGTTCGGCGAGCCAACGTGCCCGTTTTGCTGCCCCGTCTCGCGGATCCGAGCATCGAGGTTCGGATCGCGCGGCATGTACTGCGCCGTCAGCGCGCGCCCGATGATCGGACGATCTTCGTGGATCATCTCCCACTCGCCCGCAAACTTGTTGTGATAGTCGTGCTGCCGAAGCACGCTCCACGCCTGCTCGATGGAGACGTTTTCCATCCGCCCCAGGATGCCTGCGGGGACCATGGGCCGCCCCTCGGGGTAGCGATCGCCTTCCCACTCGGCGGTGTAATAGCGCATTTCCTCCTCACTGGGCGTCACCGATTGGGACTGCGCCCGAGGAGGAGCGAGCCCCCAACCAAGCAATGCGAGAACCAGAGCGCAAAGGGCTCCTGGGTGCACGGAGCGGGAATCGGCAAATTGTAGAGCGATCATAGAACGGAGAAATTAGGGAAGATCATTGTCGGAATGAGGCACGCCGCATGTAGCCCCTCGACGGGTGAAACCACCATGACCGGGCGAGCGAAGACTATGAGGAAAAGAACGGCCTAACGGCTTCTCTGTCAAGCAGAATCCCGCCAGCCTCACGGCCCGTGTGGCCCCAGCGCTTCCATCCGCCGAAAACGAGGGACGGCCCGTCGCCTCTCACTGCAGAGCCACCCTGGCGGGATAGCCAGAGCGCGCCGCATCACGTCGTCCCACGAACGAGAGCGGGTGAGCCTTGCTTTGCGAGAGGCAGGGATGAGGAACCGGCGCGTAATGTCCCACACCAGAGCACGTACATACCACGTACACGCCGGTCTTCTCAGAACTCGATAGTGCAATCGATACGTCTCACCTCAGTACCCGGGATTCTGATCCGCCGACGAAATTTCAGGATTGCTGTCGATCTCGCTCTGCGGGATCGGCAGGAAGCGTCGGACGTTGGTCGCCTCGTCGCCGGCCCAGTCTTCCCAAAAGTCTAGCCGCCGCACCTGCGGATAAATGAGCACCTGCTCACCCGCAAACTCGGAGGCGTATTCGTGGTACAGAGCTTCCAGCGCGCCCTGCTCGCTGGTCATGTCAAACACCGTGGAAATGTCGGGCATGTTGACGCTGGGCCGCTGACGCACCTGATTGAGGAGACTGACTGCACTGGGACTGCCATTACCGGCGGCCGTAATGTTGCCCAGTTCGATCTGCGCCTCGGCGAGCCCGGTCAGCACCTCGGCGTAACGCAGTACGTTCATGTTGATTCCGCTCTCACAGCAGGACGTACTGGCCGTCTTGTAGTAGTTCTCATATTTTCGCCACGAAGGCCGGGACGGATGCTTCGGCTGGTCGGCGGCCACCTCATCACTTACCCCGCAAGCGTATTCAGGATCGTTCGGAAACTGATCCGATCCGGGCAGCACGATGTTCTGCCCGTTGTTGTACGTGTCGCAAATCTGATAGAAGGATTCGTCCTTGCGCGGATCACCGTCTTCGAACTCATTCAGGAGGCGATCGCTGATCAGCACGTTGTTCCAGTCCAGCCAGCCGTATTCCTGCCGCCGCCACGTCTGATCGGCCGTGCCGGGCGACGCCCAGTTTTGGCCCGCCGAGTTGCTGGAAAACTGCACCTCGAAGACCGACTCGGCGTTATTCTCGGTCTCCTCCATGAAGTTGTCGAAGTAGTTGTCGACCAGCTGATATTCATTCAGGTCGATGACCGACTGAAACGCAGCGCGGGCCTCCTCCCAGTTACCCAACATCAGATGCACGCGGCCCTCCAGCGCCAGGGCGGCACCGCGGGGGGCCCGGCCCAGCATGTTGCTTGCGATCTCCGACCTCCGCGGGAGGTTGCTCGCCGCAAACTCCAGATCATCCAGGATGAGCGCATAAACGTCGGCAGCCGGCGCGCGCGGCTCGCCGCCCACATCACCTTTGACGGTTTCAAGCAGTGGCACGTCGCCCCACAGGGCCACGAGCTCGAAGTAGTAGAGGGCGCGGAGGAAGCGCGTCTCAGCCAGGAGTCGACCCGAATCATCGATGTTGTCGGCGTTCCCAGCGATCCGCTCCAGCACCAGGTTGGCCCGCTTGATGCCCAGATAAAGGGCATCCCACGTCGGCGCGATGCTCCCGTTCGACGCGCTCAGGGTTCGCGTCTCGACCGGGCGGAGGGCGCCCTGGAGGCTACTCGTTCCGACCGCCTCTTCAGAGAGCATGTCCAGGTTGAAGTACTGATGGCGGGAATACAATCCCTGTTCCTGTAAGATGTCATACACCCCGAAAACCCCCGTGAGGGCTTGTTGGGTGTCTTGGAAGAAGTTTTCTGTGGTCAGCTCGTTCGGATTGGTTTTGTTCACGTTGGTATCGCACGACGACAAGGCGACGGCAAGTACCAGGGTGAAAACGAGGGTGGCTAATCGTTTCATGGCATCCCGTGTGTTCGATGGCAAAAGACCTGTGGGAGTGTGTACCGCTGAGGGAGGGCGCTAGAAATTCAATTGCAGGCCGACCAGGAAGGTACGCGGCTGCACGTACGTCCCTTGGTCGACGGCAAAGCTGACATCGTTGCCTCCGCCCACGACCTCCGGATCGTAACCCTCGTACCCGGTGAGGGTCAACAGATTCTCGGACTGGAGGTAAATCCGCGCGCTGCGGACGGTCGTCTGCGCCAGCCCGAGTTGCTGGATGGGCAGGTCGTACCCGATCGTGAGCCGCTGCAGACGAAGGTAGTCGCCCTCGTCGAGAAAACGATCCGACATCCGGGCGTTGTCATTGGGATCGCCCGAGATCGCACGAGGCATATCGCCATCCGGGTTCTCCGGCGCCCAGCGGTCCAGAACGGCCGTTTCGGCATTGAAAGGACGCGTCATGCCCTGCGTCCAGAACTTGTATTGCTGGAGAATCTTGTTCCCGCCCTGCCCTTCGAGCGAGAGGCTCACGTCGAAGTTATTCCAGGTCGCCCGCGCGGTCAGGCCGTAGAAATAGGTCGGATGCGGCGAGCCGAGGTCCACGCGGTCTTCGTCGTTGATCTCGCCATTTCCATCTATGTCCTGGAACTTGATGTCGCCCGGCGCCGCATTGTCCTGTGTGGGAATCCCCTCTCGCAGGCTGCCGTCCTGGTTGAAGTCGTCCGGCTGGAGAATGCGATCGACCTTCCAGCCGTAGAAGTGCCAGAGCGACTCGCCCTCGACGACGCGGTTCGCCAGGTTGGTCCCGGTCCCCCAGTTGATGCCTGTGATGGGGCTGCCGAGGCCCAGGGAGGTCACCTCGTTGGACGCCGTCGCGAAGTTGGCATCCACCGACCAGTTGAACGCGCCCGTGCTGCGCCCCTGATACCCGGCCGTAAACTCGAAGCCGGAGGTCTCCACCGAGCCCGTGTTGGCGCGCGAACCGCCTGGGAACCCAAAGGAACCCGGCAGTGAAATCGGGAGCAGGATGTCCTCGGTCGTGTTCTGATAGTACTCGGCCGAGAACGTAAATGCCTGCTCCCGAAGGCCCAGATCGACCCCCACGTTGATGGACTCGGACGTCTCCCAGCGCAGGCTTCGATTGGAGAGCGACGGGACCCCGGCCCCGCGGACGGCATTCCCGTTGAAGTTGTATCGGAACCCGGTCCCCACGGTGGACTGCCATTCGTACCGGCCCAGAGCATTGTTATTGCCCGTCAGACCCCAGCTTCCGCGGAGCTTCAACTCGCTCAATGGCGTGTCCTCCAGGAACGCTTCTTCGGCAATATTCCAGCCCGCCGAGACGGACGGGAAAATCCCCCACTTGTCATTCGGCCCAAAGCGCGAGTAGCCGTCGCGGCGCAATGCCCCTTCGAGCAGGTACCGACCCGCATAGTTGTAATTGACACGGCCGAAGTAGGAAACGAGGACGTCCTCACCTTCCCCACCTCCAAGATTGATACCCTCTTGGACGGACCCAATGACGCGCACATCATTCGTGAGCAGATTCCTTCCACTGCCCGAAATCCTCTTCACGGACGTGTTCTGCACCTCGAAACCAAACGTTCCGCTCACTTCGTGATTTCCGACGCCCTGGTTCACGTTCAGCGTAGTCGTAGAGACGGGCTGGAAGAAGGTGAACCGGTTCTCACTGATCCCAGCGAAGTCCTGCCCCTGGAAGTCACCGGTGCGGAATGACGGCGTAAAGTTCTCGCTGAGTCCTTCCGCATAGTCGACGCCAAGTACCGACTGCAGCGAAACGCCCTCAATGATTTGAAGCCCAGCCGTGAGATTGCCGAAGAGCTTGGTTTCACCGCTTCGGCTGGACCCCAATTCCTGCACGCGTACCGGATTCTGGTCATCGGCAAGATCGACCAAATCGAGGCCGTCAAACCCGCCGGGATTATCCGAATCGCGTACGTTCAGATAGGGCGGCATCCGCTGCGCCAGGCCGAGGACGTTGGAGTTCCGTAAGTTGTCCCGTTCACGGTACGTCAGCGCCAGATTCTCGCTTAGCGTGATGCGCCCTAGGTCGAAGCTAGAGTTGGCCCGCAACGAGAACCGCTCGAACCCGGTCTCGATGATGGTGCCTTGCTCCTTCGCGTAACCAAGTGAGAGGCGATACGTCGCGTCCTCGCTGCCTCCCGACACGGCGAGATTGTTGTTCGTGATGAAGCCTTGCTGAAAGACGGCGTCCTGCCAGTCGGTATTCTCGTTTGTCGAGAAGCCGTCCTGATCAAACCGAGCCGGAGGTTCGAGCCCAGCATTCTCCTGCATCTCGGTCGTGTAATCTACGTATTGCTGGGTGTTCAGCAGATCCAGCCGCTCCGTGGCGCGCCGCAATCCGTACGACGAACTGAAGCTGACGCGCAGCTCGCCGGGCTGCCCGGACTTTGTGCTGATGAGCACCACGCCACCTGAAGCCCGCGAGCCGTAAATGGCTGCCGCCGAGGCGTCTTTGAGCACCTCAATCGACTCGATGTCGGAGATGTTCACCGCCTCCAATCCGCCCACCTCGACGCCGTCGACGATGAACAGCGGGTTGGTGTTATTGACCGTGCTGAGGCCTCGGATGCGAACGCGCGCTCCACTTCCTGGAGGGCCGCCGTTTGTGACTTGCACCCCGGCCGCCAGACCTTGCAACGCTTTCTCCGGACTCGTCGCTTGCACGTCCGCCAAGCTCTCGGAGGAAACCTGCGAGATCGACCCCGTCACCTCGCGCCGCTGCTGCTCACCATACCCGACCACCACGACTTCGTCGAGCGATTCGGTCGCTGGCGCCAGCGCAAAGTTGACCGTCGTCGTCTGGTCGGCCTGAACCTCAACGCCCTCCACGACGACATCCTGGTAGCTCACAAACGACGCGCGAAGCGGATACGTACCGGGCTCCACGTTTTCGATGCGATAGGTCCCGTTCGCCCCAGTCGCCGCGCCCTGATTCGTCCCCTCGATCACGACGTTCACGCCGGGAAGCGGATCGCCGGTCGTGGAGTCTGTGACGGTGCCGGTGATGGTTCCCGTCTGCAGCCGCTCGGCCTC
>CAYFRX010000185.1:0-6275 GCA_964345515.1 uncultured Rhodothermales bacterium
TCGTGTGGCAGACGGGCGAGAACGAGCTGAAGGTGGCCTTCGCCGAGCCGCGCCGCGCGATCACAGCCGGCCAGTCCGTCGTGCTGTACGAGGACGACACCGTGCTCGGCGGCGGGTGGATCCACGAAGTCGGTACGCCGGTGGACGAGCGAGCCGAAGAGGCGGCCGCGATGCATGAGTAAATCCCACCGACACCGCGCTGTCATGCTCCGCCTCTTCACGCTACTGCTGATCAGCATGCTCGCGATCGGATGCCGCAGCACGCACGACGCCGATGACGCGCCGGACCCGGACGACGTGATCAGCGGCACGGGCACGGTGCGCTACATCGATCTGGAGGGCGGCTTCTACGGCATCGTGGCGGACGACAGCACGCGCTACCTGCCCGACGGGCTCGACGCTTCCCTGCAGCAGGATGGGTTGCGAGTCCGGTTCCGGGCGCAACGCCGCGAGGACGTGATGACCGCGCAGATGTGGGGACGGCCCGTTCGCATTCTTGAGACCGCCGCTCTGAACGCAGACGATTAATCGTTAGCATCGGGCACCGAGACGTCGGGACCAGCGAGCGTTTCAATGTCGCACAGCGCGTGCAGCCGGGAGACCGTCCGGGTGAACTTCTCAGCGACATCAGCCACGAGGCCCTCGCCCTGGTCCGACGTGCGAAACCACTGCTTCGGCGGAGTTCGAGCGGTGAAGTAGAAGCGCGGCGCGTCGGGGCGGACGTAGAGATCATCCACCACGCGGAGGAGGCGAAGCGCGTCGTCGGTGGTGCCGATGTCGATGTCCGCGACGAAGAGGTGGTCGACCTGCACCAGCCGGTCGAGGAGCCGCTCGTGGGGCGTCGAGCGAGACGCCGCGCGGAACTCGTCGAACGAGAGCCACAACCGCTTGCCGTCAGCGGCCCGGTAGGCGTCGCGAAGGACCGGTTCGGTTTGGTGCGGCGGGCCAATCCAGCCGCCTCCCCGAGTGCGGTCGTCGCGGGGGTGTCGCACGCGGTAGTCCTCGCCGCCGACGAATACGAGCCGGTACCGTTCGGCAAATTCCTTCTGCAGGAACCGCTCGAAGCGCCCCGAGCCCATTCGGTTCGCCATGAATTGCTCGGGCTTTACGTTGCTCGTGGCAAGAAGCTTCACGCCGCGCTGTTCGAGGGCACGGAGCACCAGCACCAGCCGGGCTTCGTTGGCCGGATCGTCGATCTCGACTTCATCGAGGCACAGCACGTTGCAGCGGTCAGCGATCGCACTCGCGTAGCGCGCCGGAGGGACCGTCGTTCGGAACAGCGTGCTGGAGTGCAGGAATGCGCACGGCACGTCCGGATGCAGCGCGTGATACATGGCCGCGATCAGGTGGGTCTTGCCCGTGCCCACCGGCCCCACGAAGTACAGCCCTTGCCAGTCGGGTGCGTTCGAGCGGGTAAACAGCCGGCGAAGGCGCTCAGGCAGCGAGGGACGGGCCCGCAACTGGTCCGCGAACGAGCGGGCCACCTGCAGGGCGGCCGCTTGACTGGGCGTCTCGGGCTGGTAGGAGGCAAACGTGGCCCCCGTGAAGCGCTCCGGAGGCGTCAACGATTGGGGAAGAATTGAAGCGATGGCTGGCGCGCGGATTGGATTCGTTCACAAAGGGGGACAGTAGTCCACTGCAGAGCGGCTGGAAGGGTTTCCTGATCTGCCGAAGGCAACCGTGTCAAAGAGACTCTGGGCGCCCGAGGTGGAACACGATCTCTCCGATCCCAATTCAATAATACGATATTGTTGGCTTTCGCAATGGCTTTTTAATCAAGCAAAACGCAGGGAGGAGCGCGTGGCGAGGTGGGTTGCGCGCGACGCACTCTGCGTGGACGAACAGCATATGGATCGGACAGACTTAGAACGGATCGACGACTATCAGTGGACTATCCCTGAGTCTTTCCGAGACGGCATGCGTGTACCGGTGCGTATCATCGCCACCGAAGCGCTCATCGACCGCATCATCGCCAGTGAAGCGATCAATCAGGCGGTGCAGACCGCCATGCTGCCCGGCCTCGTCGGGCATCTTGTCGTTATGCCGGATGTATACGAAGGACAAGGGGCGCCGGTCGGCATCGTCGCGGCTACCAAGTACCCGGTCGGGGTCGTAGCACCGGGCGCCATTGGGCACGACATCAACGTCGGCGTGCGCCTGCTGGGGTCGAGCATCAGCGCCGATCTCAGTACCGACCAGCTCGACGCGCTCGCGGACACGCTGCATGAGCACATCCCGACCGGCAGTACGGCTGAGGGGTCGTTGCAACTCACCAAGAGTGAAGTCGACCACGTCGCGCAGTCGGGCGCGCAGTGGGCGTTACGCAAGGATTTGGCGCAGCAGGATGACCTGGTTCGTGCCGAAGAGGGTGGACGGCTCAACGACGCCGATCCGAGCAAGGTGAGCGACGCGGCCCGCGCTCTGGGCGCCAAACAGCTGGGCACACTCGGCGGGGGCGAGCACTTCATCGAGATCAACGTCGTGGAGGAGGTCTTCAACCGCGCTGCTGCCCTCACCATGGGCCTCAAGAAGAACACGCTCGTTGCGCAGGTCCACTGCGGCTCGCGGGGCTACGGGCGTCAGATCTGTGCCGACTACATCGAGCGTTTTCAGGCCGCGGCGTCCAAGTACGATATCGATCCCCCCAGTCCCGACCTCGCCGCCGTTCCACTCGATTCTTCCGAGGCGGAGGACTACATGGGTGCGATGTGCGCGGCTGCCAACTTCGCCTATGCCAACCGGCAGGTGCTTGCACATCGCGTGCGAGAGGCATTCAACGAGGCGCTTGGCGGTCAGGGCAACGCCTTTCACACGGTGTACGACGTCGCCCATAATCTGGGGCAGATCGAGATGCATCAGGTCGAAGGCCGCCACATGCGCTGCTACGTCCACCGGAAGGGAGCCGCACGGGCCTTCGGGCCGGGGACGCCCGGCATTTCCTTGCCGTACCGCGCGCTCGGGCAGCCGGTGCTCGTGCCGGGCAGCATGGGCGAGGCGTCGTGGGTGCTGCTCGCCGAGCGCGAGAGCATGGAAATCAGCTTCGGGTCGGCGTGCCACGGTGCCGGCCGCACTATGAGCCGCCACGAGGTCAGCCATCGGGGGAGGGTCGCGACGGTCGACGAAGAGCTCGAAGCGCAGGACGTTCCCACCCGGTCGGGGGGCGATCCGGTCGCGACCGGTGGCGTGCAGGTGAAGGAGGACATTGACGCGATCGTGGAGACAGTAGCCGGCGCCGGACTAGCTGGCAAGGTGGCCCGCCTGCGTCCCGTGGCCGTCGTGCACGGCTGAATCAGGCGCACAAGTCGGCTGCTTCACCGCGCAAGTCACGACTTTATTGCACCCTCCCGACAACATCTGCTTGACCTCTGCGGTACAGTGGCTATGCGACGAGGATGAATCGCTGTCCCCCATCGCGCGAGTAGCGTCCTGGATGCGCACGCCGCTGGCCCGATTCCTCTGTGAGACACACGATACAACGACATGGTTGAGCGATCTGATAACCGGCTCCTGATTGTGGAAGACGATGAGGAGATGAGTACGGGGCTCCAACTCTTCCTCGAATCGGAGGGATACGACGTAACCCTTGCGGCGGACGGCGAGACGGGGCACGATTTTGCGGTGTCGCTGCCCGGGTATGATCTCATCATTCTGGACGCCAATCTTCCGGAGCGAAGCGGCTTTGACATGCTGCGTGAAGCGCGCTCGGAGGGCGTGGACACCCCCGTGCTGATGCTCACGGGATTGGGTTCGCACGAACACAAGATGCGCGGTTTCCGCCTGGGTGCCGATGACTACCTGACGAAGCCCTTCTCGACGGAGGAGCTTTTGGCGCGCATCGAAGCGCTCCTGCGCCGGCAGTCGCAGTCGGTCGAGCAGGCGAGCAAGGGCACGTTCGAGGTTGGGGGGCTCACCGTAGACCTCGCCTCGAAGCGCGTGCAGCGTGGCGGCGAGCCGATCGACTTGACCGACCTTGAGTACCGGCTCCTGGCGTACCTCGTGCAGCACCGCGGGCGTACGGCCACGCGTGAGCAGATTCTCCGCGACGTGTGGAAGCTGCCCTCCAACATCGAGACGCGCACCATCGATCGCCACGTGAATGCCCTCCGCGACGTGATGGAGGGCGACGATGAGGAGTCGTGGGCGATTCAGAGCGTCTACGGGATCGGGTACAAGCTCGTTGGTGCTAAGCGCGTGGACATGGACGAAGAAGAGGCGTAGTCGGCGACGCGTGCGTCTGCCCTGACGGTCGCCTATCAGTCCTCGAAGCGATATCCGATGCCGTACACCGTCTTGATGTACTCGGGTGAGGACGGGTCGGGTTCGATTTTCTTGCGGACGGACGCCATGTGCCGGTCGATCGTCCGCGTGATGATCTCCTCGTCGATGCCCCAGACGTCACGCAAGAGCTGTTTCCGCGTCACGGTCTGCCCGCGGTACTGGATGAGGTAGCGGAGGATGTCAAACTCCAGCGCGGTGAAGTTAATCTCCTCGCCGTTCCGATGGGCCTCATGGGTCGTGAAATTTACTTCGACCTCCCCGATCTCGTACACGTCCATCGGGGCCTTGTCGGGCGGCATGGTGCGTTGCAAAATCGCCTTGACGCGGGCTGCAAGCTCCTCCACGTTGAATGGTTTAGTGACGTAATCGTCGGCGCCCAGGCCAAAGCTCTTGAGCTTGGATTCCTGCTCGCCCTTGGCTGTCAATACGAGGACGGGGGCACTGAAGCCCATCTCCTGCGCCTCTCGCAGCACGTCGAAACCGTCCTTTTCGGGCAGCATGATGTCGAGCAGCACGATGTCGCACGCCTCCGCCTGGCGCATCTTTTCCAGCGCCACCTCGCCGTCCTCGGCGGTGTCCACGTTGTAGCCTTCCATGTCGAAAAACTCGCGAAGGCCCATCCGAATGTCCGGGTCGTCTTCAACGATGAGCATGTGGTACGTTCGTTCCGTCTTCTTGCGCATGAAAGCAAAGGGGTCGGTGGTTCAGTGTGGCGGCGCCCGTGTCCAAGGGGGTTCCGCCTCGCGAGAGGGACGCCGGGCGCGGCCAAAACAAGCGATGTGCTGGCGCAATATAACGTGTCGGATGCGCTTATGCTAGCACGCGCGTCCCCCAAAATTGCACTGCTCGGCCGCCCCGAGGTTCAGGAGCCGACGATATCTGACTTTTCGACCCCTCACCCTTTTCACGGACTCATCATAGCTGTATGAACGACACTACAAAGGACTTCCTGTTCGATTTGCTAAACACGCCGAGCCCCACTGGCTTTGAGGCCCCCGGCCAGCGCGTCTGGGCTGATTTCGTCCGCCCGCACGCCGACCGCGTAGAAAACGACGCGTATGGAACCGCCTGGGCCACGCTCGACGGCACCGACGGCGACGATGCGCCGCGCCTGATGCTGGACGCGCACGTCGACGAAATCGGATTTATGGTGCGCCACATCACCGACGAAGGCTTCATCTACGTCAACCGCATCGGCGGCTCCGACCGGGCCATCGCGCGGGGGCTGCGCGTCCGCATCCTGGGCGACAACGGTGCCGCGCTCGGCGTGGTGGGTAACACGGCCATCCACATCCGCGACCGCGACGATGAAAAGATTCCCGAGGTCCACGAGCTGTTCATCGACATCGGGGCCGACAGCGCCGACGAGGTTGCCGAGCGCGGCATCCGCGTGGGGCACCCGATGGTGTTTGACGTGGAGGCGCGTGACCTTACGCCCAACCGCGTCACGGCTCGCGCCATCGACAACCGGTTGGGCGGGTTCATCATTGCGCAGGTCATGGCCAACCTCGCGGACGACCGGCCCGGCTGCACGGTGATCGCCGCCAACTCGGTGCAAGAAGAGATCGGAGGCAACGGCGCGCAAATGATCGCGCACCGCCTCGACCCGGACCTGGCTGTCGCGTTCGACGTCACGCATGCCACCGACTCGCCCAGCATCAGCGCGACCAAGCACGGGCAGGTCAAGATGGGGAAGGGGCCGACGGTGACGCACGGCACGTCCAACCACCCGAAGGTTGTCGAGCGGCTGATGGCCGTGGCTGCGAAGCACGACATCCCATTGCAGCACGAGCCGTCGTCGCGCCGCACCGGCACAGACACCGACTACATCTTCAAAACGCGCAGCGGCATCCCAAGCGCGCTGGTGTCCGTCCCGCTTCGCTACATGCACTCGACCGTCGAGATCGTCGATCTGGGTGATGTGGAGCAGTGTGTCGAGTGGCTCACGGCCTTCGCCCGGTCCATCCAGGCCGACGACGTGTTCGAAACCACGCTGT
>CAYFRX010000186.1:0-4217 GCA_964345515.1 uncultured Rhodothermales bacterium
CCTCCTCACGCCGCCACCGCCTCCCGCTCGGCGGCCTTCTCGAATACCGCGTCGTAGTCCTCGATGCAGCGGGTCCAGTCGTGGGGCGCGGGGATGTCGCGGAGCGTCTTGATAGGCAGCGGCCGCTGGTCGCCGCCCAGGATGGACGCGAGGTGGTGGAAGAGCGCGTCCTCGTCTTCGTACAGGATGGGCGCGTGCAGGAGCGGCTGGTGCAGATCGTCCGGGATCAGCTCGGGGTAGCTGAGCCGGTTGGGCAGCAGCGGATGGCACCCGCAGTAGATGGCTTCCTGGATGGCCACGCCGAAGAACTCGTGGAGGGAGGTGGACACCACGAGGTCGGCGCGGTGCAGCAGGCGGCTGTACTCTTCGAAGTCCTCCGCATAGCCGTAGTGCAGGATGCGTTCGGCGTAGCGCTCGAAGGCCTCCTCGAACTCCTTGGGCTGTTCGTGGAAGTGCTTGCCGGCCAGGATGAGCTGGAAGGTGTAGCCGGCGTCGTCGAGGCGGTTCATCACGCGGAAGAAGGCGCGGGGGTTCTTGTCGTACTCCCATCGCTGGTTCCAGAGCACGACGTACGGCTTGCTCCCGCTCGTTGGGCGCGGCATGCGCGCGTCGTCGTAGGCGTCGTGGGCCTGCAGATCCATCCCGAGGTGCAGCACCGTACTCTTGGCGCGGATGTCCTGCACGGTGTGGAGGTTGGTAAAGTCGGGGAAGTCGCGCAGCAAGAGCGGCAGCGCCTCCACGAACTCGTCGAAGTGAAACTGCGAGTTGAACAGGAGCCGGTCGGCGGCCAGCGCAGACAGGTAGTTAATGTTGGGATAGGCCCGCTCGCGGGTGCGGCCCTCCGGCAACGGATACGTGAGCTGGTTTTCGTGGAAATACATGACGACCGGCACGTCGCTCAGGTGCGGCCGCGTGAGCGCCAAGAACGCCGGCACGTGTACCATGTCCGAGGCGAAGATCAGATCGGGCGTGAAGCCCTGGTCGAGCACGGTGCGTGCCTTTCGGGCGAGCGTAACGGCACCGCCCTCCATCCGCCAGCGCCAAAACCGGCCGGGCATCGTGATGGTGCGGAAGGTGTGGTGGCTGTGCTCGACGAGACCATCCAGGAAGTTCTCGTGCGAGCCACCGTACCAGGGCTCTAAAGCAAGGATGTTCATGGTATAGGAGCGCATTCAGTGGGGACGAACGGCATCGCCCATAATCAACGAGGACCGGCAGGCATTCGCAACGCCTTATAATCGTTTCCAGATAATCATGTCGGGGTTCCCCCAGACGTTCTCTCGTCGCGTGTCCGGTTCGGGGCGCAGATACGTTCAACGTTGAACGTTCGAACGTTCTCGCGCATGATCCACAGTGGTATGCGATGGACGATGCCGCTCGAGATCCAGGCATTTTGAAACGGAAACGGTATTACTCGCCCTTTTGCGCTTCGAGCCGCTCGCGGAGGGTCACGTCTTCTTCCGTCGTCGCCGGCCGGACAATCGAAATCTCTCGGATTTGAAGGGCCTCCCGGAGCTTCGGGTCGAGTACTTCCTCGGGCGTAATGAACTTCTCTTCGCCCGGCTGCAGGTCCATGGTGCGCGACGCCATCGCAATCCGCACCGAGCGAGTGCCCGAGTTTTTAATCAACATGCCGCGTCGCTCCCTATCCGCCATGGGTCCGTTGCACGTTCAAAAGGTGAAAGTGTCGCTCCGGTTGCCGACCGTACTGACACGTCGGGTCGGTAGTAAGTATACAAGTTTTTGTACCTTGATAAAGGGCGATGCTTTCTGCGGCGCCAGGCCCTTCCCACTTTCACACGATTCTCGTACGCAGCAACCTTCTCGGCGATGCCCTTTACCTCAGCGTTTCAGATGGTCCGCCAAGTCTGGATAGGCCTGCTGGACGTCGTGTACCCGCCGCGGTGCCTCCACTGTAATGCGCGAACGCCAACGTCCAGCGTCCCGCTCTGTTCGCGGTGCATGCGCCGCCCAGAGCGAGCCGACCCGGACGCCGTGACGGCGCACATCGAGCGGCTTCCCGCGCCGACGGACGCGTTGGACGCAGCCCGGGCACTCTGGCGATTCGACAAGGACGGCGCCCTTCAGCCGGTTCAGCATGCCTTGAAGTACCAAAACCGTCCACGCTATGGCATCGCGCTGGGTCGCCTCATGGCAGCCGCCCTGGACGCGCGCCTCCCCGCCCCCGATGCGATCGTCCCTATTCCGCTTCATCGTGCGCGGCGGTACGAGCGTGGGTACAATCAGAGCGCGATGCTTGCTCGCGGCCTCAGCGCGGAGCTTGGCGCACCAGTGCGGACGGACTGGCTCGCCCGGCCGGTGGCCACCCGGTCGCAGACCCACCTGTCGCGCGCGGACCGCTGGGCCAACGTGGACGGCGCGTTTCGGGCGGCCCGCGCCGAAGACCTCGCCGGCACGTCGCTCCTGCTGGTGGACGACATTATCACGACGGGCGCTACGGCCGTGGCCGCCGCCGAGGCGCTCAAAGATGCCGGCGCCCACCACGTGACGCTGTGCGCCTTGGCGTTCGCGCGGGGCTGACGGTCAGCGGTAGTCCTCCACGCAGAGAGCCCGGTCGCACCGGGCCGCCTCCGAGGCCACGTTGGTGGCCACGATGAGCAGCTTGTTGGCCTGCTGGTGCCGTTTCATGACGGCATCGACCATGTCGAGCCCAGCCGCATCGAGGTTGGCCGACGGCTCGTCGAGCAGTAGCAGCGGCGGCTCGGTGAGTTGCACCGCCGCGTACTTGACCCGCTGCTTCATGCCCGACGAGTACGTACTCACCAGGTCATCGGCCCGATCGGCGAGGCCTACTTGGTCCAGCGCAGCAGCAATACGATCGTCGGCCCGGGGAAGCTGGCGCGCCTCGGCCAAGAATTCCAGGTTCTCGCGCGCCGAGAGCCCGTCGTACACGTTGAAATAGGGCGCCACCAATCCGGTGTGCAACGGGCGCTCCTCACGCGGCACAGCCGCTCCATCCACCGTGAGCGCGATGGCGCCACGCGTGGGCGTGAGCACGCCGGCTAGAATGCGAAGCAGCGTGGATTTGCCGGATCCGTTGGCGCCCGTGATGGCGAGGGTATGCCCCCCCTCCAGCGCGAACGAAAGCTGCTGAAACAAAATGAGCCGGCCGAAGCGGTGTCCGAGGGTATCAGCCGAAAGGCGACACATGATCAACAGCGGTGATTCATCGCGGCACGGGGCGTTAACATAGCGGCCGCAGCGTGTAAAATGCCATTGCTCTAGATCGGACCGCGCAAACTGTGATCCGGTGCGCCGTGCGCTGTTTCAAAGCCGGCCTATTTTTTAATTGCCCACACTTTCCTTATGATCAATACACACTCAGCTTCTCCCGGACCAACGAGTCGCTGTGAAATCTATTGCTCGAGCATCAGCGGACGCGCCTGCTCGGCCGGTCGTCGTCGGACTGGGCGCATCCGCCGGTGGCATTGAGGCCCTCCAGCGCTTTTTCCGGGCCCTGCCCGACGACCCCGGGATGGCCTTCGTGGTGATGATGCATCTGGCGCCCGACCAGTCGAGCGAACTGGCCGAGGTGCTGCAGCACGCCACGACGCTGCCGGTGCGTCAGGTGACCGAGCCCACCGAGGTCGAGGCCGGCGAGGTGTACGTCGTCCCGCCAGGCAAAGCCCTCGTCATGAACGGCACGGTGCTCACACCGGTCGACTTTGAGGAGCCGCCCCATCGGCGGGCGCCCATCAATCAGTTTTTTCGCTCGCTGGCCGAGGCCGCCGTGGAGCCGGTGGGCGTCATCTTCTCGGGCTCGGGCAGCGACGGGGCCGCGGGCCTCCGCGCCATCGAGGAACAGGGCGGCCTCACGGCGATCCAGGACCCCGAGGAGGCGATGCATGCGAGCATGCCGCGTACGGCCCTCGAACTGGGCCGGGCCGATCTCGTGCTCCCGGCCGCCGAGTTGGGCAAGCGCATCGGCGCGCACCGGGCCGCGGTCCACTCGCTTCAGCCGCTGAAGGATGCCGACGCGCTGGGCGACAGCGAGCAGGAGGTGGTCCGAGATATCTTCGGGCAAGTGCGGGCACGCACCGGGCAGGATTTCAGCCAGTACAAGCGCTCGACCATGCTCCGCCGCATCCGGCGCCGGATGCACGTGCATCAGCGGTCGGCCCTGAAGGACTACCTCGAGCTTCTACAGGATCGGCCGGGCGAGGCGAAGGAGCTGCAAAAGGACTTTCTGATCAGCG
>CAYFRX010000186.1:4317-6256 GCA_964345515.1 uncultured Rhodothermales bacterium
GAGGGCACCTCTTCCTGGGAAGCTCCGAATCGACCGAGGGGATGAACGATCTGTTTCGGATCGTGGACAAGACGCATCGGATCTACCAGCGCAAAGACGGGGCGGTCGCCGTCCCCCAGCTGCCGACGATGCCGCTGACGCCGATGCGGACGCGCATGCGGTCGTACCCCGGGACCGAAACCAACGACCAATCCAACGTCAACCTCCATCGCCGCATGCTGGAGGCCCACGCGCCTCCCAACGCGATCGTCGACGAGAGCGACACCATCGTCCGCCTCTCAGCGGGGGCAGGGCGGTATCTGCTCCACCCGGCCGGCGCGCCGAGTGCCAACATCGTGGAGATCGTCCGGCCCGAGCTGCAAATCAAGCTGCGGGCCGCGCTTCGGGATGCCTTTGAGGAGGAACAGCGCACCGTCACGCCCGCAGTCCAGGTGCACATCAACGGGACAACCGAGCTCGTGCGGCTCGAGGTCTGCCCGGCGCCGGATACGCCCAACACGCACGGCGTGGCGCTCGTCATGTTCGTCAAGGAGCGGGAGACACCGCCGGCTGCATCCGGCGAAAACGGACGCCCCGATTCAGACGCCGAGGACGAAGACGCCGACACTGCCCACCTGAACGGCGAACTCCAGCGGACGAAGCGCCAGCTGCGCGCCACCATCGAAGAGCACGAGACGTCCAAGCAGGAGATGCGGGCCGCGAACGAGGAGCTGCGGTCAATGAACGAAGAATACAAGTCGATGACCGAGGAGCTGGAAACGAGCAAGGAAGAGCTCCAGTCGGTCAACGAAGAGCTCAAGACGGTCAACCAGGAACTAGAATCGAAGATTGAGCAGCTTGGCACGGCCAACGACGACCTGAAGAACCTGATGGCCGCTACGGAGATCGGCATTCTCTTTTTAGACCGCAAGCTCCAGATTCAACGGTTCACGCCCCCCATCGAGGATCTGTTCAACATCCAGTCGAAAGACGTGGGCCGGCCCATCGGCACGTTCACGAACCGGCTGGAGTACGACCAGCTGGAGGCGGATGCGCGCCAGGTGCTCGATGGCGATCCTGTGGAACGCGAAGTGAACAACCAAAACGACGAGTGGTTTTTGGTGTACGCCCATCCATACCGCACCGTGGACAATGCGGTTGAGGGCGTCGTCTTCACCTTTATCGATATTACGCAGCGCAAAAACTCCGAACTGGAGCTCCGCGCGGCCAGCGCCCGGCTCAAGCGCCGCACGGAGCAGGTCCACGCCCTCTCCTCAGCACTGACAATGGCGGAAGAGGACGAGCGCAAGCGCCTGAGCCACGTTCTCCATGACGACCTTCAGCAGCATCTTTTCGCCGCCCAAATGCGCATCCAGAAGGCCGAGCGTCAGCCGCCCGGCGAGGCAGACGGCGCCCTGAAGCAAGCAGCCACGAAGATCAATGATGCGATTAAGACGACCCGCAATCTCTCATCGGAGCTCAACCCACCGGTGGGGAAGGAGTCGCTTCAGGACGCGTTCCAGTGGTTAGGCTTGCAGATGGAAGAGGCCTACGGTTTGTCCGTCACCGTCGACGTTGAAGAACCGGATGTCCCGGTCGAAAAGAACGTGTGCGTCCTGCTTTTACGCACGGCGCGTGAGCTGCTCTTCAACGTAGTAAAGCATGCGGAGGTGGAGGCGGCCACGCTCATACTCACGGAAACGGACACCGGCGTGCGCGTTGTCGTCGAAGACGAGGGCGTGGGGTTTGACCTTGCCGAACTTTCCGATGCGGCAAAGCAGGAGGGCGGCCTCGGTCTCTATAGCGTACGCGACCGCATCGAGCTGATTGGCGGCCTCTTCGAGATCGACGCCGCCCCGGAACAGGGGACCCGCGTCATGATCGAGGTGCCGCGGGCGGCCGGCGGCGAGGTCTAATCATCACGACGCTGCGCCATGGTCCACCGCAGAGCATACTGCTG